>JBCCFB010000130.1:0-17048 GCA_039029995.1 Planctomycetota bacterium
ATTTCTTCGATTGCCACCCACCGAAATTCTAGGATTGGCTAAAGCCAGTTGACGCAGCGAAATTTGGACAATCTGTTAGATCCCTTCGGACATTTGATATCTGAACGCAGGATCTTTCAAGAAATCAGGTAATCTGCAAAGTACTTTCTTCGATCTACTCTCGACGGCCGGGTATCCGGTCGTTGCTCAAGGAAACGGAGCTGGCAGAAGATGCAGACCTGGGACACGATCGTTCGCGAGCATGCGGCAAATGTGTTCGGCGCTGCGCTTCGAGTGCTGGGTAATCGGGCTGATGCGGAGGATGTCAGTCAGGAGGTGTTCGTAGAAGCTTTCCGTAAGTTCCGATTGAGAGATGATCACGTCTGGGGCGGGCTCTTGAAGAGCATCGCAGTCCGGCGCGCGATCGACTTGCTGAGGAAAGGCAGGCGGCTGGAAAAAATCGAGACGTTACACGAAGCTGTCGGGGACCCATCCGGTGTGGATCCTGCAAGCCGGCTGATCGCGTCTGAATTGGAAGAGCGATTGCGCGAGTCGCTTCGTGAGTTGCCTCCTGTTCAAGCTGAAATCTTCTGCCTTGTCTTTTTTGAGAAGATGTCTCATGACGAGATCGCCGGTCAGACCGGTAGATCGAAGAATGCGGTTGCCGCCGCTCTCTCCAAAGCCCGCCGTCATCTTGAGAAGAGTTTCCGCAAGACCGTTTCGGGAGATCACCGATGAGTCGCGAATCCAATTCGGGAAGTGACAAACCGCTCCTGCCCTCGCTTCAGTCTGCAATTGAATCGATCAATCAGATACCGGTGGACGGCGAAAGCGTCCAGCGCGTTGTTGATAAAGCGTCGAGGCTGGCGCCTGAGAATACGGAATTGCGGCAGGATCAAAAAAACAACTGGAAAGGAAAGCTCATGTTCCGTTCTGCAATTACCGTTGTTCTTGCTGCTGTCGTGATCACGATTCTCAACGTATTGCCGGGAAATGTTTCACCGGTGTTCGCTCAGGTCCAGGAGGCCCTCGAGAATGTTCAGACGATTCAGGCAACAAGTCGTGTCATCGGACCTGACGGCGAGGTCATTCGGTCGATGCAGGCGTGGGTTGTCGAACCGGACCTTTTCCGGCAGGAAAACAGCATGGGCAATGTAATGGTCATGGATCTCTCAGCCCGGAGGGCAATGATGTTCAATCGTGAAATTAAACGCGGGCAGATCGTGCCGCTATACGACGTTGAACAGGCGCGCGCTTCGATGTCGGAGCTGCTCGCAGTAGTCAAAGGGGCTGATGTGGATGAATCGAGGCTTGTACGGGAATATTCAGAAGACGGAGCCGACTACCTTGTTTACCAGGTCGATGCCTCGGAAGGTGGTGTTGCGGAAGTTGTCGTAAACCGTGTGACGCACCTTCCTCACCTGATCATCGTTGGCGGGGAAAACGGATCTCCCCGCGTGGAAGTAAGTGATCTCAAATTCGATGAACCCATGGACCGGTCGCTTTTTGAGATCGTTGCGCCGGACGGTTTTGAGATGGAAATCATTCCCAGGGATGACGACGTTGATGACTCGGGTCTCGTTCTCAAGCGTGACGGAACCTTTGGAGAAATTGGATTTGGTTCCTCAGCCGCCGAGATTATGTCGGTATTTGGCGAACCCACAAACGACGCCGTGATTGCCGATGGATCAGAAATGCGAATTATTAACTACGATCCACGTGGGGTTACATTCAAGGTCTCTCCGGAACACGGACTCGTAATGATCCAGCTGCTGTTTTCAGATCCCTCGTTTCCGTCCAGGCGTGAGTTCGGTGGGTCGCTGGAGAGCGGGTTGAAAATCGGTTGCAATCCAGTGGAGGTGGCGACGACTCTGGGCGAACCCGATGAAAGACGCGGACTGACCGCGGACGAACCGCATGGCTCAATGGCCTACGTTACAGGCGATATCAGACTTTCGTTCGAATTCATCAACAGTGAAGCCTACGGGATATTCCTGACGTGGACGCCGCGAGGTGACGATGAATAAATCGTTAGCGGTCGCTGAGCAATAGAGTGCCATGAAACGATGAAAAAAACGGGCGAAGCACGACAGCGAAACGGGATTACCGATTAGCTGTCGTGCCGGTTTTCCGCCATTGGTCCCTCGTGAAGCATGTCAAGCTTCATTCGGAGCTCGATATGCGATCAACCACAGTGCTTCTACGGTTGGCTGCCGAGCAAGTCCTGGAATGCATTGATGTCGAGCAAAGTTACCGAGCCATCGCCGTTAATGTCCGCTTCAAACTGATATTCGCCGGCGGCGATCAGATCCACAAGTGGTTGGATATCCAGCAATGAAACCACTCCATCCCGGTTGACGTCGCCGACGATCGAGTTGACGAAAAAGATGACTTCGGTTTCCGGCGAATTTCCGACGATGGTGGCAGTAGAGGCGATGTCAAAGGTAAGTTGATTGTCGTCGATACTGGTGACAAACCCTGCGTTGTTGATTTGAGCACTTCCCTGAAGGCGGACAGAAGACTCAAGAACTCCGGGTTCCAGAAAGCCGGCGATCCCACCGAAAAAGGGAGCGATGGAAATTTCTTCGTTGTTGAAATTGAAGGTCCAGAACAGAAAATCCGGCGATGGTGTTGCCGAGTAAACAACGGGAACCGTTGTGCCTGACATTACACGTTCTCCATCAGGAGGAGTAACAATTCCAACGTCGGGAATGTCTGACTCGGCAAACGCCGTTACCTCGAATGAGCCAACGTTCAGGTCGTGATCGACGAGAAACCACTGGCCGACAACATCATCCCGCAGATCTTCGAAGGTCGTAAACTCAACGAACTGAAATGGTCCTTCAGTCACTGTCCCACCGGGCGAAATCGTAAACCTTGCTTCGGAATCTGTTCGATAGGTGAAACGGTTTTCGGATGGTGTGTTGAAGAATGCCAGTCGGTAAAGATCCTGGGCCGAAGACTCGTTCTCCATGCACAGGCTTGAACATAAAAAACTGGTGATAAGTAGGCAAAAAAATCTGCAAGTCATTGCGGGCTCCCTGGGTTCAGGTGAAACGGATACAGAACCCAATGCGCCAAACCGTGAGATGATGTGACATCCGGCATGGATTTCTTATGCAGGCCATGTCGCAATTCCGAACGCAAACATGGATTGACAGTTCATAGCATCACTATGGCTGAGAAATGGCAATAGATATAGATATCGAACCGACCCGGTCGCATTTCGTCTGGACTAAGCGGCCGGCTGCCAGGGGGGAGATTCCGGCAGGTATTGTTCGAATTCTTCCAGCAAACTTTGCTGGTAATCTCCGGCAAAGGTGCCACCCAGGAACCTGTCAATGCCGTCTTCAAACAACCGTTGCCAGCTGTCTTCTTCGGCCCCTGGATTGATTGGAAAGAAGAGACAGCGGTTTTCCGTAGCTGCACGGAAGTCGCCGGGCGCGTCACCAATCATCAACGTCTGATTTGCAGGGTACTTATCTGCATTTTTAAGAGTTTCTTTTTTTGATCCGGATTCCTGGCCGCAGATTTCGACGACATATTTGGCGAGGTCGTGTTCATTCCATTCGCAGACCAGAGCTTCGTTGGGTGTCGCGGATACTACCAGTTGGTCGGCATGTTCACTGAGATTGTCGAGGCATTCGCGAACCAGCGGGAACGGCTTCAAACCGCTGACCATTGCGGCGATGTCCTCGTTGACTTGCAAGCTCCATTGAAGAGCGCGGGACAAATCGGGGTCCGATGTTCGTTCAACCTCCGCTTTGAGTGACGGGTTGCCGAGTCTGGATTCCCTGTTGGTCCATTCACGCAAAGACTCAGGGACAGTGATTGCAACTCCGCGAGCGACAACTTCCGGTCGATTCTGCAACCATTCCAGAGTCTGTATCAATGCGGGGAAACGATTTGTACCGCGACTTCGGGAGTAGAGATTTACGAATTCCGCCGCTTCGCGCGCAAATTTGCTGACGCATTGGAGATCGTAGAACTTGACGATGTTCGGAATGAAGCATTCTTTGTGTTTGAGCTCCATCGAATCAAACACGCAGCCATCAGAATCGATTCCGACGAGAAAGTCCTTTTGTCGTTCGATTTCGTACATGCTGAGTCCATTCTCACGCTGTTAAGTTAAGCGAAATTCAGAACCGCTCTGGTTCGACAGGCAGGAATCAGGGCTGCTCAATAACCGGTTGTAGCGGAGAGCCGGCCATCCAACCGCTTCGGCTCAATTCAGTAAGGGCCTCGTCCAGGTCAGTCATATAGGGATGCCACTTACGCTCCCATTCCAGAGAGACGACGCCCTTGAATGAGTTCTCGGCAAGGACAGTGAAGACGTCAGTAGCCGGGAAATCCCCTTTACCGGGAAGTACGTATGAGTACTCATGACGGGCGGAAGGTACGGGGATGCTGTCTTTGATGTGCAGGTGCCGGACCATGTGCGAAATCTGCGCCCAGGTTTGACGGGCACTTTCGGCTCCAAGTTTCCACGTATGGTGCGTGTCCCAGATGACATCCAGCGGGTTACCGAAGGCCTCCTGAAGCTCAAGGCACCGGGCACCGCTGCTGAAACCGTGGTGAGTCTCTAAGGCGATCCGGGTAGTCCAGCCATTTTCTTCGCGCACTGCATGCCACCATGTGAGGCTGGCGACGGCCGAAATGACCTCGCTGCGCGAAAGCGGAGCGTTCATGGAACTGCCGCCGAAAACGCGAATAAACGGAACCTTCAATCGTTCCGCCCATCGAGCGAATCCTAACAGCTCGTTTCGTGCCTGTTCGTTGGCGTCGATCAAGGTGAAGCCGCTGTTCAGTGCGATAATCGACTGATTGTGCGTTCCCAGAATCTGATTCACTGCATCAGGATCATCCGGATAGGTTGTGTCCAGATAGTCAGCCAGATTCAAACAGTCTGCGAGGCTGCGGATTTCAAGGTGGTGAACACCGTGTCTTGCCGCCAGCTCACAGATGGAGCGCAGGTCAAGTTCGTGGCACCCGAGAGTCGAGATGCCCCACTGGATATCAAGTTGCTCGGTCATAGGTAACCAAATCGATCAGGTTGAATAGCGGTTTTCCGCTGAGATAGTTTTCCAGATTGGTAAGTGCCAGTTCGCCGCAATCACGTCGGCGATCTGGAGTCGGTCCACCCAGGTGAGGCAGAAGCGTGATGTTTTCGAGACTTCGAAGCGGCGAATCGGCTGGCAATGGTTCGGTTTCGTAAACATCAAGCGCGATATGAAGCCCGCGTTCTCTACTCGCGCGAACCAGTGCGTCTTCATCAACCACCATTCCGCGTCCAAGGTTTACGAATACTGCCTGCGGTGGCAGCAGGCTGAGCAATTCATCTCCCACGAGGTGGTAGTTTTCGGGCTTGCCCGGTGCGAGCTCTACAAGGACGTCCGAGGTTGAGAACAGGTCCTCAAGCGTCTCGGCACGACGAACATCCAGTTGGTTGAAAGTCTCTTCTGGAACACTCGGGGAGTACGATGCTATCTCCACCTCAAACGGCTTGAGTAGCTTGACTAGTTCACGGCTGATCGCTCCAAGCCCATGCAGGCCGACTTTCCGTTTGAAGAGGCTGAGCGTATCCGGATGGCGCCCCTCCTTCCACAAACCCCTGGTCCTCATATCCACGCTCCAGTTGCCAACACGGCGCAGTGCGGCGAGGATGAGAAGAAGTGAGCACTCGGCAACGGTGTTGCTGATGGTCGAGCCCCAGTTGGTGACCTTCAAACCATGTACAATCAACTCTCGTGGGATGAGTTTTCGAATCGAACCGCACAGGTAGCATACGTATTTCAAGTATTCGGCGGAATCATCCGGCAGTACCGGGGTTTCCCAGGCACATAGGACAATCTCGGGACTGTTTTCACGAAGCAGGTTGTGCCAATCAGATTCGGAGACAGGGGCTGCAACCCATTTAAGGGCTGGAAACAGCTCGCGCAGCCTGCCTTCCAGGTCGGGGGGCAGGAATTCCTTCTTTTCCTGTTCTGTCATAATGACCAGAACGGTCGGCATCGACTCATCTGCAGAATTCATAATTATTATGGTAGTCGCTTTGCGTCTCGGCGCGCATTGGAAATGTCGTCTTTACCGCGAATTTATTATGTTGAATTATGAAACAACGGCGTATTCGGGCAAGCGGGAGAAAAGGCGATGGCGAAAAGGATTTCTCAAAGTCAGATAGCAAAGGAACTGGGCGTCTCACAGTCGCTGGTTTCTCTGGTTCTGAACGGCCGTCGAGAAGGAGTTTCCGATAGCTCCTACAACAAGATATGGCAGGTAGCAGTAGAAAACGGCTACGCACCGCGAGGGATGCAGCAGGTCCATTCCCCCGAGGCCCAGCGAAATTATGTCGGCATTGTCCAGCGGAGCGGCCTCAAACTTGATCAGCCAAGCAATACATTCAGCCATGTTCAACAAGGGCTGTTCAAAGTTCTGCAGCAATCGCGGATCAGTACGACTTTCCTCGGCGGAGAAGGTGATCTCGACGAAAAGAAGCTTCTTGAACTTCTTGGCCAGCGTGATCCTCTACAGGGCATCGTTGTATTCGGCGAAGTGGCAGAGTCATTCCTGAAGGCACTCGGGCAACTTCACGTCCGCCTATTGACGGTTTACGCGAGTGCTCCGGGCCTTTGTCATTCCGTAACGCCCAACGAAAAACAATCTCTTGAGCAGTTGGTCGAGCATCTGCTCGGCCTTGGTCATGAGAGATTCGCGTGGCTCGGAGGCAATTGCCTGCTCGGACGATACAAAATGCGACTGGCGGCTCTTCGGGACTGCCTTGGCGTTCACGGTTTCGAAGTGGATGACAGGTTTGTTGTAGGCGTCGAGGGCGGCGATCGACAGGAAGGGTTTGATTGTGCTGAAGAGCTTATGAACCGTCTCGATGGCGATCTGTCAAAAGCCCCGACAGCATGGATCTGTCACAACGGGCTCATGGCACGCGGAGCCCATCAATTCGCGCTGTTGCACGGAATTCGAATTCCGGAAGAAGTCAGTCTTGCTGCGGTGGATCAAACAAGGGTCTGTACCGAGATCCATCCTTACTTGACGAGTGCCAGTAGCAACCCCGACGTCATCGGAATGGAGGCAGCCAAACTGCTTTGCAAAGCTGAAAAACCGGACGAGAACATGATCCACGTGGATCTCGTTATTCCTTCGGAGTTCTCCGCTGGAGAAACCAGCGGGCCGGTTAGCGGCTAGAATCCGGAAAAAAATATTCGGCTCTGATTTCCGGATTAACTTGACAGATTCATAACTATGAATTGAAAATTGGGTCTTCAGATTTTTCGAAAAGAGGATCCGATGTATATCTATGCTGCTGTTTTCACCAGATTTCTAATCCCGTGTATTCTGATTCTGGCCCTGGCTCAACCGGTACAAGGACTTCTGGTTCAATCGCAAAGCCAGTTTCAATCGCAAAGCCGGGGTGCGGTCTATCTTCATGAGACTTTCGAAGGCTTCCCGATCGGAAGCGTTCCGGAAGTTCCCCAGCTTCAAAGGGTTGATAAGGTTACGGTTGTTTCCGGAGAGGAGAGATTCGGGGCAGGGAACGTTGCCAGATTCAATGACTCAGATCCGGATCGCGGTGGATCCATGGAGTACAACGTCGGTACTTCTGCGCTTGGAAGCATGTACATCGAGTTCGATGCGCTGAACAACGACCCGTCGCTCGGCGACGAATCATCGACCGTCATCTTCGGTGTCGGCCCCTGGGGACCCGGTGCCAGCCTGGTACTGAATTCAAAAGCAAGGCGTGCGTTCGGCTTCGAAATGTACCAGCAGCAGTATCTGAAACTACGTGTTGGCGACGATCCTGTCGCGGTTGTGTCTTACGATTCGACGGAACCTATTAACTTGAAAATCTGGGTCAATGACCATGACACTGACGGCATGGTCTACTCGAGGCCGGACACAGGTGAGTCGGCAACGCTTGGTCCCGATTCCGTTGTGGTCTGGATGAACGACTCTTTGTTCGGGGAACTGGAAGTTTCCGGGTGCCCTATGCATACGGCAATTACTGAAGGGAATTCAGTTGTCGGGAGAGTCGGTTTCAGTTCTTCATCTACGAAGGTGGCTGATTTTCTACTGGACAACCTTCATATCGAAGACCCTTCCGGCGACGCATCCCCCGAAGGCACCGGTTCGGTCGCGCCCTCATCTACGAATGAAGTGACGCTTGATCGGTTGCCGGGCGCGGAGACGATGTCATACCGCGAGGGCGAAAACCCCATGAATTTGTTCGTGTTCAAACCCGACGGCTGGACTGCGAATGACCGGCGTTCGGCGTTCGTCTATTTTTTCGGTGGTGGTTGGACCCGCGGAACTCCGCAGAAATCTGCCTCGATGGCTCAGTGGGCTGCAGACAACGGTATGGTCGGTATCGCACCTGACTACCGGACGAAAGACCGGTTTGGAACCAGTCCGCACGCTTCGGTTGACGATGCGCGGGCAGCTTTCAACTGGGTTGTGGAAAATGCAGCGGAGCTCGGCATCGATCCTGAGCGCATCATTGTCGGCGGAACATCTGCAGGCGGGCATGTCGCAATGTGGACGGCGATTGAAACTGCGCCGCCTGGATCGGATCCCGGGACGTCTCCGCAGTCAAAACCTGCGATGGTTGTGCTGCAATCAGCGGTGACCGATACCTCACCTGACACGGGCTATACCCCTTCGCGCTTTGGTGAGGACGCGTTGGAGCTATCTCCTGTCCATCAACTTGATCCTCGCATGCCCCCGGTCGTGATGTTTCATGCTGCGTTCGATGACCTTGTCAGTTACAGGACGGCGATTGCGTTGCACGAAAAGCTGGAGGCTGGTGGTAACTCGTGCCGGTTGATTACCGTTCCACAAGGTGGTCATGGCTTCGCCAGTGACCACCCTGAATGGAGGCAACGTGTTCGAGAGGAATTTGCTCTCGAATTCGAAAGTGCAGGATTGCTGCCTGCAAATCGTTGACGTCTCCGTTCGGTCTCCCTCCTGGAAAATTACTGCCAGATGTACTGGTTGGAGTTCAATTGAGGGCGGTGTCGTATGAGATGATTTACTGTGAGATGATTTACCAAGAGCACTCCCCCCTATCCCCCCATTGCCATTTGGTGTGACCTGCCAGTCTTCCGAATGAGCTATCAATCGACCTTCTCGAAGCTTTCGCGATCCGTAAGCTGAATCAGAGGTCTGCAAGGAGAAGCAAACGAGATGGTGCCGCTGAGCAATTCAGTCTCCCGATTTGATGTTTATTCATCCGAAAGTGCTTTGAGACGCACGTTGTTGTTGATCGCGGTCTTATGCGCGTCGACTGCGTGCTGGAATCATCTGTGTCTGAGCAATCAAGGCGGCACGATTTATCTGCTTCAACTGGGAACAGCGTTCTGTCTGGGAATATGCTGTTGTCTTCTGGCATACATGAGTCACCGAATTGAGTCGCAAACCGCCGTTGTTTTCTTGATGTGCACACTCTGCTCGGCGGCAATCTTCTTTTCGTTCTTTATGACTGCCAGTCCATATTATCTCAGCATGTGGATTGTGGTGCCGGTAGTCGTTTCGATCTTCTTAAGATCCAACTTCTGGTCGATCAGTTTTGCGATAGCTCATGTTTTGATATCCATTCCGGTGTCGTACCTGATTCAAAGCGGTAGCTGGTCTCCGGTTGTCGAGACTTCCACTAACGATCTCATTTTCTTCGCGTTCATCTCGTCATCTGTCGCGTTGGGAGCTGTTGGTCTGATTCTCTGGCATCAGTCTCTTGCGACGAAATATGCGACCATCGTAAGCGGCACTTTTGATGGCCTGGTCTACTCTGACTCTGAAGGCGTCATCCAGGAACTCGTTGGACCGTTGTTTGGCCGGAGAGGCTTTAACAAGGTTGCGTGGATTGGTCGCAATGAATCTGAGCTTATCTGTGCCGATGATGTTTCAGTAACCAGCGTCCAATCCATGGAGGCGCAACTCAGCCCGGAGTTCGCCGATAGTTTCTGGGTTCGGGTTTGTAGGTCGGATTGTCCCGTCAGCGGCGGCTATGTTACGTCGGTGCAGGATATCAACAAGGAAGTTCTGGATCGAAGCAAAATCTACGAGATTTCACGACTAGAAAGTCTTGCTCAAGTTTGTGGCGGGCTGGCACACGACTTCAACAACCTGATGACCGTCATCGGGATTTATGCAGAGATGGTCGAAAATGAGAACCTGCGTGACAGATTCATTGAAGTCCAGGACAAGGCATGCAGACTTACCGGAGGCCTGTTGGCTTTTGCAAGAATAGATACTCCTCAGTCCCAAACGATCTGTCTTGTTGAAAGCCTGGACTCTTTGCAGCAGGTCATTGAGAGTTTCGTTCCAGCGAATATCAATGTCTGTAGGAGTCTGCAGGTTGAAAGTGCGAACATCAGTTTTGATCCTGCGCAGCTTCGTCTGCTGATTCTCAATCTGTTGCGAAACGCGGTTGACGCGATGCCAGCGGGTGGAACGCTGCAAATCAAAGTTGACCGGAAGAACCTTTCGAAGCAGCAGGCAGATAGAAGGTCGGTTCGAGCAGGAGAATTCGTTTGCCTCGATGTTGTCGACAATGGTGCAGGGATGGCTGAAGACGTACGGCGACGCGCTACGGAACCGTTTTTCACAACCAAACCACGGGGCGAAGCAACGGGAATCGGACTGTCCACGGTACATGGCACAGTTGTCAGGTCCGGTGGAACGCTGAGTATTGAGTCTCAAGTCGGGCAGGGAACGGAAATTCGTATTATGTTTCCGTCTGTCGAGGTCGAACAAGAGGATCGCAACGTTCCCCGTTCAAATGTTCCGGCAGCTCCCGAGAACGGGACCATTCGAGTGATTCTGGTGGAAGATCGAGAAGAACTAAGAGAAGCAATTGAAGCCAATCTGTCCGCCAGAGGTATTGAAGTCGCCAGCTTTGAGACGGCAGAATCCGCGTATCAATTTTTTAGTGATCAAACTCAGATCGACGCAATAATTACAGATATTATGCTGCCTGGAATCAGTGGCATCGATTTGCTGGGACTGATTCGAGAGGAGTCCGATGTTCCTGTGATTCTGATGTCAGGTTATCACCTGGAAAACACCGCCGAGATTGTTTCGCGTGATCCGCGTTGTCAATTTATCAACAAGCCGTTCATGATTGATGAACTCCTGACAGAAGTCAGAAAGCTGATAGACAAAGCGGCAACCGGGAACGGCTAGCGCTCGAGTATGCGCGTCTTTTGTTGTCATTAGAAATCGAAACCCGGATCGCTGCAGGTTGAATCCGGCAACCTAGTCGTCGTCCGTCACCGTTAGTGTTGCCGATCCAGCCGGATGTCCGGTAGCGGAGGCGGTGATCGTAACCACCTGATCTCCGTCGGGCTTGTTGTCATCGATAACGTTGACATCAAAGGTTGCGGCTGACTGGCCGGCGGGAATCATCAACGATATCGGTATGGAGATTTCGCTGGTGTCACTGTTACTGATCGTCACGTTCAGCGGATCGGACAAGGATTTGTTGCGTACGATAGTCACCGTCAATGCGGAATTTCCATCCGCCTCGCTAACCACATTCGTGGACAGGGAAACTGTCAAAGGCGGGCCGACATCAGCACCCGTCAGTACTCCTCTTGTCACTTCTCCAGCAGATGATTCGTCAGCCCCGATGTCAAATGCATTGACACGTTCCTGCCCGTCAATGTCCAGTCGGGCAAACCTGCTGAAGCCGCCGGCGGAACTATTGACCAGCGGGCTGCCACGTTGAGGTCGCCAGATCATACCGGCATCCCGGGCGAGCAACGGATCGATTACTTTTACGCCGGGATTGCCGGCTACGGGGCCTAGAGATTGACCGAACGCAACATTGCTTTGCCATGTCCAGTCCGCCCCTTCCTGACCTTCAAAAAGAGGGTCCTGAGTACTGTAGAAAACGTTGTTGGCGATGATCACGTTTTCTGCAAGCAGAGTCCGGCCGCTTGAGCCGAGCCCCTGGGAAAACACGATGGCTGCGTCGTTGACATCGACAATCGTGTTGTGCGCAATCACAGCGTTGATTACCTGCGGGTAACCGGTCAACGGCGAATTCGGTACGCCGGCTGTTACCGCGATCGCGCCGTCTGCACGACCATCGGTTTCCATGAAGTAGTTGTTTACTATGACCTGGTTTTCTCCGATGAGGCGAACTCCACCGGTTGCATCCTTGCCATTTCCCAGAAAGAAGTTGCCGTCAACAAGGTTTCCATGTCCGTGCCGGAGCGTGAGAGTTCCGGCAGATTCTGAAAAGGTGTTGTATCGGAAACTATTGCCGCCCGATTTGTTCGAAATGATCTCAATCTCGCCATCGACCCGTTCAAAAAGATTGCTTTCGACATGGGAAAAGGAATCGCTTTCTGATTCAGTACTGGTCCCCAGTCGTATCGTCTCAAACCCGTTGCCATTTCCGGGGGGGCGATCTGCAAAATGGTTCCTGTCGATAACGTGGAAATCGGGTTCCGGAGTGTCCCGCCAGACAACAACCGTTACACCGGAATGGTCCTGATTCTGAAAGAAGTTGTTGTCAACCCGGTTGTGTTGACCGTAAAGCGAAACCCAGAAATACCTCGTCGCAGGATCCGGAGGGTTGTAGTCAACGATCGCTGAGTTGGTAAGACGCGAATTGGTGGCATGGCCAAGGTCACCGCGAAACTGAACGATGCTTCCGGAATTCAATGAGCCGCCTTCGAATCTCAATCCGCTGACGACAAGCCAGTCACCGGAAATACCAAGCGTGGAATTCCCGTCGAGGACAACCATGCCGGGTGTCTGTGCGCACAGCGTGATCGGAGCGCCCTTAATTCCGGTACCGGAAAATTCAATCTGCTGGTCCGACCAGTTGCCATCTGTCATCACAACGGTATCACCCGGATCAAGATCAGGCAGCACGTTTTCAATATCAGACGCGCTGGAGACGATGAACACTTCAGCCGCCGCAAAACCGTTCATGACGACGATCATCGTGGCAAGAATCGAAAGTCGAAGTACTCGAGCGAATGCTTTTTTCAGATTGAGATTGTTTTGAATCATGTTAATCCGATTAGTTGATCGTCCGGACAAGTCATAATCGCCGGTGGTTGTTGTCTGGATCCGTAACGCTTGTGTTACACCTTCGCGGCTTTCTTCAGCTGAATCAACTGCTTTGCTTCAGGCATGTCTTTATAGAATTTGTCGAGCGGATAACATCCGGAGACGATGCCATTTCGTGGAGCCGTCGTGCAATCACTGAACGTGCGACAAATCAGCTTCCGCTTCATTTCGCCATCTTCGAGTGTGCAGGCGGGCAAATCAGGGAACGATAGAACCATCCGGCCAAGTCCGACGGAATCCACTTTGCCGTCTCTGACAACCGCCTGGGCAACATGCGGCAGGTAGTCCTGAAGGTAGCTGTAGCCGGATCCGACAAAGGGAAGATCCGGAAACGCAGCCTTGCACTCACCAACCACGTTAATCTGTCGTGCGACACCTGCGAGAGGATCTTCGGGGGGAAGGTATCCGTCTGACGGCGGGAAGATCGCCGGACGCTGAATGTGGGGGTTGTAATACGGACTGCCGCAACTGAGGTTTACCGCGGCAACACCTTTGTCTTTCAGTATCGAAATCAGCTTGAGCGGTTCGTCCAGATCGTAATTCAGAGGGGAATCAGAGGACGTGCCGAATCCGAATTCATAGGGTGTTTCAGATTCCATTGGCTGTCCGACTTCCGTACTTGTTTTGAAAGGCAGGATGTCGAACACGCTCAACCGAACCACAACAATAAGCCCGGGAATCTCTGCGTGAATTCGGTCAATCACCGTCGTCAGAATCCTGGATCGTCCCTCAAGGTCTCCGCCGAATTTCCCCGGGCGGCTTCTGGCACTCAGGAATTCATGCAGGAGATAACCATGACAGGCCTTTACATCAACAAAACGGAAACCGATTTCACTGGCGAGTCTTGCTGAAGCGACGTAGGAATCAATCAGCTTTTCCAGATCGTCGTCAGTCCAGACAACCGAGTCGTCCTCGGGATCAACGCCGAACTTTTCATCCAGCAACGGATGGTGGTATGCGATTCGTGGTTCAAGTTGATGGCTGTTGGGGCGGCAGAAACGCCCGGAATGCGTCAGTTGCGCGCCGACCAGCAGGTCATCGGTCGTTCCGAACTTTTCGCGATGGGCCTCTTCGAGAGTCTTCCGGAGATTCTCGAGTGAACCACGGTTTGGCTCGAGCGCCATGAGTTGATTTGCATTCGCGCGGCCATCGGGCTGGACAGCCATTGCTTCGCCGCCCCAGATCAGTTTGGCACCGCTCTCCCCAAAGCGACGCCAGCGCCGCTCTGTCAGATCCGATGCGGTACCGTCGCGATTGCCATCCCACCCTTCCATCGGATGAATACACCAGCGGTTGCCGACACTGAACTCCCCGATTTTGAGAGGCTGTGCCATCGGTGAGTTCTGCTCTGAAGTGAGGATGGAATCGTCCACCGTGAGATCCAGAGACAGTTCTTCGATGCGCTCGCGGAAGCTTTCGACGGTTTTCAGCTGGGCGATTTTCGTGTATTTCTTCATAACTTGATTCCGGGAATAACAGGTCCGGTTCCGCTGGCATTTACTGAAGGTGTTTGAGAAAAGTTCCGGGTGAACAGCCGGAAAGGCAACTGAATTACAACCGGTTCATCGTGAGTCCGCCGTCTACGTAGATGACTTGTCCCGACGCATAAGGCATGTCTCCCCGAACCATCGCTGCAGCAAGTTTTGCGATGTCTTCCGGCGCGCCCCATCGCTTATCAATGAGGAGCTCTGTTTCGTTGATCAGCCGTTCGTACTTGTCAGTAACACCTGAAGTCATGTCAGTCTTTATGATGCCCGGGCGAATTTCATAAACAGGGATGGAATACTCTCCGAGTCTTGCCGCAAAGAGTGAACTCATCATTCCAAAGCCTGCTTTTGAAACGCAGTAGTCGCCACGGTTCGCAGAAACGACCGTCGCTGAAATAGAGCCGATGTTGATGATGCAGCCGTCAAACGCGTCGTCCGAATCCTTCTGCTGAATCATCCAGTTGGCGCAGGCCTGAGTGAGAAAGTAAGGGCCCTGCAGATTGATTCCCATGATCCACTCGAAGCTTTCTTCTGTTGCTTCGAGAATGTCTGCACGTTCACGGGGGGCAACTCCTGCGTTATTGATCAGTACATCAAGGCGCCCGAAACGGGACTCTGTTTCACGGACCAACCTCTCCCGGTCCCCGGTCGAGGAAATGTCACCTGAACAGTAGTGAACGTCTACTCCGGATTCCCTGAGAGTCGCGAGAGCCGCGTCAACTTTCGCAGCCTCTGATCGTCCGGTCACAACGAGGTCCAGTCCTTCGGCCGCCAGTTTCCGGCAGATTCCGAAGCCGATTCCGCGGGCACCACCGGTTACCAGTGCAACTTTCCTGCTCATAAATTTATGCGAGGTTCAAAGATAGAATTTGTAATACGGGCCGTCATTTGCCAGACGCTGAACGTAAAGAGCGGTTTCGCGCGCATGGTAGTCTCCCCACATACAGGATTCACCGCAGGGGACGGACTGTCCTTCCGGTATGTGATCCCATCCGTTGGGACGATGGTAAACCGAATGCAAAATGACTCCGTGATGCGATTCATCGAGACTGAGATACTTGTCGCTCAACAGAGTATTGAGCACCGTAAGTCCGGCTTGTGTGTAACGCGCGTCATCGAGGTACCGGCCGAGCCGAATCAAACCCTGGGCTCCGATCGCAGCAGCTGACGAATCCACAGGTTCGGCATCATTGAACGGGTCAGACTCGCGGCTGTAAATGTCATCGCCCAGCTTGTGGATGTCGAGAGCTCCGGTGTCCCAGTATGGAATTCCATCGGTCGCTGAATTCTCGATGTAAAAGTCACAAGTCGCCCGGGCCATTTCCAGCAGGATGGCTTCAATTTCTGATCTGCCGCCCAGCGGCTCCAGTTCGTCGTCTCCGACTGTCTTAAGAAATTCCAACTGCTCGGCTGAGCCGACCATGATCCATGCCAGTCCGCGCGTCCATGTCGTGAACGGGGAGAAGCCCTGCTGTGAATTGGGGCAACGATAATTCCCATCATTCAAATTGAAGACGCTCTCGTGTGCCGTGCGGCCACGCACATCGTAGAAGTCGCGGCCGTTTCCGTAGTAGACCGAGTATTTTGCGGTCGATCTCAAATGTTGAACCAGGCGATCGAGGAGGCTGGTCTTACGGTCATTCTCACCCATGATGCAATGACCTAACTGGTGTCCGACCGCCAGAACGCGAAGAGAGCGGATCGTGTCGGCAAACAGAGAGTGTGGCCCGTTGAACGAATAGATGTACCCGTCATCGTTAAGCGCAGTCCACCTTTCCGCCTGTACAGCGCTGGAGGCCTGTAGAGCCATAACGTAGAAATTCCGTTCCCACGGGTCTTCAGGAATTCGACCCTCGTTCATCAATCGCAGCAGGTTTCCATACGTGCTGACGTTGTTGAATCCGTGATCATGAACTCCGAAGTGGGTAACGTGAGGCGCCATCTTGTTGACGGTGCTGTTCCGGCCCGATTCGAGAAATGCCTCATCTCCGGTTGCGTCAAACTGCAGGATTTCAGAACCATACTGAAAACCCTGGGTCCATTCCGTCCAGCCACGCGTTGTGTACTTGCCGCGGACGGTGAAAACCGGCGAACCCTGGGCGTCGTCGTACTCCTTGTTGATCAGTTCGATCTTCCGGCCGGACAACTCCCAGAACCGATTCAGGCGCGGAAGCAGATCGTTTGTCGTGATTGCATGGTCAGGTATCATTCGTCGCTGCCTTGGGACCGAAAGGACTTGTTTCTATCCGGGTACATGGGTCGGGAACACTGCCGTAACTTCCCACACGGTCACAACCGGACAGAAAATCTGCCGGATATCGCGGTGCCGTCGCACAAAGTGACTGGTTTCCACTTGCAAACTCGCAGTCCCAGCATGATGATCTAATAATTATTAGCCGTCCAGTCTTGCTGGCTGGATATCACCGGATGTGAACAACAAATCGAAAACGGGCAAAGTCGCGATATGGCGGTGCAAACGGAACGCTC
>JBCCFB010000131.1:0-16996 GCA_039029995.1 Planctomycetota bacterium
CATAGACGATTGGGCTGGCAGCGCGGGCTGCATCAGGATTCTGCTGAACCGGTCCGCCCAACAGGAGTGATTCCGGTGAATTGGAGCGGTCATGATCAATCGCTCCCTGCGCTCCCGCCTGCCGGTTCATGACGGTAAAGTCTGTCGGACCAAACCAGTCACAGACCGCCTGGACCCTGGAAGAAACACCTGTTACTCCGATTTGCCCTTCCATTGTGTCGTCATCGCCGGAAGTTCCCAGCATCGCGACAAGGTGCCCGCCAGCGGACGAGCCCCATACTCCAATTCGTTGCGGATCGATGTTGTACGTTTCCGCATTGGCTCTCAGCCAGCGAATCGCCGCTTTGCAATCATGAACCTGCGCCGGAAAAATCGCATGCCCTGATAGCCGGTAATTTATCGATGCGACGACATAGCCGTGTTCAAGCAGCGTCGTCGCAGGTGTTCCACGCTTGTCACCATTTCTCCAACCGCCGCCATGAACCCAGACGACCAGAGGACGCGGCTCTCTAGAAGCTGAATCAGATTCGTTTTCATCCGAAGCAGCATCGGCGGGAAGATAGATGTCCAGCTTGTGTCGTTCGTGAGCATCGTCCTCGACGTACGCGATATCGCGAATGACTTCGACACCTGCCTCACCCGATTGCAGCACCGATTGCCGCGATTCACCACGCTGGCCCATCTGACGCTCCTGCTGCCTCGCGCGAGCCTGACGTATTTCGGCAATCGTCAGTGTTCCATTTCCGTCGGTATCAGCTGAAGCAAACCCTCGCCGCATCTGCTCAGGCATTTCATTGACGGTCAATACTCCGTCACCGTTGGCATCCCGATGGTCAAACCATCGTTGCTCCTGATCAGATTCATCCTGTTGCGCAGACACTGCGACAACAGCGATGGCAACAATCCCTAAGGCCGTGCATATGACGCGAACAAACATTTATTGCTCCTAGCTATTCCGTCCGGATTTGAGGCTCGATGAGAAACTAGAGCTCATCTTGCAAAATATCTAACCAGCTGGTTTTTCAACATCCGTTGGGCCAAATTCACAATATCATTAGAATTTGGGGTAACGACCTGCGCGAAAATTCGTTTCAACAACGAACCCATTATCCATCACGCAACAAACGACTAGAATCGACACGTCAATGAGATCATTTGCATCAATTTGCCAGCTGTTGCCAGTGTTCTGCATCATCCCACTGCTCACAACTCCAACTCTCGTTGTGGAGCTCACGTCGAACGGCACGCGCCTGGATGTGCCCGCAACCGCCCTGGCCACCGTTCTAGTAGCCCAGACGCATCAGCCCCAACGACTGCGTCCAATGAGCAGCCGTGGTTCGACGAACGGGAGCATTCATCGTCCTCAGCGACTTTCCGATCAGCGCCCGCCCCAACGCAGATCGCTCTGGGAACGCCCCGGCGATCTGCTCGGGTTTATCGTAGCGGTCGTGGCATGTGTTCTAGCCGGCGCAGGGCTCCTGGCGTTCAGCCTTATGAACCGTGAAGTGGAAGACTGATCGGTTCGACAAGTCGCACTTCACGTTCTGGTCGCACTTCACGTTCTGACGGCATGCAGTCCGACCTCAGCGCGCTAAATCAGGCTGACGGCGTCGTGTTGCCGCCTGACCATCTCAGCGTATTTTCCGTCACGCTCGAGCAGTTCGTCGTGATTACCACATTCGACAAGTCGCCCTTCATCAATCACGACGATTTGATCCGCATGCGTGATTGTGGAAAGGCGATGAGCGATTACGAAAGTGGTTCGGTCACGCAGCAGTTCCGTCATCGACTGCTGAATCAACTGTTCGCTTTCGGTATCGAGATTGCTGGTCGCCTCGTCAAGAATCAAGATTTGCGGATTGGCAAGTAGTGCCCTTGCGATACTAAGCCTCTGTCGCTGCCCCCCGGAAAGCTTGACTCCCCGTTCGCCGATGATCGAATCGTATTTGTCCGGTAAATCGTCAATGAACTCATGCGCGTTGGCCTGCTGTGCCGCTTCAATCACCTGTTCAAGCGTGGCGTCGCGATTGGCATACGCGATATTCTCAAATACCGTCCCGTCGAAGAGAAACACTTCCTGCTGCACAACGCCGAGAAGCTGCCGGTAGGACCGCAACTTGATGTCGCGCAAATCGGTGCCATTAAGTTTGATCGTTCCGGACGTGGGGTCGTAGAAACGCGCTACAAGGTCAGTAAGCGTCGTCTTGCCGGCACCGCTCCTTCCCACGAGCGCGACGACTGATCCTCCCGGAACGGTCAGATTGAAGTCGTGAACAACCGGCTGGCCTTCCTTGTATTCGAAACCCACATTCTCAAATCGCAGCTCCTCGACCTCCAGCGGCGCCTCAACGGCATCGTCGCGATCAGGTTTGTCCATCGGTTCTTCAAGAACAGAAAATACGCGTTCCATCGCTGCCAGCGATCTTTGAAGTTCCGTGATCGACTCGACGATCTGCCAGACAGGATTAAGCAGGTAGAGAATGTAAACCTGAAATGCGCCGATATCTCCGATCGTTGCGTCGCCATTGATGTACCAGTAGCCCCCGGCCCAGGTAACAACTACCGAGTTGAGCGCGATGATGAAACCCCACGCACTCCAGACTATGATCTCGCGCCGCGCTGCAAACATGCGCATCCGCGTAATGGCGTGGTGACCGACGGTGTACTCCGTATCTTCGCGACGTTCGCCGCCAAAGGAACGAACAGCGCGGATCCCCTGAAATGCTTCGCCGACCCTTCCATCAACGTGAGATACGTCTTTGCGAATCGCACGGTAGATGGGACGGATGCGGCGGATCGCGATCATCGACAGCAACATAATCGGCGGAATGACGCCCAGCGCCGTAAGCGCAAGCTTCCAGTTGATGATGAATAGAATCACCATCGCCACCAGCAATCGCAGCACCGCAACCCCGGGCGAGATCACCGCCATCTGCAATAGACCGGTTGTTTTGTTAATGTCATCCGTCAGGCGTGAAATGATCCCGCCGATCTTCATGTCAGACAAACGGTCCAGCGGCAGGTGCAGGAGGTGGTCAAAAAGCGCGCGTCGCAGCGTGAGAATTACGCGAACGTTCAGCAGACGCTGAAACCATGAACGACAGATTCCAAGAATCCGGGCGGTCACAACAAGTCCGAGAAAAAACGCGCCTGCTACCGCGAGATGTGAGATCTTTTCTTCACGCGTGTCATCGGCAAGAAGCACATCGTCGAAGATGTAGCGAACGAAAAGCGGCTGGATGATTTCGAGCACCGATACTGCAATCGCTAGAGCAACCAGCAACGCCACCATCCGCCAGTGCGGCCATAACCGCCGGATGTAATGCGCGAGATAGCCGCGGCGCTTTTGCTTACGTTCCGGATCTTTTATTGAATCAGACTTTTCGTCGCCGGATTCAGCCTCGCCACCGTCTTTTTTTTCTTCATCATCGTGCTCCGATTTGAGCTTTCCCGAACGGAACTTTTCAAGAAATTCGGTAAATCGGCGACGTGAATTTTTAGGAGTTGGCTGCATCTCAAAACGTTGTTGGCAGGCAGAAATAGCTGGTTCTGGCGGAGTGTCCGCCTGAAAGACCGTATTCTAGGCTCGGCCGGTGTTTACGGCGAACCGGCCCCGCGCCATACCTTCCCGGAGGTGTTGCAATTGGAAAACCGAGCCGATCCGTCTACGATACGGCCATGAGGACACCTGAAAAAAGGTGTCTGTGAAAGCCGGTGTCGCCCCATTCGGGCAGGCACCTTGTTTTTTTCAGTACTCAAAAGGAAGCATGCAATGTTTCACAAATTTGTCGCCGTAGCCCTTTCGGCAATGCTGGCTCTGATTTTCATCGTCGGCTGTGCGACGGGAGCTCCCAGACTCCTACTAACTCAGGACTCAGATTCACAGCAGGACGAAACCAGTAATGACGCCGGTGATCAGGAACCAGCCGCAGCCGTAGACGAAACAGACGACGAACCGCATCCAGCACTGCTCGACCCGTCTCTTGCAGCCGAGCAGGCGCCGGAAACTTACCGGGTGCTTGTCGATACGACCAAAGGGCAGTTCGTAATTGAAGTTGTTCGTGCGCAGTCTCCCAACGGAGCCGACCGCTTCTACAACCTTGTCGACATCGGCTACTTTGAGGACATCGCCGTCTTCCGCGCCATTGACGGATTCATGTTCCAGTTTGGAATCCACGGAGATCCTGAAGTTGCGTCCCAATGGTCGGAGTCAACGATCATGGATGATGCAAATGCAGGAATCACCAACGCAATCGGCACCATCACTTTTGCCAAGACAGGTCTGCCGAACTCACGATCAACCCAGCTGTTTATCAACCTTGGTAACAACGACGGGCTGGACCGTCAGGGATTCACTCCTTTCGGTGCGGTCGTTCAAGGCATGGATGTCGTTCGCTCGATCAACACCGAATACGGCGAAAACCGTCGTCGTGATAATGTCCAGGGCAATCTCAAAGCCCAGGGCAATGAATGGGTTCGCGAGAAGTTCCCGAACCTTGACTTCATCAACTCGATAACACTGATGGATGACGATTCAGCTGACGGCAGCGAAGGCGGCTAGTCAGCGTCGGCCAGGCAAACACAGCTCTTTCCCGCCTTCGGGAAAGAGCTTTTTTTGTGCGCTCAGATGGGCAGCGGAGAATTGTGCACGCCCTGTCAAAGCAGAGTTGATCCCCGGTCATTGAGCACACATCACCCGAACACAATTGCAAAGATCCAACGGAAAAAACCGACTTGCGCCAACAAGTGGTTCTTGATTCCAGGAGGATTGGTGTACGATACGTTCTGACACCCCTCCTCCCCGGAACATCGAAACTATGCCTAGTAAATCAGGTCGCTTTGCGCTTGCGCTGTTGCTGCTTCTTTCGAGTCAGCCGATTCTCTTTGCTCAAAAATCACTTCAGGATGAACAGCCGTTAACGCGTGTTCGCGAAGGCGGCACTCCCTACGATCCTGACCAGCCACTGCACCCGTATGCAGTGCAGGTTGCCCGAGCGGAGGGAACCACCGGCTCCGTCATTGCCTCGCCACCCGAATACGCGCCTGTTCATGGTGTCCTATACAAGTTTGGCACCGGCTGGGATGACATCGTGACGGCCATGGTGGCTGAGCTGACACGTGATCCAGCTCACGATGAAATCGCCTATGTTGTCGTTCCCAACGTCAGCGAAAGAAACTTTGCGACGACAATGTTTACCAACGCGGGTGCAGACATGAACAAAGTCGAGTTCATGATCCATCCGGGCGAATCGATCTGGATGCGCGACTATGGTCCTCATTTCGTCTGGATCGACGGCACCCTCACGATCGCAGACAGTCACTACTACCCTGGACGTCCTCTCGACAACTTTATTCCTACGCGCGTCGGGGATGCCGACTTCAATCAATTCACCGAAGACATAGGCCTTTACTACTCGGGTGGAAACTTTCAGCCCGGTCCCGGTCGCAGCGGATTCGTGACCGCACTTGTAAACCTGGATAATCCGGCTTCGGAAGGATTCAGCCCTGCTTCAATCGCCGAGCTCTACCAGCAATATCAGGGCGTCGACACGTTACACGTTCTGCCACAGCTTCCCTTCAGTGTGGACGGCACTGGTCACATCGATATGTGGATGTACCTCATCGACGAAGACACCTGCATCATTTCCGAGTTTGTTCCCGGGTCCAACTCGACCGCAATCAACGTCACCAACAATGCGGTCCCGTACATGGAGTCGCTTGGCTACACCGTTCATCGACCGCCGGCATGGAATTCCGGAAGTACTCACTACACGTACGCAAATGCGTATCGCGTAAACGACAGAATCTTTGTTCCCGTTTACGGGACTAACTTCGCGCCCGGTGGCAATTCCAGCTACAACGATGAAGACGCAGCTGCGATGGCCGTCTGGCAGGCAGCGGCGGGGCCGGGAATTGAGATCGTTCCAATTCAGTGCATCAACATTATCTGGGCGTCGGGTGCGATTCACTGCATTGTAAAACAGGTACCTCGATACACTGAAACCACCCCCGCTTGCTCAATTCTATCTCCTACCGCCGGAGAAACCTGGATTGGTGGAGAGCTGGAACCGATCCGATGGACGACAACGGACACTAACAACGCTGAAGTCGATTTTGTGGAGCTTTACTATTCCATCGACGGCGGAGACTCCTGGAACTTCATCGACCAGTACGGCGGCAACGTCTTTGAATACGTATGGCAGGTGCCAATGGACTTTTCTGCTGATTCGTTGATTCGAATCGTTGCCACAGGCACTGATGGTGACGCGACAATTGCAACGAGTGAATCCTTCAGTGTCGGGCCCGGCACTGAAACCGTTTACGACTTTGCCAGTTCAGCGGGGACAGACCGCAAAGTCTTTGGTACCAACACGACCTCATGGAGCCAGATCGACGGAAACTCGATGCCCGTCAATTCGGAAATCGGATCGACCAATTATGGCCGGCTTGCGACGTCCAATGCATCCGGCAATGACAATGACGCGAACCGATACATTGCTCCCTACCCCGGCAGCAGTGGCGAAACGACCCACTTGTTTGAATTCACTCTCGCTGAGGATGAGCATTCGATCGACGAAATGGTCTTCAGCTGGGAAGGTTACTCCGACAACTGCACCCAATGCGAGCTCTATGTCTGGGATATTGATGCTCAGCAGTGGGGTGATGGTACTGGATTGACCGGCCAGAATAGCTTCATGGACAGCTGGGCCGGGAATGAAGATGGAATCCTGACCGGGATAATCAAAGGCAATGCGTGCAACTACGTAGATGCAAATGGCAGAGTCCGCTTCCTCATCTACGGCGAACGTGATCGCGACGAGTCGTTCCATGACTATGCGAGACTGACCGTGAAACAGGCCGACGGAACGTTCGATCGCGTCGAGGTGGTTCAAGGCAATGGAACGGGCGTTGAGACTGACTTGTTTACCAGTGACAACACGGATTACTCGATATCCCGCGACCCCATGCAAATTCAGGCGGTCGTCAGCTTTGAAGTGGAAGGCTCTGGAAACTGTGAAAACCCCGGAACGCTGGAACTGACACTCGAATCCAGCGTGTTTTCAAGGCCGGCAGTGGCTCAGGAAATCAGACTCTGGAACTTCAACACCGGCCAGTATGAGCTGATCGATTCGCGGGCAGCCAGCCGATTCGGCGATCAGGTTTCTGTTGCGTCGGCCTCGGGCAATTTATCCAGATTTGTTGAGTCTGGAACCGGATTGATTCGAGCGAAAATTGACTATCGAGCGGCATCAAACCGGGCAGCATTCTCTGCGAACGTTGATCAAGTCGAATTGGCAATCGACTAGTCTGCACCGCTTAGATTATCTGGAAGTCCGCCCTCGCCGTTCGGCAGGGCGGACTGCCGATCTCTACATCCCGACATGGCTGAGGCCGGTGTTCGTAGTGCCGGCACTTCTTTGTTTGCATGTCCAGCCAGAAACATGGCTGGCCGACGTCTGCTGTCGGGTCCTCAAGCGAATTGAGATAGGACTGCAATTCTTCTCTTATATCTGCCGGCATGGAGACCCAGAATTCATCAACCGTCACCATTCCGGCTGACCAGAAAAACGGTGGATGGCCCATCTTCATACAACAGGCGCCGCAGTTGTCGCAGCTAATCACAGGCAGATCAGGCATCTTCGTCGGTCCGGGAATGCGGATCGTAGTCGTCCACGTTCGTGACGTCCAACTCCTGGCTGAAGCCATCGCTCGGAGTAATCAGAATATCGCTGTGGAGATCAGACTGCTCGGCTCGCACGTTGTGGTAGCGCGACAACTCCAGTACGGCTAGAAAAACGCCGACCATCGCTGATTTGTGCATCCCCGGCAGAAACAACTCGGAGAAAAGAACCTGACTGCGATCCAGCAGTTGCGAGTGAATTCGCTGCATGTAAACCTGGATCGGAGTTTCGTCATAGATGATATTCTCGCGCGGGGGTGGCCGGTTGTCGCGCAACACCCGCCCGAAAGCGCTAACGAGGTCCCAGAGCTCAACCTCCTTGATCGGTTGATCAAGCATGTTGTCACGTTTCGGCGGAGCGTCATCGCTGATGCGTGAATAACGATTCTGCCAGTTCGAAGCGCGATCTTCCAGCAGATTCGCGGCGTCTTTGAACTGTTTGTACATCAACAACCGTTGAACGAGATCCTCACGGGGATCCTGCTCTGCCTGTTCCACCTCATGCTCATTCCTGGGTAGGACGGCGCGAGTTTTCATTTCCACAAGCAGGCTGCCGACCTCGATGAAGTCACCAACCATATTGATGTCGATAACTTTCAGAATCTCGATGTACTCCAGAAACTGCTCAGTGATACTCGCCAGCGCAAGTTCTGAGATATCCACTTCGTGGCGACGGACGAGATATAGAAGCAGGTCCGCCGGCCCGCGAAACTGCCGGGTATCGACTCTGAAACCGGCAGACACTCCGTCGGTTGCCGCCATTCAATCATCCCTCAAAATAGTGGGTGTACTGGGTCGTTATTTGATTTTTGTCGAATTCCCACACTGTTCCAACGGCGTTTCGAGCGATTTTCACCACAATCGCCGGCACCGTTGCTTTCAGAGGTTCGGTCGCAAGGGTATTCTAGGACCATCTGGTGATTTGCATAACTGCTTTGATAGTTCATAACGCACTCCGCGTATGCCCTCCGGACTGTCCTTCACCTGGATTCCACGACCATGATTCACGCCTTGAAATCTGCGGTACTCCTTCTAACTGTTTGCCTTTGCGCATCAGTTCAAGGGGAAACTGTGTATTTTGATTCTGACTGGGAGAGTGGCGACGGAGGATGGACTTTTGACGGATTCCTCCATGGTTCGAATCCTTATGGCGGAACCGGGTTCGCTCCCGCCAATCCGGGCGCGTTCAGCGGAGTCAACTACTGGTTTGCTCCCGATACAGGTTTTGGTGCAACAGATCATCTCACCAGCCCCACTTATGTGATGACTGCTGGAGACATGTTTCTGAACCTCACGTTCACACATCATTACAACCTGGAAACTGGTTTCGATGGTGGTGCAGTGCTGATTCAAGTTAACGGCGGCTCCTTCAATTATGTGCCGGCGCCGAATGTCACTGACTACGATCAGGTCATGGACGCAAGCACCGATACGCTGGGCGGGTTGGAAGCATACACTGGAAACTCGGGCGGAGCTTACTTTACGTCGAACGTAAATCTCAGCAGCCTGGTTAATCCCGGCGACTCATTCGCAATCAGATTCGCGCAAGGCGAGGATTCATCAGGTTCGGGTGACGGATGGTACATCGATGACCTGACCCTTTCCTCATCAGTTTCGGCGATTCCTGAACCAACGGCCCTGGCCATGTTCTCTTCGGTTGCCGTCGTTTTGCTCAGACGCCGCAAGAGCGTCTGTCTGTAACGCCGGGTCGTTCGCGCTGCTACTGTTCGCGCTGCTAATATTCGCACATCAATTGCGCTGATTCTGTGTGATCAATGCGCAGATGTTCTGATGCTCGACGTTCAATCCTCATGACCGTTCAGTGCGCGTTGGCCGGTACAAACAAACCTCTCTCGAAGTCCCGTCAAAGTTTGTTTGTTCAGATTATATTAATTGATTTTTTTGTTTTAGCTGACCGTCAACGACCCCCGAAAATACCCGCTTTTACATGGGGCACTACGGACTGCCTGTCGATACTTGGCACTGTTGACCCAGTTTACGTGTTAACAAAATTTCGGCTGTAAACCTATTACGCCGCTGCAGCTCGACAGCGAGGAGAGTTGCCTGAGATGCAACAAGAGCTTCTGAAAATCAAAACGATTTCACAACTTAGACAATTCGTAGCTCAAACGCTGTGCCAACAAGACAATTTCGAGGAGGGAGTATTTCAGGTCACCGAGAGAGTACTAAAAAAATGCGGACAGTTTTGCGGCATATTTTTCTGCCTGCACGGTCCGAGAAGCGTCAAACTCACGGCGGTCTGGGAGACAGACAACAATTCGATTTTGTTTTACGGCTCAACGGGTGAGCGATTCAAAAAAGCGGTGCTTGCCGAAGCACCACAACCCGGTCGTTACGATCTGGTTAGCTGAAATAGATAGATAGACCCTTTTCAGACCGTTTGGTCTGAGTTATTCATTCGCAATCATAAATATTGTTATTCACCAGGAGGTTTCTCGACATGCTCGTTCTTTCCCGAAAGGAAAGCGAAAAGATTATGTTGGGCGAGTCGATTGTATTGACTATCGTGCGAGTGACAGGTGATCGCGTCAGACTGGGGATTGAAGCCCCTGACGACATGTTGATCCTTCGCAAAGAGCTCGATCCTGCAGAAATCGAAAATCAGAGACCGCGCAAGAAAGCAGCCTAGGCAGACTTCGCAGTCCTGATAAACGAGTTCCGAGCCGCCGAAACTCGATAAAGTTTTCCGGAAAACAAAAAAGGCAGCCATGTCCTCATGGCTGCCTTTTTTCATTGCGCTGCAGGTTCTGCGGTTCGTGTCTCTGAGTCGCGATTACGCTGCAAGGATGATCAGAAGCCGTAGGTTCCATCACCTACGGGCTGCGAACTGAGACTGCTTTGCTCCACGCGGAGACTAACGCTTTGTTCAAGATCCCGACCATTCAAAAAACCCGAAATTCCGAACCCGTTGTCCGCTGACATCGGAAGGACTACCGTCACCGTGACAATATCGGTGTTGGTATCAATCACATCGGGTGAAACTGTAACGGTTGCCTCGTTGACACCCGCCAGACTTAACAGGTCCAGGGTCGTTGATCTGCAATTGTCGGAATTCCCTCCCGGAATGATTCCTTTTCTTGCGCCTTCGAAAGCGGCATTTTCAACCGCATGCTGGATCATCGAAACTCTCGAAAACTCCACGCACGCGAAAAGCATCATGAAAAACACCGGTGCCGTGAGTGCAAACTCCACAGCAACGCTCGCGCGCCGTTTTCGATTTGTTCTTCTACGCCCGCCTATCATTTCGTTTCCGCTTATCAGTTCAGAAAAACTACCCGGCCAGTGAGCTAGTCAGTAAGGATTGCAAAAGAGCCGGCGATTCGTCGGAAGACGTTCTCCAGTTCGGCGCCATTGGCCGCATGGTGATGTGTTCCTCCGCCATTAAACGCGACGGTCTGCATGTCCTCGAGGTTGGCATCATCAGAAAAAGTGATCGTATGAACGATATACCCGTCCTGGGCTGCGAGAAGTGCGGATGCAAACGGTGGTAGTCCGTCATTGTGAATTCCGTCGGTCAATACAATGATGAATCGACGCGCATCGGGATCCGAAGCAGATGTCATGTGCAGCCTCGCCAGATCCAGCCCTGCTGTCACATTGGTCCCTCCACCCCAAACCGTCGATGACATGACGGCCATCTGATTCCGGATGTCCGCCATATTAGTTGTCAAAGGTTGATCCAGCGAAGACGCCGTCAATGTGATCCCGGGAGTGCAGATCGTTGTATCACTGGAAAACGTGACCATTGCTACGCGTTCTTCAATGTTCGTCTGCTCCAGCCTCGAGACAAATGCTTCAACCGCGGTATTTAGTTCCGCCCATCGGCTGTCCGGCAGCGGTGGTACACATTGCCGCGTGCTGGCGTAATCGACAGTTGTTCCGACAGCCTGATATTTCATGGAACCAGACCGGTCCAGTACAAGACAGATGTCAACATTGATAAAGCTGGACGTTGCGGCATGCGAAACGTCAAAAGACGGGCGACCGTAGAATCTTCCGAAGAACAGATCGATCGGTCCCTGTGAAACACTGGAGGACCGTTCCGAAACTACTCTCACGGAATTGTACGGAGTTGCGTCGAGGTCGAACGAGTAACTACCGTCCTCCTGCTTTACTGCGCGACCGAATTGAATATTCCCGGATTCAAGTACGACGCTTTCACCTGCAATGGTGTTTTGAGCCGCAATATCAATCGCAGCCAGACGAGCCGCTTCGATGTCATCTGTGACTGCCAGCGTATCAGCCGCAACCTTTGCGGCAATGTCTGCTACCGCGCGTGCTTCGTTCCGGACACGTTGCATATTCGCATAGTCAATCGAAAAGCCGAGGACGACGATCAGCACCGGCAACAGAAGCGCAAACAAAACAACCAGCAGGCCATTTCGCTTGCGGCCGGAGCGTCTTCTCTGATTCATTGGGGTGTCCTGATTTCGACTGACTAGGGCCGCACTCCGGTAATCCGCGCGTTTACCGACGTAAGACCTAGAAAAATGTTTTCGTTTTCCGGTGCTGCAGTAACGACTACAGTAAACCGCTCACCGGAATGAGCATACTCGAGGGAAAATCCGGATTCTGTTTCCACTTCAATGCTGGACGCGTTGACGTTGCGATCGGCCAGGAGTTGATTGACTCTGTCGATTACATCCTGCTCTGTCGCGTCAAGCCTGAGGCCGACAAGTACTCCATCAAGAGCCGCCGAGGTCAAAGTCTGCTTCAAAAAGATGGAGCGGTTGAGTTCGATGGATCCGAACACAAGCAGAACCAGAATCGGCAGCACGATCGCAAGCTCGACGATCACAGCACCAGCGCAACTTCGGCTGCGTCTGCGCTTTTGTGACAAACTTTGAACCATCGATCCAGGAGCCCCGGGGGTCTGTATGCTCAATAGGGTTAATCGCGTACAGGAAATCTAGGTTATGCCTCCCGGCTATCTGGGCGTGAGACGATGAATTCGTGCCAAGTCGATGCGTACACGACCTATGGCCATCAGGTCATGGCAGAACTGTCAGCTGAGACAGTCGCGACAGCAATTACGGTTATACTGATCCAACCAGACATATCCGGTTTACAGCCTTCAGACCGTCATCATCGAAACGACCATGTGCCCGATCAAACGAAAGAGACTTTCAAACCCATTCGCGCGTTGTCTACTGTTCGCGGGCTGGCTCCTGCTCATAGCAAATTCCGGGGCGGCGTTAGCCTGGCAGAACGAACCGGTTGATACTCAGGAAGAGTACATAGAGCCGCTGAGTGCTGACCAGTCAGCTGAAAAGTTTGAACTGCCGGACGGATTCGACATTTCGGTATTTGCCAGCGAGCCCGATGTTCGCCAGCCGATCGCTGCAACTTTTGACGCGCGCGGCCGGCTATGGGTGGTCGAATGCCTCACGTACTCGGATTCGAGCACGAACTATGACCTGTCACTAAACGATCAGGTAATTATCCTCGAAGACACCGATAACGATGGACGATTCGATAACCGGACGGTCTTCTGGGACGAGGGAAAAAAACTGACGGGAATCGAAGTCGGCATGGGAGGCGTGTGGCTCACCGGAGCACCCGATTTGTTGTTCATTCCAGATCGGAACCGTGATGACGTTCCCGACGGCGAACCAGAGGTAATTCTCACCGGTTTTGAAGGCGATGTGATCAGACACAACATCGTCAACGGCCTGCGCTGGGGACCGGACGGCTGGCTTTACGGTCGCCACGGGATCCAGGCGACCTCCTTCGTGGGACCGCCGGGTTCAAACGTTCGCACGGCAATGAACTGTTGCGTCTGGCGCATTCACCCCGTGCATCGAAAATTCGAACTGGTGGCTCAGGGTGGAACTAATCCATGGGGCTTTGACTATGACCAGTACGGTGAGATGTTTATCAGCAACACCGTCATCGGCCACCTATTCCACATCGTTCCCGGCGCTCGGTACCGCAGAATGTATGGAGCCCATTTCAATGCTCACACCTATCAGGTAATCGAGCAAACAGCCGACCATTTCCACTGGGACGTGGAAGGCGGGGAGCGTCATTCAGAGACAAAACACGACCGGATTTCCGCGGGTACTGATGCAGCAGGAGGCGGCCACGCTCATGTCGGCCTCCTCATCTATCAGGGCGACAACTGGCCTGCGGAATACCACAACAGCCTGATGATGGGAAACTTTCACGGTCGCCGGATCAACGTTGACCACATACATCGGGAAGGAAACAGCTACATCGCGACTCACGGCAATGACATACTCAAATCGGATGACGCCTACTTCAGATGTATTGAATTGCTGTGCGGACCTGATGGTGGTGTCTACATCCTTGACTGGTATGACATTGGAGAATGCCACGAGAACGATGGCATCCACAGGACAAGCGGCCGGATTTTCAAAGTTGCGCATGGCAACATGCAGGCCCTCGAAAGTTCCGGCCTGGACGAGTCACTTTACGAAAAATCCGACGAAGAACTGGTTAGCCTGCTCGGTCATAAAAACCAATGGTTTGTCAGGAAAGCAAGGCGACTCCTGCAGGAAAGGGCGGTTGAAAACAGCCTTACGAATACCGCCGCATTAAGCAATCGCCTGATGGATATTCTATTCGGTGAGCCGGAGGAGTTTGACACTTTGTTACGGCTCCGGGCGCTATGGACTGCGTACAGTTGCGATCTCGTCTCTGAAAGTGAATTGCTGTCAGCAACCGGTGATCCTGATGAGCATGTTCGTGCCTGGGCTGTCCGCCTCTTGTCGGACGGACTGCGTGACATATCAGAATCCTCGATCTCACAAATGGCGGAACTGGCTGCGTCGGAAGATTCCGGACTTGTGAGGCTATATCTGGCAGCAGCGATAGGCAGACTGGAATTTGCCGATCGCTTCGAGCTGGCAACTGCCCTTTGCAGTCATGCCATGGACGCTTCAGATCGAACCCAGCCTCACTTGATCTGGTTCGGCATTGAACCTGCCGTGAACGCCATGCCGGAACTTGCAGTTCGCCTCGCCGCTGAAAGCCGGATCCCGCTTATTCGTGAGAATATCGTTCGCCGTCTCGTTTGCGAACTTGAGTCAGCCCCGGAACCGGTTGAAGCCATCACGCGTTGGTTGATCGAGGAACCGGAGACCTCCAGTCAAACAGAAGCGATGCGAGGTTTCTCGCTCGGGCTTGAAGGGTGGTCCAGCGCGTCACCACCTGCCAACTGGACAGACTTGGACGCCGAACTGCGAGCTGAAGAATCATCTGAGCTGTCTGGATATCTGCAGAACATCAATCTCGTGTTCGGAGATGGCAGAACCCTCGAACAGCTCAAGCAACTGATCACCGATAACAGTGCACCAGTAGAAGCCCGCCGCAGAGCGATTCGGTCATGGGCGGCAACCAGCCCGGACGATCTTTTTGACATCCTGCGCCCGCTCGCCCGCAACAAGGCGCTGACCACAGCGGTGGTTGAAGCGCTGGTAAAGTCGGATCGGGCCCAGGTGGCAGACGTAATCATCAATCGCTTTCCGCACATGGATCCTGACGGTCAGTCGATTGCAATTTCGACGCTGGCTTCAAGAACTGCGTGGACGACAAGACTGCTTGATGCAATCCAGAGCGGCGTCATTCCTCGCGATAGAGTTACAGCGTGGCACGCCGGCCTGATGTTCAATCATGGTGATGACGATATCAATTCGCGTCTGGAGGAAGTCTGGGGAAAAGTCCGCGCAACGCCTCAAGAGAAGCTCGCGCTGATTTCCGAACTGACTGAACGTCTGTTTGAAGAAGGCGGCATTACGCCGTCGGAGGTTGTAAACGAGGCCGACGTGTCCGCCGGCAGACTTGTTTTCGAGCAGAACTGTGCGGCGTGCCATACTCTGTTCGGAACCGGCGGCACAACGGGGCCTGATCTGACCGGTGCCGACCGCTTCAACGCCAATTACCTGCTGACCAATATTGTTGATCCCGGAGCCTCCGTTGCTGAGGATTTCCGCGCATCAATTATTGTTCTCGTCGATGGCCGGACGATTACCGGACTGGTCCTTGAGACCACCGACAGGATCATCCGTGTCCAGACACCGACCGAAGTCATTTCACTGGATCGTGACGAAATTGAGGCAATGAGGCGCACGGAATTATCTGTCATGCCCGAAGCTATCCTGGACAACATGGACCAGAGACAAATCGCAGACCTGTTCAAATATCTGCTTTCACCGCAGCAGGTGCCCCTGCCGGCAATCAGCGGAGAAAACTAGCCACCCCCGGCTTCGTCGTTGTCCGCCGCCTCGGAAGGCGCTACAAATTCTTCAACAGGCGGCGCCTCGTCCACAGGCTGAAAGTTTTCAACAGGAATCGCAGGGCGAACCTGGATCATTGGAACGATGAGGGCCCTATCCGGCCCGTTCAAAAGAAGGTCGTTTATTTCGTCCGGAATTTCGAACAAAGCTTCTTCGACCTCGACATTCAACTCACGTGACAGGTATTCCACCTCAGCCGTCATTCCCATCGAATATTCCTGCACGATATGAAACGGCAGAACGGCACCTTCGACTTCGCGGAAGTCACTGTAGGTTGCGGTTACCGAATACTCCACCGGCGTGTCAACGTTATATTCCAGCCCCATCAACCTTCCTGACTCGACTTCAAAAAAGTGGTACTGGGCTTCGCCATCAGGCAGAAAAAACTCGAGCTTGTAGCATTGCGAGTCATTGAACACTTCAACGCCCACGACGGCCACGCCTTCATAGAATTCGTCCCGATTCAAATAACGTAGCGGGTTATTCATCGTACGCGTCAATTCAGACTCCGAACCATTGACGATCCGGTTTCCGGTAATGTCCGAAATGATCCAATGCAGCTTGCCATCGCTGGCTGCGACATGCATTCCGGAATCGCGATACGCAGTGCTCATGTGAATTTTCCCGGGAGCGGACCACGCGTTGGTCAGTAGTCCGCGGCGTTCCGCGACTCCGGTAACGTCGATTTTGGCACGTGACCGGGTTGAAGTCAGATTGCGAACGAACTCCTCGCCTCCAACGGTGCCGTGATACATCCCGATCACCTCTTCAACAGTCGGCAGCTCAGACAGATCCAGCTCACCGGAATCCTGTTCGATCAGTTCACTATCATTGCTTCCGGAATCTGCAGCCTCCTGCCCCGCAGCGAACCCGGCAGTTAAAACACAAAACACTGCGCCCAGGAACGCATAAGGAAGGAACACAGGGTGACGTTGAAATACGGTCGACATAAGAAAAGTCCGAAAAGAGTGAGCTATCCGCCCCAATTGTTACGTAGAAAGGCCGCGCGGACAAATATTGCGGAAATTCCACGGCA
>JBCCFB010000132.1:0-16911 GCA_039029995.1 Planctomycetota bacterium
CCGATCAGGATTCCGATGATCGCGATCACAACCAGCAGCTCGACAAGCGTAAAGCCTGATCTGGATTGTGTCTGGCGGGGATTTACGTGTGACACACTGTCCTCCAATAAGTTGATAGGGTAGGATTTCCGCCGATAGTCTAGTCATTTTGAATGTTTCTTCAATCCGCAAAGCTGTGTGGACTCTTAAGAAACGACAGGAAATCCGGTGTTGAAAGTCAATTTCTGACCCGATTCGGATAAAGAACGTAAACCTGTATTTTGCGGGGATATTGGCCTTATGGCTTCCTGCCGAGGTTCCAGCTCAAGAGCTGGTTTATCTTCCGTTATCGCCTGTTTGTGCGTTGTGACGTTGCCGTTAGAAATTCCGTTTGCCCCCGTTCATTCGAGACTGGCTGACGAAGAGGTTCGAATCGTTCAAGACGACGAAGCCGATCGCGTTGCTGAACGCTCCGGTCCAACTCCCGAAGATCGAGGTGTGGTGTATTTGGGCGACAGGCGGGAGCTGTTTGTAGACCGGAGCCTGATCGAGTCGATGGCCGGCGCTTCGCTGGTGCTGGCGACACCACGACCCTGCGGACACGCAATTGAATTCGATAGCCCTTGGGAAGGAGCGTTCTCCGGCTACGCTACGGTAATCAAATCTGGTGACCAGTATCTGATGTATTACCGTGGGCTTCCGGTTGCGGGTAAGGACGGCACTGATACTGAAGTCACTTGTGTCGCGATCAGTCAGGATGGCATTTCGTGGAATAAGCCGGTTCTCGGACTGTATGAATTCGATGGTTCGCTCGAGAACAATATTATTCTAGCGCAGCAGGCACCTTGTTCTCACAATTTCGCACCGTTTCTGGATAGCCGAAAAGAGGTGCCCACCGGTAGCAGATTCAAAGCACTTGCGGGTTCCGAACGGTCGGGGCTTATCGCGTTTGAATCACCCGATGGAATCGAGTGGTCAAGGCTTCAGCAGGCACCGGTGTTTGTTGATGGAGTATTTGATTCTCAGAATGTTTCCTTCTGGTCCGAGGCGGAACAGAAGTATATCTGCTATTTCCGGACGTGGACCGGCGGTGGCTATTCCGGGTTCAGAACTGTCAGCAGATCGACGTCTCCGGACTTTCTGAACTGGTCTGCGCCGCAAGAGATGTCCTTCGGTGACACTCCTGTCGAGCACCTGTACACGAATCAGACTTCACCCTACTTCCGCGCTCCGCATGTCTACATTGGTCTTGCCGCCAGATTCCAGCCTGGTCGCCGCGTGATAACGGATGCGGATGCCGAGGCGATTGAAGTAGCCGGGAGCTATTCCGGTGATTGCAGTGATACCGTTTTGCTGACGACCCGCGGCGGTACGTCTTACGAACGTGAGTTCATGGAGTCGTTCGTGCGGCCCGGCATCGGAGACGAGAACTGGGTTTCCAGAGCAAACTATGCTGCCAACGGAGTGGTTCCCACCGGGGATACCGAGATGTCTATCTACGTCGCGCGGAACTACGGACAACCTTCCGCGTTTATGGAGCGATTTTCATTGCGAACCGACGGGTTCGCTTCGCTCCACGCCGGGTATGAGGGTGGAGAGGTGACGACGCGGCCCCTCGATTTTTCGGTGTCGGATTCCGGGCGTCAGCGGTCGCGGAGACTGGTGATCAACGCCTCGACCTCGGCGGCAGGGTCCATTCGAATCGAGTTGCAAAACACAGACGGCAATCCGCTAGACGGGTTTGCGCTGAGCGACTGTGCGGAGATCGTCGGTGACAAAATTCGGCATGTTGTCACCTGGAAACCGGATTCAGACGTGGCGGACCTTGAGGCGCAGAGAGTCAGGTTGCGGATTGTACTGCGTGATGCCGACGTCTATTCGTTTCGTTTTGAATAGGCGGCTCCGTTCGCTTTGAGTAGGCGGCAGATGCCGTCGTAGACCTGAAATTCTGCGTTTGACACCGGTTTTTCGACGGCTGGATGTCAGGGGTGTTTTCCCTATCACATTTCTCAACTGTATTCGTCTCCGAAGTCCGGCAACTGTATTTTCCGCCCTTGCCAAGATTATTCCGACTTCCCGGGGATTGTTGTAATACGTTTCAAATCGGGGCCGCAAGTTTTTTGTGTGCATCCCCCGCAAGAAGATTGTTACATCCGAATTCAAGGAGAAGTGTCAGCATGTCGACGCTTAAAGTTCTTGTAGTTGATGACAGCAACGCAGTCCGCGTTCGAATCTCGCAGATTCTACGCTCGGCACGTTACGAAGTCCTAACGGCTTGTGACGGAGCAGAAGCGATGGAGCTTCTGCATAAAGAGAATCCGCGGCTGATGATCCTTGACGTGAAAATGCCGAACGTCGACGGATACGGTGTGTGCGAACAACTGAACAGGTTGCGCGCATCCGCAGACGTTCCGCCGGTGGTATTTCTGACATCGGTTAATTCGAAAGCCCTTGAGCTGCTCGGTCACGAATACGGTGCGTACATGCAAAAGCCCGTTGAGCCGGAGCAGCTTTTGTCGGTTGTCGGCGAGCAGATTGAAAAAGCCTGCGCCTGAATAACTGCACATACAAACCACGTTAAGACAAGTAGACACAACGACAAATCCGGCACCGAACAATTCTCATGGACTCAAACCAGCTGAACTTCGAACAGTGGCAGGCGGAAATTCAAACTTTCGTCGCCGACACGAACAGTCAGTTGCTGGAGTTGCGCGATCAACTGGCGATGCACTTCGCTAATGGCCGGAATGAGTTTCCGGGAGAGGGTGAGGACAGCAATGACCGTCGGCCGGCGCTCGGACCGATTGCAGTCAACGAAAAGTTGTCCTCGCTCGAGCGGATGATCGCCAGTCGGCTTGAGCAGTCCGGGGACGGAACGGAATAGCTCGGCAACTACCGACCAAACAGTATTTCACCCATGTCTCATCAAATTGAACAACAAAGATTCTGCGTTTTTCGCAGCGGTACCGGTTGGTTCGGCCTGCCGGCGCTGAGTATTGCTCAAGTAACGACACGACCTCAACTGACTCCTGTGCCGGGCAGTGATTCGGCACTTGCCGGGCTGGCAAGAGTCCGCAACGAGTTCGTGCCGGCATTCAGTTTCGCTTCAATCACCATGTTTGACGAGGCGATGACCTGTTCTGAAGATCAGCTGGTCGTGATCAACTCTGTTGCAGGTTCCTGGGGTCTGCTGGTCGATCAGACGATCGACGTCGTGGCGTTGGAAACGTCACTGTCTGCTCTCGCCAATCAGGAGGATCACTGGTCCCGGGTTAGTGCGGGGTCGGCTTCTTACAAGGATCAGGTGTTACAGGTGCTTGAGCCTGATTCACTTCTTCAATACGCGGTTTCGAGGCTCGAGGCTTTCTGGAAATCCGCACCTGTGCTCAATGCGGAATCGACTTTCGATGCGCAACAACTCATCGGGGAGCTCGTCTGATGTCCACTCAATGGAAACTCCTGCTGCTTCATGTCGCTTCTGCTGTTTCGGGCATCATCGGGACAGTCGCGTTGGGCATGGGGTCCACGGTGTTAACGGCCTTGCTTCTGGTTGCTGCCGTCGCCGGCATTGCTATGTCGGCCGGGTTTACAGTTTTCAAGGCGGGCATATGCCGCCGCGCACTGGAAAATTCACTGACAACCGGTCAGCCCGTTGGCGCTACCGGCATCACTGAAGTTGATGGACTGGTACAGCGCATCACAGCGACACTGACCAGTTCGGCAGAACTTGCAGAAAGAAACAAACGCGAGATGGCTGATCTCGCAGACCTGATTTCAGATTTCGACCGGCGTAGCGGACGTGGTGGCGATGAAGAGATTGAAAAATCCATCGCGAATCAGATCAGCGGCTTGATGTCCGGCTACGGCAATTCACTGTCACGCGAACTGCGTCAATTGATGACATGCAGTCGCGAAATGGAAGGCTCTACAGAAGAGCTGGTTGCGGGCGCCGAGGTTCAGGCGGAGACCGTCAGTCAGACGGCATCTTTGATCGAAAAACTGTCCACGCATATCGATGTCGTTCGGCAGAACGCTGATGAAGCCGTTTCCTGTGTACAAACAGCCACGTCATCGACGGATCAGAGCAACCGTATGCTGCAGCAATTGTCAGATGACCTGACAGAGCTGAGAAACGTATTTGCTCGACGGGAAAAACGGCTGGCTGCACTTGGGCATCAAACGACCGAAATCGAATCCATCGTTGAAGCCATAGGAGGACTTTCAGCGAGGACCGACCTGCTTGCACTTAACGCGTCCATTGAATCCGTTCGCGCCGGTGAAAACGGCCGCGGGTTCGCTCTGGTGGCGGACGAGGTCAGGTCGCTGGCCGAACAGTCATCCATCGCAGCCAGTGAAATTGCGACGCGTATCAAAGCGGTTCGCAAAGAAACCCAGTTCTCGATCGACAATTCGGTTTCCGAACACTCTCAAATGCAGGATGTTTTGAGTCGATTCGAAGTTGCCCGGCAGGTCTTGGTTGAGGTGCAGAGATCCACCGGCCAGTCCTCTCGACATGTCGAGGAAATGTCGCGATCGAGCCGTCAGCAGCTGAAAAACGTTCAGGACGTTGTACAGATGCTCGCCCGTTTTTCAGATGCAACCAATGGCAATCGAAGTAATGCAGAAGGCATGCGCTGGAAAGCAAGGACCTTGCAGAACCTGGGCGATCAACTGGGCCAGACCGTCTCTACTTTCATGTTCCGTAGCGAAAAAAATGCTTCGCGCCGTTCGGCTAGATCAGAGCCTCGCAGTGCTGAGAGTTCAACTTCAACGAACAGTAAGCCAGGCGGTGTTTATTCGAACTCCACGTCAAGCGAATACACATCCACCGCACTACAAACGAGTGACGCATAACGATGTCAAATCCAGCCAGTGACAACTTGAATGCGTTTCGTAGTCTGGAATCAGGTCTGGAAGACCTTGATGCCACGGAACTGGATGTGCAGGTTCGTTCCGCACTGGCAGGAGATATGAACGAAGTAGGCCGTGCGGCAGACGGCGCCGGCCTGCCGGATTGTGCACGTTGCTGTTTCCTGTTCAGTCGCCTCATCGATTTGTCGATCGAAATGCACGATGAAGATCCGGTTCAGGCTGGTCACATCATCGACTTTGTAAGAGCAGGTTCCCCGCTTGTTCTGATGAGCATTGAGAACCCCGCAGCCGGTACGTCTCACATAGAACCGCTGATGTTTGCCGCTTCGGAACAGTGGGGCGACTACCTCGAACTTTTCGGACCCGAAGAAGCCGGGGACGAATTTGCTGACTACGGCGATTTCGATTCCCGTGACGAAGTATATACAGCAGAACTTGAAGCAGGCGATGTTGATGGCTGGGATCCCGATGCCAACCACATCAATGCTTTGCTAGGCGCTATCGGCGGAATGGCTGACGTCGACCCGGATGAGGAGGAAGAGGTTCATTCTGACGGAGTGTCCGGGGAAGACGAAATATCCGGCAATCAGGTTGAAGCGACGCCATCGGTAGGTGGTAATGACCGCGCACAAGGACAAGGCAGCAATCGTGAGGCTATGGAAAGTTGCGAAACGACTGAGAGCGATGAGACTCTCGAGCTGGTAAGCGATGACGATTCCGGCGAGCAGAGCGACGGATTGTTTGCTGCGCGACCATCATCGGTACCGGATGCATCATCGGCTGTCGACTTCGAAATGGAGATGGATGCCGAACTGCTCGAAGCCTACCTCGATGACACCAGTCGCTGTCTCGGCACGATGGAGCAGACCGTTCTTGCGATTGAAGAGTTTCCGGGCAATCGGCAACTGTTGACCGAATTCTGCCGCGATCTACACACTCTGAAGGGCGCTTCGGCGACGGTCGGTCTGGAGAAACTGGCTGCTTATCTGCATCGTGTGGAATCGACGATCGATGACAACTCATTTACAGCCGACGATGATGAGAATCTTGAGCTTCTCCTGAACTCGATTGACACCGTCCGGAAGCAGATTTCAGCATTGTCGGGGACGGTGGAATCAAACAAAGCTGAGGCATCCAGCAATGAAACTCCAGCCAGGCAGGAGTGGAATGGAAAGCCTGAGCTGCGAGTGACTGACGACTCATCGATCCGGATCCGCGCTTCGAAGCTGGACCGGATGATGGATATGCTCGCGGAGCTGGTTGTTCTGCGAAACAGGCGTGAGACTCATCTGAATGAGTTCCACACAGCGATTCGTGAACTTACTCTTTGCGCCAGCCGGCTTCGTTTTGCAGATGAAAGCCCCGATTCAACGGAACCGGATTCATTCAATCTGCTAAGCGGCTCCAATACCTGGTCGGAAGTTGCCCGTGACATTACCGAAGTCGCCCGCGATCTAAACCGGATGATAAAGCCGGTCGCCCAGGACAGCCGGGCTATTTCGACATTCATCCGCCAGTTCCGTCAGGAGTTTATGCAACTGCGGAGACTGCCGGTTGCGGGGCTGTTCAGCCGCCTGCAACGAGCCGCGCGGGATGCTGCCAAGACTGAGTCCAAACAGGTGAAGGTACGGCTGGTCGGTGCTGAAACAGGGCTGGATCAGGAGGTACAGGAACGACTCTACGAACCACTGCTACATATCGTGCGCAATGCCGTGAGTCATGGCATCGAGGCTGATCGAAAATCCGCCGGCAAACCGGACACCGGTGAACTCATCGTCGAAGCGCGGTCGAGTTCAAACCTGTTGATCATCGAGATTCGTGATGACGGAGCCGGATTGGACTACGACGCAGTCAGAAGAAAAGCGTTTGAGAGCGGATTGTTGTCTGCACAATACACCGCTAACAATCGCGAACTTGCACAGCTGATTTTCCATCCCGGTTTCTCTACTCGACGGGAAGCGGGGCAGGTTTCGGGGCGCGGTATGGGAATGGATATCGTTGCCAGCGCGGTCAACAAGTTGCAAGGCCGTATTGAAGTCGATTCTGTTACAGGTCATGGCACGACTATCCGGCTTTCGGTTCCACTGCGAACGGGCATCGAGCACGTAATGGTTTTCCGTGTCGGGGGCCAATTGTTCGCGATACCGATGACCTCGATTACCGGCGTGCGCTCCTCGGAAAAACTAAAGCAGGGCTTTCGAACCGTGTCGCTTGCGGCAGCCATCGGACTTGATGGTTGCGCAGAGGTTGAACGCGATGTCCTGCTCTTCAACCAACGATCAGCAACGGGGCGCCACGGTAACGCCACCGGTGACAAATTCGCCCTGACGGTTTCCGAGGTTCTGGGCCCTGAAGAAGTGGTGGTACGGCCTTTGCCCGCGGTCTTGCAGCGGCATCCGTTGTTTGCGGGCGTTGTTCTTGCCGGTTCGGGTGAATCGGTTCTGTTGATTGAAACAGAGGACATGTTGCAGAAGTGCTCAAAGTACTTTGCCGAAACGTCCGTAGAAGCTCCTGCCAGCAAAGTGGATGGTCAGAGCGGCATGACCGCGCTGGTAGTCGATGATTCGATTTCTGCGCGGAAGTGCATCGTCAAGATCGTGAAACAACTTGGCTTCGATACGAAAGAAGCCTCCAACGGGCTGGAGGCGATTGAAAATCTACAGACTGACACTTTTGATTTGATTTTCACAGATCTTGATATGCCGGTTCTCGGTGGTCTTGAGTTTCTGGCCGAACTTCAACGCATCAACTACTGCTCTGCACCGGTTGTCGTTGTCAGTAGTCGTGACGACGACGACTTCCGCGAGCGTGCGCGAAGTCGTGGTGCCGCAGGATACATCGTTAAACCGGCGCGTGAACCGGCGGTGGTTGACGTGCTTTCCCGCCTACAGCTGCTCCCTTCCCTTGTGACCGGGTGATCCTGACTGTTTATACACCCTAATATCTTTTCCTTTCCTTTCCTTCCTTTCTCTATCCCAACTTGATTCCATCCAGAGCGACATCATGAACGAATCCAACTTCAAAGTGCTGGTCATCGACGACAGCTCAACCATCCGCAGGCTGGTCGATAACGAGCTGAGTTCCACCGGATATCAGGTATTGCTGAGTCCGACCGCTGAAGATGGAATCGAACGGGCAGTTTCTGAAATGCCCGACCTGATCCTGCTCGATCACCAACTTCCCGGCACCACAGGCTATGACGTTTGTTGCCAGCTGTTGGAGGATGAACAGCTTGCGCAGATTCCGGTAGTGATCAGTTCAACGCTGCGCAAAAAGGCCTACGTGGAATATGTTGATGCGCCGAATGTTGTGGATATGTTGCCCAAGCCGTATTCGTCGGAGCTTCTTCTGACAACGGTCAAAAATGCGCTTGAAACGGCAAAGATGATTGTTCAGTCACAGCAGGAAGGTTCTGCTGTGCCGGAGATTGTCGGTGAGCTTGCAGAAGCAGATCTTTGGGGCTCCTTTGATCTTTTCGGCCTGCGCGAGATTCTGGACCTGCTCAACTGCAGTGGTAAGAAAGGTGTTCTTGAAATCCAGATGGCCTCAGGTCGCGTTCTGGCTTACACCGACCGCGGGCGTATTCAAGCGGTAACTGCCTCGGGCGTCGATGCATCAGAGATTGCAGCTTATATGCCGGATTCGTTGAAGGAACTGGCCCCCTTTATCAAAGTCTCAGTTGCCGGACGCAACAGCTCTGCGATCGACTCGCTGGTTGAACTGCTCGACAACAAGATGCTCGATCCGAGATTGCTGAAGAAACTACTGCGCCTTCAGGCGGCTTTTCTCATGCGCCGATGTTTTACCGGTGAGCTGCGCAATTTCCGTTTTGAAGGGAGCGTAGACACACCGCCTTTGTTCCGCAAACTGCCGCTTGAGATCAGCTTGACGGCTCTTCTTGTTGAAGGGACAGCCAACTGCGATCTCGCTGAGCTTCCGGATATTGATCAGCCGGTCGAGTTTACGCGCCGGAATATCCGCGGGCAGAATCTTGACCGCGCAGGTCTGTCGGCAATGCAAATGAAGATTCTCGGAATGCTTTCGCGGCGAGGTACCCTGGATCAGTTCAGCGACGCGGCCGGAGCAACACGTGAAGAGGTCTACCGGATTCTCTGCGGTTTTGAACAGGCCGACCTTCTGGAAAGAGTCGAAGTTCAGAACACCAGCAGTGTTGTCGTGGTTACATCGGACCCAGCACAGGTACAGCAGCTGAAAGGCTTTTTCGACAGGAATCAGAACCGTTTTTCGGTACGCGTTGTCAGTGACTGGCTTGCGCTTGGATTGGTTCTGCGTCGCGGGCAGGTGGACGCTGTGATTGTCGGCTGGGAGGAAGGGTTCAAAACCAGGCTCCAGCAACTACAGAATTCACCGGCATGGAATCGTTGCAAGCCGCATCTGGTTGGACTGTGCAGTGATCAAGAAGAGGCGCGCAGTGTTTTCGAAGCAGGCGCATTCGACTCAGTCGTACCAGCTCCGTTCGACGATACGAGCCTGCTCGATGCACTTGGACAACTGGAAACCGAGAGCCCGCAGGACGCCGGGGAACCGGATTCTTCGAGCCAACAATCTCAGCAGGAGCAGCCGGCCGATGTTGAAGCTCCGTTAGCTGTCGGCGCGTCTGATTCGCAAACCCTTCCAGCAGGAGGAAGCAACGTATGAGTACTTCCAGTGAATCCTACATCCAGAACCTCTTGAATGCACCGGTCACTCTTCATTTCAGTGCGGAGAACGGATCTCCACAGGAATTCGACCTGGACGACGGGCAGACGATCTTCGCTGGAACCGGCGCCATTTGCGGTGTCCAGCTTGAAGGTGATGGCATTCAGACAATGCACGCCATGTTCCAGCTAACCGACGGACAATTGACTGTTCAGGACTGGAATACAGGTGGCGGGACGTTGATCAACGGACGTGCCGTCGACGGCGTCGAGCCGTTTAATCCAGAGGACACGATTACGGTAGGAGCGTACTCGATTCGCGTCTCCGATTCCGATGGGCCGCAGAAGTCGGTGGCAGTGTTGTCCACGATCGTTGAAACAGAACCGGAAGCTGACGAGCAGAAATATGAGTGTGTAGAACAGAATGATGTAGATCAGAATGATTCTGTCCGGAACGCGTCTCCTGTTTCGCTCCCGGAACCCGTTCAACACGAGGACTTCGGACAGGCCCCCTACGTCGAGGAAGAATTCCCGGGCGAAACGCCTGATTCGATTGATGTTTTCAATGACTTCAGCGAATTCGACCATGTTCCTGAGACCGACGAAGCAGAGCCGTTGGCAGAACTGTCGGGTGGATTTGTACCGTCAACGGATGATCTGCAGCTGCTGCACGAAGAGATCGAGCATTTGCAGTTCGAAATTGCGCAACGTGACGCCGCGATAGTTGAATTAAGCGAGGGCAATGCAAGCGAAGAACGGCTGCACGGTTCTGAAAATGAAGATATGGAGCGACTGACCCAGCGGTTGCATCAACTGGTGGAAGAACTCGATTCTTCAGACCAGCGAATTCTGCTGGTGGAAGAGCAGCTTCAAATGTCCGAGGAGGCGAACGCAGCCGAGCAGGACGAGCGCAAACATCTCGAAGCCTGGGTGACAGAAATTGAAGAGGTGGTTTCCGGCAAGCTGTCGGAATTCAAAGCGGAGCAGGACCAGCTGCAAACGCGCATTGACGAGATCACCCGGGAGCGGAACTCCGCGGTCAACCAGCTGCGCAATCTTTCCCGCAATTCAGGTTCTGCCCGGCAGGCTCGTGCCGCGGAAACCGGAGTATTGCGATCCGAGCTTGACCAGGCTCGCCGTTTGTTAAGTGATCAGCAGGTGCTGATCGAAAAGATGCAGGAGGCATCGGAAGCCGCACAGGAGAGTGCTGGCTCCGTTTCATCTGAAGCTGTGCAGAAGCTTGAGGAACAGATACGGCAGCTTGAAGTCGACGCTTCACAGGATCGAGCAGTCATCGCAAGGCAGAAAGCAGAACTGGCACAGGCACACAGTGATCTGGATCATGCACTCAAGTCACGCAAGAAGCTTGGTGATGATGACTGTCGCATCCAGGCGATGCGCCTGCACCTTCGGGAATTGCACGACGAAGACCTGCAAGCTCGCAAGGAACAGCGCGAGAACAGTCTCGCCGGACGGCTTACGAAGATCTGGAAACGCGTAAGTAACTAACGGGCCAACCATGGATTTCAAAGAGACCCCGGTTTCTCCAACACCTGCTGCGCTGCATGCCGGCCAGAGGGACATGGCCGTACGTGAACGTCATTCGGGCGGCGGTCAAATGGATGCGCTGCAGGTTACACGGCGGTTGCAGAAAATTGCCGGAAGCATCGAGAGCTTTCTTTCAAACCACACTCAGCGGTTGAGTTCAGCGGTTGATTCTGTCCGGCAATCCGAATCGCAAACGCGGGCTGCGTTGGAAGCGATGGAGTCCTTTGTGGCTGAACGCGAGGCCTGGGAGCAGGAGAAGGCCGCGGAGATTGTCCGTTTGAACGAGGCTTCTGCAAAGCTCATCGATGGCTGGAAGGAACTGGAAACTGAGCGGCGAAAGTGGCTTGGAGAAAAAACACAACACGTATCACAAAACACCAGTCCGGTGGTCGCTCAAAACAGGGTCCCGACGCAAGGTGCCGGATTCCAGCTTGTGCAACAACCGGCTTCGGCCGTTTCGAGTGAAGGCCCCGGGCTGGACCGATTGGAGTTGTTGAGACGTGAGATCGAAAAACACGCCGGAAACGGCTAGGAGTGTCACAGGAGAAGAGTCATGAACCTGCTTTCCAGAGTCAACTGGCCTTTTGGCAATTCCGCACCACCAGTTCCCGTCGCACCACCGGCTCCGGGGCTGGTGCCGGAAGTTCTGGACGGTCGGTATGTGGTCGTGTTGCGCAATGATGGCGCAGAAAAGTTCGGCGCGGCCGAAAAGGTCCAGGCGAAGAAAAGGTTTGAAGAGAAGATGACTCTCGTTCCGGCGGGGACAACTCCGTTGTTCTGGAATTCGGGGGATATGAGCCAAGCCGGCGCGAGTGCGTCCCGGGCAAGACCAGTCGCCGTAGATGATTTTTATATCGATCGGTATGCCGTAACGAACGAGGAGTTTGCCTGCTTTGTTGATGCAGGCGGCTACAAGAACATGGATCTCTGGCCACGCGCGATCTGGGCGAACGTGATTCAGTTCGTCGATCAAACCGGGAAACCCGGCCCGAGGCTCTGGTCCAAAGGGCGCCCCGCACGCTCTTTGATGCAGCATCCTGTCGTCGGTGTCAGCTGGTTCGAAGCCACCGCCTACGCGTGCTGGACCGGGAAACAATTGCCCACCAATGCGCAGTGGCAGCACGCGGGCACGTGGAAAGGTGATCCTGAGTGCAATGAAAATTTCGCAAGGTACCCGTGGGGCAATGGTTCCTGTTCGGGGCGTGCGAATCTGTATCTTGCCGCGAAAAACGGGACAGTTCCGGTCACCGAGTTCTATGACGGCGCGACAGCCAACGGCGTGTACCAGCTTGTCGGAAACGTCTGGGAATGGACGGCGAGTCAATTCAGTTTCAGCGAGGCGGAAGAAGGCGGCGATTCTCAAACGGCACTTGCCGAGGTGCGCGGCGGCGCGTTTGACACCTACTTTGAAAGTCAGGCGAGTTGCACTTTCCGTAGCGGGCATTCACTGCTGCAGCGAGCGGAAAACGTCGGATTCCGGCTGTGCGTCGGAGTTGATAACATCATCGGGTGATTTTCTCTTATCAAAATTCAGAACCTTCTCACGAAACTACTACATTGAAGAAATGGAAATGCGATGATCAGCAAAGCATTTGCAATGACGAGTGAAGATCGCCAGACGTTGCGGTGTGCGACTTGTGGAACTGCTGTCGTTTACGAAGGTTCGCGTACCTGCTCACGCTGTTTCACTCCGCTAGAACTATCGCGTTCAGTTTCGCTCAGCGAGAACGCAGGGAGGTACGTGACTGTGCTTGGCCAGAGCGGTTCCGGCAAAACAGTTTTCCTTGGAATGCTGTTGGACCTCCTGAGCCGGGGGCACGGCGAGCTTAAAGGCGTTCCCAACGGTTCGTTTTCGGTGTCGGTTCAACAGCAGACAATTTCTGCGCTGGAGAATCAGCGGTTTCCGCAGAAGACTCCTTCGGAGGCTGATCAATGGAACTGGGTTCATTGTGAAGTTCAGGCCGACAGGAGAGGCGCGAAGACGGCGGACATTATCACTCCGGACCTGGCCGGCGAAGCTATTGCACTGGAGTTCGAAGATCCCGGTGTCTATCCGACGATTCGAAATGCTTTGCGGGTTTCCGAAGGCGTGATCATTCTTTTTGACTCCGAAAAGGTGCGCGACAACGGCCGCAACGAGGATTTGTTTGGAATAACCGCGACCACGTATCTGGCAAGTCTGCATCTGGAGGACCAGCGCCGGCGTTTTCGAAAGCTCGGTCTGCCGGTCGCGATGGTATTTACCAAATCTGATCGATGCCCTGCGGCTGCCGACGATCCGAAAAAATTTGCGTCGGAGTTTATGCCGGGCATGGTTCGTGTCTGCCGGCAGAAGTTTGCGAACTTCCAGTTCTTCGCCGCCTCGGTGGCAGGTTCCAGTTCGACCCGGGTTCAGCCCAATGGCACTTCCGTTCAGGTGCCGCTGCACATTCAACCTGCGGGAGTTGTCGAGCCGGTGGCGTGGATCATGAAAAAGCTTGCCAGACGACGGAGATAGAGATGTTAGTCGAACAAGCTGTTTTTACGTCAACCAATGCCGGGCATCTCCACGGGTATCAGCTCGTTGCACGCTCCAAAGGCATCACGGACTCTGTGGCAGCAGAGCTTTGTCGCTGGAGCCCCGGTCACGACGCGATGCAAAGCGAATCCGTTGACACGATTTCAGTAAACTTCTATCCCATTCAGGATTCCCGGTTTGTCTTGTCGAGCAGTTGTTATGGCGGTCCCGAATACAGTCGGCGCGGTTGCCGACAGATCGTGACACACATTCTTGTGCTGACCGGAGAGCAGTTTGCGCGCTACCACTTCAATAGTTTTGCTGTGGCAGATGCGGCAACGAGCTCAGGGGCTTTGATTTTGAAGTTGAGGCTTGAAGCGCCCATGCCTCAGTTGTTCCTGCCGGATCGGCCGTTAGGCCGTATGCGGTCCGCTACGTCAGACCCCGTATTTCAGCGTGCTATTCAACTTGCAGGAATCAAACAACCGTTCGCAGTCATTGGCGCAGGGAGTCCCGAGAATTTTGCGATGACTGTGCTCGCAGGTCTTGAAGTTGAACACCGCGCCGAATTCAGTTTCTCGACGTGTCTGAAGTTGACCGAACAAAGGCCATTTCAAATGCAGTTCTTTCCCGCCATGGAAATCCGCCTCGAAAATCAGCTTCGCAAGATGGGGATACGCACATTGAACGCAAATGGGCTTGTACACTCCGCGGCGCCAATCAGGACCGTGGTGTAGAAATTCTGAAATTGATACCCATCGTTTACATGACGATTGAATCGACGGCAGGTGAAGCATCTACGGCATCGAACAATGTCACGGCGAACTGACGAACATCTTGCAGACGTTCAATCGGTTAACTTTCTGTTCACAGTTAGCCGCAATCCAAGCGCTGGGCTAATCGCGGGTGCTCTATTCGTGGGTTTTCAGCAACGCAGTCAGTATCGACGGTTAGCCACGTCGGCGCCGAAGGAGAGTTGTCCCTGCGAGCGAAATCAGAATCGTCGCAGTAGCCGGTTCAGGTATCCGCGAAACGTTGACTGAAGATGACGTAAAGTCGTAAACTGCGCCGCCGTCCACGATCACCCGCGAGGTACTGACCATAGGCCCGAGTACGGTTGTCGGTCCGAAATCGCTGGCTATCGGCAGGTTGCCTATCATTGCTCCAGAGCCGGACGCGGTAGTCTCGGTTTCAAATCCGAACAAGACGGTCTCACCACCGATCGACAAAGGGATGTCGTTCAATCCGGCAGGATCAGAATAGATTCCTGAAAACGATGGATAGAACGCGACGTCTGTTCCGGGAAAGTAGGTGCCGTCAAAATCCGAGCCGGTAACGGTCACCTGGCTGAATTCAGCTACTATTGCCGGCAGTGCGAAACTCTCGACATATTCTGTGGAGCAATCGAAGATGGCGGAGAATTCGAATGTTGCACCCTCGAATCCGAGAACGTCTGTGCCGCTCGAAGTGGTCAGCGTGACTTCTGCTGTATAGATGAAATCGCAACGAGCTTCTTTTGCGTAAGCAGTTGCAATGAGAAGACACGCGAGAAGAAATGTGAAGAGCTTTCTCATGGTGAATACCCGGGCGTGAACGTCAGCAAGAAATCCTACTCGCCTAGATTCTCGCCAATCGACCGAGCGATTCAAGCAATTTGACGTTTCCTTCCCCGGCTGGAATCGCAAGGCACCTTCGCGGGTTGCATAGCCTGCGTTAAAAAGCCGCTGTTTTTAGGGCCGGAATGTCAGTGATTTGACACAAATGCTTTGTGGCATAAGTCGTAAAAAGAAAAAGCTGATGCTTCGAAGTCGAAATATCAGCTTCCATTCAATCGGCTCTAGCCTAACTCGAAGTCTCGAAGCCTATTCTTCCAACACTTCGAATTCGTTATCTCCGACCAGGGTTGCTGATTCCGGTATTTTGAATGCGGTGTTCGACGGATCAGAAATCTCTTCAACGCCACTCTCTTGCAGTTCGATGTCGGGGGTAATTTCTTCGGATTCAGATGTCGAACTACTCGTTTGGGCCGGATCACCAGGGCGAATTCTTTCTACGATTTCACTGGCTCCGCGAAGCCATGAGCCGTGTCCGCCGGGAACGTATCCGTAACTGGCCCTCGCCGTACCATAGTTGTCGACAAACAGGATTGTCGGATAGCTACGTACTTGTTCTTCGTACTTTTCAGCCAGTGAGCGGTTGATCTGCGCAACCGATGACGGCAACTGAAACGACTGCGGAAAGTCCACTTCGATGTAGTTTACGTTTTCAGCAGCCCACGATTTGAATTCGTCCGTAGAGAAGACTTCCCGCTCAAGCGCACGACAATAGGGACACCAGTCACTGCCGGTAAATACCAGCATTATCGGACGACCTGAATCACGGGAATCCTCGACCGCTCGTTCCAGAGCAACGGGGCCGGCGTTCTGGCTGTCATCTGCAAACTGACTGGCCTCGCTCATTGTTGTGGTTTGACCACTGAGCGCGTGTACTGAGATTGTTGCCGTCCAGATGATCGCCAAGGCAAAGGCATATGTGCGGATCATTTTTGCTAACTCCTCAATGTTCGAACCTGATATAGACTCAGGTCGCAGGTAACCGGGGCCCGTGATTCAAGAGATTGCACAATCCATGCCAGGACGCAAACCAGTTTGTGAGGTCGCAATTCGCTCCGTTTTGCAGGTATTGCTGTAGCGAAAACGCGACACGGAATTGAAAAACGACAACAGTACGTCCAGCTATATCTACTGAACTGCCTTACACGGTTTTTGCCAATTTGCAGGAACTTTACGCTAATGAAGGGGTTAGAGCTTAGTCATATACGTCAAGCTGTCCGTTCCGCCGGTGTATGCAGATAGCAGGCCGGGTTAGGACCGCGATCATCGAAAAAGGGGAAATAGAATGCGCGCCATGTTTTTACGTTTGCGACTTGTTCCTTGTTTTCTTCTACCAGCGCTTCTTGTTCTGTTGCTGAACTCATCAGTTCCAGCGCAGGATGCAAATATTGATGGGCTTCCGGCTGAAGTTACTATCGAAGCGATTCGGGCAGACGGAGACTCACCGAGATTAGTCATCTCTTCTGATGATCGTGAGGCTGCCAGACGTGTCGCTCAGGAAATACGGCGACTCTATGAGGCGAATCGGGAACCCACGGAAAACGAAACAGGCGAACAGGAGGCACCTCCTCAGCAGGCGGTGATCTCCGGAATGCTCGGAGGCGACGGCGAAGGAGCAATGATCGGAGGCTCGGCGGGCTCTTCGTCCACCAGGGTCGCAGCCTCGGCGCGCACCTTCGCCCAGCGGTCCTTGGCCTTGTGGTAGCGCGCGTCGATCTCCTGGCGCAGGAGGTGTCGGTAGACG
>JBCCFB010000133.1:0-16833 GCA_039029995.1 Planctomycetota bacterium
AGATAGCGATCAGTTGCCATCAGTACCCCGGTTTGTAAATGAGCTGGACTCCATAATCCGGATCATACAACAGCAGTCGTGCTTTTGCCGCCGGAACTGCAAACTGTCGGGCATTTGCTGAACAGACACATCTATGTAGCCGCAGATGTCTAGCGGCTGGAGCCGATTCTCCCGAGCATTCGCTTAGCCCGCCCGGCAACCCTCATCGCTGAGACCAGCAAGCGGGCTCGAAGCGAACTTCCTGCGGCAAAACAGCGTGACCTCACCAGAGACGTCGACGTCCATTTGGAAGTTGCCGTCGAAACGGGACCTATCGTGTCCTGCTGAACACAATTGCCCGCAGAATGAAATTCGCGAACCATGTAGTCTGCGATGATGTGGCCGGGTGCAAGCCGTGACAGAGATTCGTCGTATCCGATTTTCCACGACGAATAGATTTTTTTTGAGAGGTTGCCGAATTCAAACGCAACCAGTCGGCCATCCAATCGAAGTGTCCCGATCGCCAGATGTCCGGCCTCAGCCAGCAAGCTCGCCTGCTCGCAGAAGAACTCATCCATTTGCTGATCATTAATCGAACTGTTTTCACGGCCCTTCCATCCCGCCTGTTCCAGCTCGAATATTTCCGCCATCACATTCTTGAGCTTTTCTTTGCCGGGTTTGCTTAGATACTCGAACTCGACATTCCCGAGCTTGGAAAGCTCTCGATGGTACTTGCGCAGTTTCTTCCGGAACGATTTTGACAGTCCGCTATAGAACTGTTCAACATCAGCCGCGTGATTGATCATCCCGACTTCGAACTTGCCGGATCTGATTACCGTTCCAAGTTTTTCGATCGCGTGAATCAACTGTTGCCAGCGGAATTCCACTGCGTTGATGTAACGCAATTCAAGGATGCCTTTCGTGTTCCGGATCAGATTGCCAGCCAGGAAATCAAATGCGTCAGAGGTTCTGAACTGCGGATGAACCAGCAAATCACCCCAGTAGCCCCATTCGTTGTTCGGCAATGTCGCGACGCTCAACTGGCGAAACGTGTCTTCCACCAGCGGAATCGCCGCGACAAGACACTCGCCTTCATAAACGCAGTGCAATTCCACCTTGCCGCCGTAAAACCTCTGGCAGGCTGATATCAGGTTGTCAAACCTCGAGTTCGGATTGCTGGCCGATGACCATCGCCACAACTCGTCCCATTGAGTACGAATGTGATGGTGCTTGTCCGGGTTTTGTATCTTTTGATATCTCAAGTCCAGGCTCCTGCTCCAGGTTCCTTCTCTAGGCTCCGGCATATTGCGATTGACCGCGCAGTTGTTTAAACGAGGACTTCAAGATGTCGCGTGACCATCGCAGACGATCTTCGATCCGGTTGCGGAAGCTGTCGTGAATCCTGAACCGAAGTTTCAACATGGGTACCGCATCTGCATTCCAGCGCTGTTTGTACGGTTCGTCCCCCCGCATAAAGTCGAAGTATCTGTGACGTCTGGCGATCGCCTGCCTCAACGCGGCGACGATCAACATGTAACCCGGTTCCAGTTTGGAGAAACCCGGATCGAATCCCGTCTGATACATGAAGGTCTTCGTCGGTGAGAAAAAAGAGAGAGATGCAGCAACCGGCTGGTTTTTTGATTCCACGATATGAACGTCAGCAAGGTCTCTTCTGCCCAACCGCCTTGTTGCATGCCGCAAGAACCTCTCGAAGTTGCTGTCAGCAAAACAACCCGGATCGCCGACCTGTGTTCTACGCATCTGGTGCAGTCGCACGAATTCGGGCCAAAGACTGTCAAAGTCTGAATCGGCCAGGGAGTGGACTTCGCAGTTATCAAGGTTCGAAAGCGCTTTCTTCGTTTTCCTGCGGTGCTTTTTCGAGAATCGGGCGTTGAGTTCCTCCCACGTTTCCGGTAATCCGACTTCCCAGCAATTTTGCAGTTCAAAGATCTCAGGCTCAAATCCAACGCGATTCAATTCGCTTAACGTAGAGAGTGTCGTCGAGCAGTTTTGAGGAAGGCCATCGAATTCACAGTAGGCGTGATTGTGCCATGGATCGCCTGAAGCCAGCCACCACATCAGATTGCTGATGTTGGATTCGAATCGCAGATCGTGCGACGCTATCTGTCCGTAATCGGTGCAAACATGACCGTCGGCGGCAAGGCACAGCTTGCGACCGCCCAACCTGGTTGTGGTGGAGTAGAACGGCGCGATCATCTGAGTTTCAGACTGTGTGTTTTGGTCTGTGATTACATAGGGAGCTTCTCCGGAAGAGCAGTGTTCAAACCACGAAAAATACCAGTCGAACGAACGGAACGGATGATCCTGGTCAAGTTCCGTCCAGCGCTGTTTCAGCGCTTCGATTCCATTCAAATCGCGAACTACGTGTAGCTTCATGATGTGGACCTTTCTTTTCGTACAGAGTTCGGTAGCTTCACACTTGCGTAAGCCGGATCGGAGGATCCATTGCGAAACGTCTTCCACTTTCGCCGCAGATAAGCCGTCAACGGTTGTTCAAATTTGTAGGTGTAGAAAATCGCGAAACAGAACGAGAATCCGATGCCCAAAGCAAAACTAAGAAGGGGAGAGAGTCCTGCATCATTCACGGTGCTGATCAACAGACAGCCAAGATTGTTGTGGAACAGATAAAGGGCGTAGCTGCTCGCGCTGATAACCATAAACGGCTTCCAGCGAAACGGTGGGATCTTCCCGTAAGCGGCAAGCGTGAGAAGCCCCAGAAGAAACAGCGTGATTACCGGGTTGTGACCGTGATCATCCACCGCATGGAATACGATTGCACATGCAAGAATTCCGAGTCCATACTTGAGTACAGAACCCCTGCCGGACCTGATTTCATTCAGCAGGATTCCCATTCCGAACAACGGAAGATACGGGAGGATGAACAGGCTGGTCAGAAAGCCGACGGCTAACGACCATGATGAATCGGGACTCGTGGCCATCAACTGATTGGAGTAGGTAAGTCCGAAACCGGAAATTCCCGCGAGAATCAGGACAGTCCGAAGCGGACGATTCAACGCGCCACCGATAAACAGCACGAGAATGATTGCGTAAAACAGCATCTCAACTTGTAACGTCCATGTAACCGGTTCCCAGCATTCATACCCGAAGAGTTCGGGCATAACCGTCATGTTTGCGGCAAAGCCGTCGAAGGTCGGCGAAGCCCCGTACATCGGGAAACAGGACAACAGCAGCACGTTGATGAGGATGATGATCCAGTACGAGGGAAGGATTCGTATGAAACGGCTGGCAAGAAACTCCGTCGGTTCCCTTTTCTTAAGCAGCGTCATCGCGTTAACAAATCCGCTCAGCATAAAAAACAGCTGAACCCCGTACTTGCCCCATGGAAACTCAAATCCCAGCGGCGAGCTGTATCCATATTTGTTTTGATAAACAAGTGTGAAGTGGAAGAGCAGCAGATTGATCGCCGCCAAAGCGCGCAGCGCATCAAGCTCAAGAATTCGTTTGGTTTTGGGCGGCGGACCGGACACTGGTTCCGGCGCTGGTAGTTCTACGGCTGATGTGTTCATGGAGTACCTCGCCATGACAACTCAGCATTCGGCGTGCCTGACCGGGTAGACGCGGGGGTAGCCTTGTTTCACGTGAACGGCGCAATAAACGCAATTCGATATGTGGCGAAAAAGCGACACGGGCATGGCGTTTGATGCGAAGAAACAACGCAAGATGGCCCGATTTCAACTCCCGCTGAACGGCCAATCAGGAAGCTTTGATGAACTGCTGACGGTACAGTGTTTGCTCTCCTGTTAAGCTGTACGCCTTGTTTCCGGACAACAGAACGACGAGCGAAATGAAAAGAAAAATCCTGACTGTCATCGGCACGCGACCGGAAGCGATCAAGCTTTGTCCGCTTGCCCTCGAACTCCAGCGCAGAAGTGAAGAATTTGAAAGCATCGTTTGTGCGACGGGGCAGCATCGAGAAATGCTCGATCAGGCTCTGACGATTTTCGGAGTCAAACCGGATTTCGATCTTGCCGTCATGAAACACGGACAAACACTAGCCGGTCTTACGGCCCGGATCATGTCAGGACTGGATGAAGTTCTCGAAAAAGTGGAACCGCATCTGACCATCGTTCAAGGCGACACAACGTCTGCAATGTGCGGCGCTCTGGCGTCTCATTACCGCCAGACGTTGGTCGGGCATGTCGAGGCCGGACTGAGAACTGGTGACAAATGGGCTCCCTTTCCCGAAGAAATGAATCGTAGATTGATCGGCCAACTCGCGGATCATCATTTTGCCCCGACCACACATGCGCGCGACGTTCTGGTCCATGAACATGTTCCGGAAGAGGCTGTACATTTGACCGGTAACACTGTCATTGACGCGTTGCTATGGGTCAGCGGCCGGGTAAACGAATCAATGCCGGAGGACGTAAAAGGGGTTGCGGATGCAATCGGAGATTCCCGGGTGGTACTCATCACCGGTCATCGCCGTGAAAGTTTCGGTGACGGGTTTGAAAACATCTGCAAAGCGATTCGCGAGGTTGCTGACGGTCAGATCGATACCCACTTCGTTTATCCCGTTCATCTCAATCCGAGGGTCAGGGAGCCCGTCAACAGAATTCTCGGGTCCCACGATCGAGTTCATTTGATCGAACCGCTCAACTACGAGCCATTTGTCTGGTTGATGAACAGGGCAACCGTCATTCTCACAGATTCCGGGGGCGTTCAGGAAGAAGCGCCGTCGCTCGGCAAACCCGTTCTTGTCATGCGGGAAACAACAGAACGTCCCGAAGGAATAGAAGCAGGCAACGCTCGACTCGTCGGCGTTGACCCTGCGAAAATCGTTGAACAGCTGAATCTGTTGCTGAACAGTAGTGAAGAACGCGATGCGATGGCGGCCATCAACAATCCGTACGGCGATGGAAATGCGGCCGCAAAAATTGCAGATGTTCTCAAAACCATCTGAATCCAATCGGCGTAGGTCGACAGTGGCAGTCAGATCGGGCCGGAAACTGTCCAGCAGACATTCAGTTTTCACCGGCCCCGCGTTTTCGGTGCCGCCACTGATCCGTTGCAGGCCGCGCAGACTGTACAACCGGATCACGAGCGGGTCTCGCGCGCCGGCAGAACCGGATAGTCCGGCAATCAATTAGTCACTTCTCCAGCAAACCGCTAGACTTGGTTTCTGCCGTCTGGAATCCATCCGACCTGGTTCTGATACCAACGAGGATTAAGTGAATGACTCGACGGTGAATGTCTCGTATTACCAGTTAGCGCAATGCGGCCGGAGCGCTCTAAACAGATATGTTTCGTAACGGAATCACAAAACTTCTAAAGGCACTCAGCCCGGAAGAGCGCATCATCAAGCGCACCGGTCAATTGCTTGATGAAGGAGATCTCGAGACGGCCGCAGATTATATCGCTTCCGCCAGAAAGAGCTTTCCTCACCGCCCCCGCGTCAATCTCTGGTACGCGCGCATTCTTGTTGCGCAGGAACGATTCGACGAATCCATCGAAGCGCTGGAAATGATAGCGCGTCACGACGGGGCCGGCTTCAAATGCGCATTCGAAGCCGCTGAGCTTCTGCAAACGGCAAAGCGAGAAGACCAGGCCGTCGCTTTGCTCGAGCGGCTGGGAAGCAAGTACAAGGGATGGAAGGGTGGTCGCGCTTACAACGCACTTTCGCAGATCCATAAACGCCGCGGTGATTTTGGAGATGCGCTACACTCGGTGATCGAAGCAGTGGCAAACGGTGGACGGACGTGGTGGGCGAACGTAATCGACTTGCTGAACAACTGCGACGGGAAAGATATCGCGAGTGGCCATGCGCGTATGCAGGAGCTGCTTGAGGAATCAGATCGAAACGCATTTTTCTTCAAGCTGTTCAGCCTCCTTGATTCCTATATCGGCGAGAAGGAGCAGATGACCCGTCGTATTCGGGTAGCAGCTGAAAAGTCATTTGTCTCGCGATTCCCCGACGTGCCGGTAACCGATGAGGGGGACGTCCTGAAGCCGTCTTTCCTCGTTATCGGTGCAATGAAATGCGGGACAACGACTTTGTTCGAAATGATTGAACAGCATCCTCTTTGTCTCACGGCAATGGACAAAGAGATACAGTTCTTTCAATTTTCGAATCTGCCCGATCAGTGGTATCTCGAGCATTTCCCACGCGTCAGCAGTTTTCCCGGCTTTTTCACAGGTGATGCAAGTCCCGGATATTACGCAGCGGACATCGTCGACCGGGTAAAAAACCTGCTTCCGGAAATCAAGTTGATCTTTATCCAACGTGATCCGGCCAAACGGGCGATTTCTCACGTGCGACACAACAACGTTTGTGGAATAACAGGCGCGAGTGTTCGTGCTGCGATCCATCGGATTGACCAGCTTGAGGAAGAGCTATGTACTGCACCGGAAACCGCTGAAAAGACGTTGCTGGATATTTGCTTCCGCAAACGAAAACACAACCTCTATCTGGCACTGGGTTGCTACGAACTTCTACTTCGAAGATGGAAGCGATCGTTTTCCGCAGAGCAGCTGCTTACGCTGGACCTCAGCGATCTCACGGCAGAGCCGCAGATGTCAATGAACCGCGTTTTTGATTTCATTGGTGTGGAACCTGCACGGATCCGCGATCAGAAATCCAACCAGGGGCATTACATCAAAATTGATGAGACGACACGGGAAGTTACCGAAAGGCTTAATGCCTTTTATGAAAACGTCAGGATTGCTACTGGCGACTGAACAATCCTCAGCTTGTCTTGAAGCTGAAATGATTATTCGCTGTGCTCCCGTCAGATTCCGGACTGTTCTTTCCCCGGACGGCCGTTATTGGAGCCTTTCTTTTCCTGATACCGGTTTCCAGCCAGCTATCGAGTCTTTGGTGTCTGTAACGTTTCGACGTTACTTGTCATTGGCCGTTCTTAGTGACCGCCGTTAATGACTTCAGTCAAACGCTATCCGATCAGCTGAGCCGTGCGTTAACGAACTGTTCATGCTAACGTCAGCAGTGCCGGTAAACGCTCATCTTGATTCTGGAAGGAAACAGCACGATGCGCAACCTGATAATTCTCTTCTTCTTTTCGTGGCTCGCTCCCGTAACATTTGCAGGTGCTGAAGGACAACTCATTCCAACGACGCAGTTACTGCCTGCAGTTGATTTCGCAGCTCATGGGATCAGCCGCGGATTAAGTGTTGACGTTTCATCGAGATATGTTGTTTCAGGCGTCCCGGACGTCTTCCACGCATGCGGACCTGTCCAGTAGTGACGGCTCTGTCGTTACCGTTGGAACGGGGCGGGGCGCTCCCGGCAACCACGTTGAACTGGAAGTTGGCACAACCACAACAAAACCATCACCAACCCGAATCGAGTTCGCCATTGCCTGTCCGGGAATTAATTCGAAGAAAGTGTCCCGCCGGATAGAATTTTTCAATTACGACCTGGATAGATGGGAACTGGTGGACGAGGGTGCCATGGATGTGGAGGAAGCGGAAATTACACTGCAACAGAACCGCAACCTGTCGCGGTTTGTACAGCCTGGTACAAATCGCATTGAAGTACGAATCTGTTTGGAAACAATTGCCGAAGGCCCCTTTGAACTACGTGGATATCGATCGGATCAGGTGGAAAATCCGCTAGAGGGCAATTAGTTGAGAATTTTTGCTTTGGTCTACAATGAAATCAGGCGGTAACAGCCGATTTAGAATCAAGTAAAGTAATCCGGAAACAACTTTCATTCTCGAGAACCTTAGGAAGACCAGATGAAGAAACTGTTTGCACTTTCTTTCCTCGTTTTCAGCCTTGCCTTGCTCGGCTGTGATGAGACAGCAACGCCAGGTGGTGGCGGTGGCGGCGGATGATGAGGTGGTGGAAATGCTTCCAGTTCGGGAGCACCGACATCAACTGACGACGACGATAGCGCCGGTGACGAAGACGGCAATGACGATGAGTCGGGCGATCAGAATTCCGGCGATGATCAGGCCGTTGATCAAGACAGTGGCAACGGAAACGGGGATGAAAATTCCTCCGCAACTGAAAGCAGCGAATCCGGTGAAGATCCCGCGGCTGATGATCAGGAAGGCGATTCCTCTGGAGACGGCGAACCTCCGATAGAGGGCCCCGGCGATTCCGAAGACGAGTAGATTGGTCGCAAACAGATGATTGAATTCAGAGCCCGGTGGAAACACCGGGCTTTTTTTGCCAATAGATCGTTCGATAACCATGCAGAACGAACTCTTGCAAAATCAGTTTCGAGTCTTCCACAACACAGTCTTTTGTAGGGCTGTGTTTAAATACACTCTGCAAATCAGGCTTTTGCATGCGCAGAGCCTCGGGTCCAGACAGCTCTCGCCTTCGGTTACAATAGTCTCGACGTTTCAAAAATCGCCACCCGATCGCAAACAATCCGATGCCAAAGCCAGCGACCTCTGTCAATGCGGCAGTTGTGCTACTTTTCTGTGGTCTTTCATTTTTCTGCGCCAAGCCGGTTTCTGCTCAAACCATCGAGCGCGAACTTTCGTTCAACCGGGATATCCGCCCGATCCTTTCAGACAAGTGTTTTCACTGTCACGGTCCTGACGAAGAAACCCGTGCTGTCGATTTGCGCTTTGACGTGCAGGATAGCGCTCTTGATGTGATTGAACCGGGGGATGCAGAAGCATCTGAAATGATCGAACGGATTCTTGATGAGGATCCTGACTGGCAGATGCCGCCACCGGAGGCTCATAAGCCGCTCGAAGCGGAAGAGATCGAGCTCTTGAAGGCCTGGATTGATCAAGGCGCAGTCTGGGATGAATTCTGGGCCTACGTTCCGCCGGAAAAACACCCGGTTGAGACTCCTTCAGACCGGGAGTGGGCAGTCAACTGGATCGACGACATGGTTCTCGCGCGGATGGAGGCAAACGGCTTTGCCCCGTCAAAAGATGCTGAAAACCGCGTTCTTGTCAGGCGACTCTACCTCGATCTGATCGGCCTGCCGCCAACTCCGGAACAAGTTGAAGCATTCATCAACGACGACTCCGGGCAGGCATACGAACGACTCGTAGACGATCTGCTGGGTTCTGAACATTTTGGCGAGCGACTGGCTATGTATTGGCTGGACCTTGTCCGCTTTGCAGACACCGTCGGTTATCACGGTGACCAGGATCACAATGTTTCCCCGTATCGGGACTGGGTGATCACTTCGTTCAACAACAATCTTCCGTTCGACCAGTTCACGCGCGAGCAGCTGGCAGGCGACCTGCTCGAGTCTCCTACCGAGCAGCAGATCATTGCCACGGCCTACAACCGCCTGCTGCAAACAACGCACGAAGGTGGCCTTCAGCCCGCTGAATACCGCGCAATTTATCAGGCCGACAGGGTGCGCAACGTCAGCGCTGTGTGGATGGGAGCGACACTCGGTTGTGCCCAGTGTCATGATCACAAATACGACCCGTACACGATGAAGGACTTTTATTCGATGGCTGCATTCTTCGCAGACATCGATGATGAAAGACATTTCAAGGATGGTACCAATGCACTTCCGACACGACGTTCTCCTGAGCTGCTGGTAATAGATGACGAAGGCCAGCGCCTGCTGGATGAGGCGCACCAGCGACGGCAGCTCACAATTGAGATGCGAAATGAGTTGCGCGGGCGGAAGGCCGAGTATGAAGAGAGCGAAGAATCGCTTGCCGGATTCGAAGCAGAGTTAAAACGCCTGGACGATGCGATCAGGACTCACGATTCCGAGATCAAGATCGCTGAATCACGTGGCGCGTGGGTAATGATTACGCAGGCGCTTGAGGAGCCTCGATCAGTCAGGGTTCTCCCGCGCGGCAACTGGCTGGACGAAAACGGAGAGGTGGTTCAGCCCGCCTATCCGGAGTTCATGACTTCACCGGATTCGACGGACCCGCGTTTGACGCGCCTTGACCTTGCCACCTGGCTGACGGACGTTGAAAACGGCTCCGGAACCTTGACGGCGCGTGTATTTGCCAACCGGATCTGGTATCTATTCATGGGGGTCGGGCTTTCAAAATCGCTGGATGATTTCGGCGGCCAGGGAGAAGCCCCCGCGTTTCCTGAGTTGCTGGACAATCTTGCTCTAGAGTTTTCCGGTGACTGGGACGTAAAAAATCTGATCAAGACGATTGTCATGAGCCGGTCTTATCGTCAGTCCTCGGTTGCCAGCGAAGAGTTGTTAAGGGTTGACCCGTACAACCAGATGTTTGCACGCCAGTCGCGGTACCGCTTGCCGGCAGAAACGGTCCGCGACGTCTCACTTTCTATCAGCGGACTGTTGAATTTGAGCGAAGTCGGTGGCAAAAGTGTCAAGCCGTATCAACCTGCCGGCTACTACCGCCATTTGAATTTCCCGACACGACGATATTCACATACGACCGATGAGGGGCAATGGCGCCGCGGCATCTACGTCCACTGGCAACGGATGTTTCTCCATCCTTCATTGCGAGCGCTTGACGCACCGTCCCGCGAGGAATGCACGTGTGAACGGGCGCGGTCCAACACACCGCTGGCCGCACTCGCACTGCTGAACGATCCGTGTTTTGTTGAGGCTGCCCGTGCGTTTGCGGAAAGGATCATTACGGAGGCGGATTCGGACGAATTTGAGACGCGAGCACGATTTGCATTTGAATGGTGCACAAGCAGACCCCCCGGTGATCGTGAGATCGCAGTGCTGAAAGAACTTTACCAGCTCAGCCTGGCCGAGTTTGCGGCAAACGAACCGGCTGCGAGAGAACTGCTCGATATCGGTTTGTCGGAACCGCCGGACGGAATCGCTGTGGTTGAGCTCGCTGCCTGGACTAATGTCGCGAGAGCTGTTTTGAATATGAGCGAAACGATCTCTCGCAATTAGCGGAAGAAATCATCCGGGAAGAATCATGAACAAACGACTGTTTGAAAAAGTTGCGACAAGTGTCAACCGCCGGACGTTTTTGCGTCGAGGCGGGATTGGAATCGGTGCTGCCGCACTCAGCGGGATGATTGCGCGCGATCTGTCCGGTTTGCAGTTCATCGGGCGAGAATCTGATCCGGATGGAAGTGGGCTTCCTCATCATGAGCCGAAAATCAAGCGTGTCATTTTCCTTTGCATGGCGGGTGGTCCGTCCCATCTGGAGACTTTTGACTACAAACCGGAACTTGAACGTCTCAACGATGAACCGATGCCGGAATCGTTTACTCAGGGCCAACCGATTGCGCAGCTTCAAGGTCAGAAGCTTAAATGTCTGCGTCCGCTTTGCGAATTCGAGCAGCACGGTGAAAACGGTCTCTGGTTCAGCGACTTTGTTCCCTGGCAGGCAAAACTTGCCGACGATATCTGCATCGTCAAATCGATGATCACCGAACAGATCAATCACGACCCAGCGCACACATTTATGAACACGGGAACGGCGATCAGTGGCCGGCCGTCGATGGGGGCCTGGATCAATTACGGGCTCGGTACCGAATCTGATGATCTGCCGGGGTTTGTCGTGATGACCAGTGTCGGTGGTCGCAATCCACAGCCCATTGCATCGAGACAATGGGCGTCAGGATTTCTGCCCGGTGAATTTCAAGGGGTAGAGTTCAACTCAGCCGGGGACCCGGTCTATTTTGCCCGCAATCCGGCTGGAGTTTCCCGCGCACAGCAGCAACAACTGGTTGACTCGATCAACCGCTTGAACTCGATTCACAACGAGCAGGTTGCCGACCCGGCAATTACCGCACGAATCAAAGCGTACGAACTCGCGTTCAAGATGCAGACATCGGTTCCTGAATTGACAGATTTTTCAGATGAACCGGCGCACATTCTCGAAAAGTACGGGGCAGTACCGGGAGACGGTTCATTCGCGTCGAATTGCCTGCTCGCGCGGCGGCTGGCCGAACGCGGAGTGCGGTTTATACAGCTGTATCATCGTGGCTGGGACCATCACGGTGACCTCGTGCGCCATATGACGACTTGCTGCAATCTGACGGACAAACCAACGTGGGCCCTGCTGACCGACTTGAAAGAGCGGGGCATGCTGGACGATACGTTGATCGTCTGGGGCGGTGAGTTCGGTAGAACGCCAATGTTCCAGGGTAAAGGTGCGGAAGCCGGGCGCGACCACCACATCAAAGGATTCTCAATGTGGCTGGCTGGAGGTGGAGTCCAACGTGGCATCAGTTACGGTGATACTGACGAGCTTGGCTATAACGCCGTAACGGACAAGGTGCACGTGCGCGATCTGCACGCAACGATCCTTCATCTTCTTGGAATCGATCATGCCCGATTCACGGTGAAGTTTCAGGGCCTCGATATGAAGTTGACCGGAGTCGAACCGGCGCGTGTCGTTCAGGACATACTGACCTAGTCAGCATCAGGAAGCCTGGCCGTTACTGGAAAGGCCTTTGACCTGATCAAGAGATGCATACGAATGGTCCTGCCGATACCGGCCGTTTTCCTGTACGAATACAATGTCAACCTGACCGAGAGCTCCGTCCAGGGGCCGGTTCCAACCAGGAATGATATCAAAAGCGACGAATCCTTTTTTGTGCATGTATGAGACGACTTCGTGGAGCTGCGGCGCGCCTTTCATGAATTCGAATAGCGACACTTCAAGAACGACGATTTCAGTTTCCTTAAGGCATTCGGTACTGCCCTCGAGGACATCAAGTTCAGCTCCTTGAACGTCAATCTTAATGAGGTATGGGCCTTCGAGTTTTTTTTCTTCAGCAACTTCGTCGAGAGTGACCATCGGAACCGTCACTTGCCGGCCGTCGGCCTCTTCACCCATCGTTTCCTGATACAGCGAGGAGCCTTCGATTGCATGGTCGTGAATGTGGAACGTGACTTCACCTGCTTCGGCACCTGCCGCAGCAACAACGTAGGATCCCGTGTAGTGTTTCAGGATCGCTTTCATGTCTGACTCAAAACTCTCGATCGGCTCCACCAGCATAAAAAACGCTTCGGGAAACTTGGTGTACAGCTCTTCAGTACCACCAGCTACGCCGACGTCGAAAATTGTCTTCGGATTTGCGCCCAGTTTTTTGAGATGCGAATACGACTGTCCGAGAGTCGTGCGAAGCTCAAGTCCGCCTGTTGCTGCACGTTTGATTTCGAAACCAAGGCTGGAGGTGACTCGCTTGGTCATTCTTTTGAGGGATTCTGAAACAGCCATTGGTCGGATTTGCCGTGAAAAATCGGATCAGGAAGGAAGATGAGAGAATTTATTAGAGTCAATTATCGTTGAAAAACTTGCAGTGACAACGCTTTCACAGCGGGGATACCTGCAAGTTCCGTGTAGGTTCGTCGCCGTTAACATCTCGGACGGGTGCCGATTCCACCTGTCGGGAAAATACGGATTTTGCGGGGGATCTTGTGCAACGGATGAACACGCAACGACAAATTTGTTGAGATGCGAATTGAAAACATAGCGTCGCGCTTATTGCTGAGCACTTGAATCGTTGTTTTCCTGGTTTGAATTGAACGCTGGAATTCGAAACGGCTCGCTATTCTGATACTGAGCAACACGAAGGGAGCGTTCGGGCTTCTCGATTTCGGGAGCCAGATCCAAGGCCTGCTGCGCATACTTTATTGCACTTTTGAAATCTCCGGACTCAGCATGAGCAGCCGCCAGAACGCTGATTGGCACCCAGTCTTTCCAGTTCGTGCGAGCGCACATGCTTTGTGAATTCTCAATCGCCTTGTCTGCATCACGAAAAGATGCGTCCGGACACCCTGCCTGAATTCGCGCCAGAGAAACTCCAGCGCCCGTCTGTGTTGAATCCAGGTCAAAAGCCAGAAGGTAATCGTCAATCGCGCGTTGCCATTGCTCAAACTTTTCATGTAGATGCCCCCGGTAGTAGGCGACATAGTAGTGCTCTGCCGAGATGCATTGAACATTGCTCATATCTTCCACAGCTGCCCTGTAATTGCCAATCGCCTGCCATGAGTATCCTCGATACGTCAGCGCGATCTGGTGATTATCTACCAGGTCCAGAGCTATTGTGAGGTCGTCAATTGCAGATTCGTATTGGCCGAGGGAGTACTTAGCGGCTCCCGAATGGGCCCGGTAATTTTCATTCCTGTCGTCGAGGTCGGTGGCGATTCCGAATACCGTTTTTGCTTCGTCGAATTTTTCGTCCTTGAAAAGCTGGACTGCGTATTCGTTCAACGCGTATGCAGAATTTCGTGCGCCGCAAGCAAAACGAAGGACGCGAAAACTCCTGCGAGAATATAGACGCGGAGCGAGGCGCCTCGCCGTGAACACCTGCAACTTATGCAAGCTGAGCAGTGCTACTCTTATCACAAACACGGGCAATACTGCAAAGAGGATAATGCCCAGAGCCGGGCCAACCATCCCGGTAGCAATGAGGACCGCAACAAGCGTCATCAGTATCAATATAGAAAAAGCGGTGATTCGCTTGCCAGTGATTGCAATTCCTCCGATGGCTAAACGAACGGCGTTTTCGGCTGATGAACACGAACTTTCTCGAGTGGAATACCAGCGACTCCACACTCAGTGCTTTGTCAAATCGGCTGGAGGTCATCGCAGAATGCTCCGGCAACAAAGCGCCTTAGTATCGCAGAAACACAAATGCAATTCAGCAGGACAACTATTGCGTCGACAATGCCCGAACGCCGACGATTTCATCTCGGCGTATTGTGATAGGCCTGTCTAGCGGTGCGCGGCCCGATGATTTGTTGACAAACAGGCTGCCGATCAGGGGAATAGGTGGCGAACTTACAACGACAACTCGCTCGACAGCGTCTGCAAGCGTTACCGACTCGTCAGTTGCGGTGACAACCATGCCGGAATAGAAAATTTGGTTTTCTTCTGCAGCATTCATACGAACAGCGATTTCGTACGTATTTCCGGGATGAACAGGTTGATCAATTGTGGAAACGATCGTTTGCTGATTAATAGGGCCCCGATTCATGTATCCCGGCACGGCACAACCGACGGCGAATAGCAACAGGCTGGCCGAAATAGCTAACATGCTACGCATCTTGTGGATCCTGTTTCTCCAGAGACGAAAAAGCTGTGGCTCTGTTACACTCCACTAAACGTGTGGTCAACAACAATCGACAAAACAGACTTTTGACTACGCACCATGTGCTATCGCACAATGAGAAACAGGGAGAGGCGGGGTCCATGAGGGTATTGGCCATCGTTCCACCTGAGTAGTGATGATTTTGATTGTCGCGCAATTTGCGCGACGAAAAACTTGTTGCCTTTTGAATCAACAAAGCGCCTTTGATCGGTTTCCAATTGATTTGAGATCGTACACTACCTGCTTCGTGTCCGCCTGCATCGAATATTTTCCAATCGTTCGTTTACGAAGAAGGCAGAAGTGATTCTGCTGTTTGAATGTTCATACCATCCCATCCCGATATCTACGACTCTATTGGCGACGGCTACGGTTCAAATCGTGTCGCTGACCCACGCATCTATGCAGTCATTCGCAGCGCGCTGGAAGGATGTCGTACGGTAGTTAATATCGGTGCTGGAGTCGGTTCCTATGAGCCGGAGGACTTGCAGGTCACTGCCGTTGAGCCGTCGTCGCGCATGATCGAGCAAAGGCTTAGCAAGTCCCGGGTTGTACAGGCGGTGGCAGAGGAGTTGCCGATTCAGGACCTTGCTTTTGATGCGTCAATGGCTGTACTCACCGTTCACCACTGGACTGATCCCGGGAAGGGTTTGTCTGAGATGGCAAGAGTTTCGCGTCGCCAGGTAATTTTTACCTTTGATCCCGACATCGCATTTTCATTCTGGTTGATGCGGGACTACTTTCCCGGCTTGATCGAAACAGACGTTGATCGCTCCGTCTCGATCGACGCGATCAAAAGTGCACTTGGGGAAGTGGACATTCGAACGGTAAACGTTCCCCGGGATTGTACGGACGGGTTTCTTGCTGCTTACTGGCGTCGTCCGGAAAGGTATCTCGTTCAGTCAATCAGGAATTCAATCTCTACGTTTTCTCAAATCGACGATCGTGCTATCCAACCGGGAATTGAGGCTTTGCAAGAAGACCTTAGATCCGGAGCATGGAATAGAAAGTATGCTGATTTGCTCGAAAGAGATGAGCTGGACTGCGGATATCGCTTGATTATCGCCGGTGACAGGCAGTGTCTCGCCTGATCTCATGTTGCCCTCCAGGGAATTCAGGAGAAGAAAATACCTGATCCGAAACTGCAAAGAAACTGGAAGACAGCAACAGCGTACCTTCTCAATGCGCGCAAGGCACTACCCGGGATCGTCAATGCTGGAGAGCTAGTGCAGTTTGAGGAATATCTCAATCACAATGAGCTTGAATTGGCAATGCATGAGCTTGAATATGTCGGCCGTAAGCAGAATTGTAGCGCGGATTTCTGGCGCAGCATGCAGCACGCTGCGGACTCGATGAGCCTCGGCAATAGCGCTGATTCTTATCGACTGGAGCTCGGTCGCGCCAATCCCGGCGAAGAGTACACCATATTTCCACTGACAGATCGGCCAACGGTAAGGGTTTGCGGAATTGCGTTTCCAGAATCAAGCGAAGGTGAAATTGATCTCGTATTTTTGCAACATATTGATCCGCCAGCCTGGTCCCGGTTTTGCCTGGGCGAAGGAGTTGCCTACTTTGACGTTGTTTCAGATCAGACCGCGGCCGAAGAACTTGAGCAATACAAGGAGCGAGTTACCGACTTGATGGAATGCGGTGAATTTCTCGTCATTGCGCTGGCGCATGAATTTGAACAGGGAGAGGAAGCACCTGCGCAGATTTCGATAGACTTTTCAAATGGATTGAATCTTGGTTTCCGATGTCGCGACAGTGGAACGATGAATTCATCTGAAGTGGTTATTCGTTCGAGTGAAGTCGCGGATAGAAAGGTCGGGGGATAGGTTTGATTCTTGACGGATTCAACAGATTCG
>JBCCFB010000134.1:0-16799 GCA_039029995.1 Planctomycetota bacterium
AAGTCACAAAGTCAAGAAAGCCAACCACGGCAAGCGTCCTGCAAATAACCGCGGTCGCAAAGCGAAAAACAAGAAGATCAAAACTCCGTAACTTACGGTTGACGCTTCAAGTGCCCGATGGCAACGCGGCTGGTCACAGGACCAGGCCCGATGCGATCGGGCGTTTTTTGTTGCCCTCTGGTCACTAACGGGAGCCGAAATTGGGTCGGCGTGTTCTTCCAAAGCTGGATCCTGAAGTCGATTTCACCGGCCACCTCGGTGAGGTGGATGATCTTGTTGCGCCGTTTGATCCACAGTCGCTGTTTGATCAGCCGCGCGAACTGGAAATTGAAATCGGCAGCGGAAAGGGCCTGTTCGTGACCACCGAGTCAGGCCGCAGGCCGGAACGGAATTTTCTCGGGAACGAAATCGCTCACAAATACTGCCGCTTCGCCGCCTACCGCCTGGCTCAGAACAATCGCAACAACGCCTGCATGCTATGCGGGGACGGGCTGAAGCTGTTTCGTGAGTTCCTTCCGGATGAGTGTGCCGTTGCGGTGCATGTCTACTTTCCTGATCCGTGGTGGAAAGCACGGCACAGGCGTAGAAGAGTCATGCAGCCCGGGTTTATCGCAGATATCCAGCGAGTGCTGTCCCAGGGCGGGATTTTTCATTTCTGGACTGACGTCGAAGAGTATTTTGAGGAGACGCTTGGTCTGATGGCCGAGCATAGTGATTTGTCCGGACCCCACGATGTGGACGCAAGGCCTGCGGAGCACGACATGGACTATCGCACCCATTTCGAGCGGCGGATGCGAATCAATGATCATCCGGTATTTCGTTCGCAGTTCGTCAAGAGTTAGCATAGGCTCATGGCAAATGCTCATCCTCAATATCTATTTCTGGCTGCGGTCGGACGCAGCGGCACGACGATCTTCCGCAGGTCGCTGAGACTGCATCCGGAAGTCTACTATCACGGCAAAGAGAACAATGTCGTTCAGGATGTTCTGCGCGCGGCGCTGAAGAACTGCACTGTCGATTCGCGTCGCAAGGCGATGCTGCTGGAGCAGGAAGAGTACGATGCTGCGTTTCGCAAGTTACTGGTCGAGCTGATATGGCCGAGGCAAAGACAGCGGAAAGAGAAGCCCGTCCATTTCGCGGCGATCAATCCAACCGGGGACATTCTCGATTATCTCTGTCAGGTGTTTCCCGGTGCAAAGGTCATCGGGCTGGTGCGGAACGGGATCGGGGTTATCTGCTCACGACAGCGCTATGGTGCTTTTGCCGGGCAGGATTTTGAAAAGCACTGTGAAGTATGGGAGAAATCGGCCGGCGTGCTCGACTGGGGGCAGGACAATCCGGAGCGTTTTTTTCTGTTCAGACAGGAGTGGATGTACCTGCCTGAACTCGAAGGCAGGCTGACGCAGTTATTCGACTGGACGGGAATAGGCGCGTGTGACGACGTCAGCGCGAACATCCGTGGCGTTCTGGCCAATCCGGGAGACCGGGAAGTCGAAGGCTACGAATCACTTTCAGCAGAAGAGAAGCGTGCCGTATTCGAGAGACGGCTGGAAGGCTGGAAGAACTGGACGGATGCCCAGCGTGGTACCTTCAAGCTGAAATGCGGAGCGTTGATGCAGAGACTCGGATACGCGATGCCGTTTTAGCAGCTAACGGAGTACCCGGATCAGGTCAGCAGATGATTGGTAACGGGCAGCGAAATCAGACTTTGATTTCGATGTCATACGCCCTCTCCGCCATCTGCTTTTTTCCGTTGAGGTATCCCTCCCGGTCAATCTGGTACAGTTCCTGTCCGCAGGGAGTCGGGTACTTTCCAGTGACACAGGCCTGGCACAGGCTTGAAGGGCGAACCTGAATTGCTCTGGCGATTGATTCAACAGGTAGATAACGGAGTGATTCGCACTTGAGGCGCTCGGCCATCTCTACTTCGATTTCAGAAGTCAACTGTTCGCCCGGAGGATAGAACTTTGGAGCGAACAACTGGTCGATCGTTGACATGTCGATCCCGTAGTAGCAGGGCGCGACAATGGGCGGGCAGGCAACACGAACGTGAATCTCTTTTGCACCACCTTCCTCTTTGATCCGCTCAAGCAGTGCTTTCATGGTGGTGCTGCGGACGATTGAATCCTCGACCAGGATGACTCTTTTTCCTTCGAGGACCTCACGAAGAGGCATGTATTTGGTTTTGGCAGCGGCAAGTCTTGCATCCTGCCCGGGCTGAATGAAAGTCCGGCCGGCGGCCCGATTTCTAATCAGACCTTCCTGCGAGGGCACTCCCATGTGGAATGCCATTGAGTCTGCGGCAGCTTTGCTGGTGTCGGGAACCGGCACAACGATGGTGTCTTCATCGACTGGAAAGGCAGGATTTGCTTTTTCCTGTTCAGCAAGTTCTTTGCCAAGGGCAGTACGGGTCAGATAGACGCTGCGGTCGTCAAGCGTACTGGCGACGTTGGCAAAGTAGATCCACTCGAAGAAGCAGTGGGCTCGACCGGGCGAGTTGGCGTATCGCTCGACATTGACTTTGTTGTCGACGATCGTGATCGCGTGTCCGGGTGGAAGTGATTCGATTTCTGATCGCTTGAACCCCAGGTTCGCCAGTGCAACACTTTCGCTGGCTGCGGCAAAAAGAGGGCCCCGAATCGCGTAGCACATCGGTTTCATACCAAGCGGGTCCCGTGCGATCAGCATTTCGCCTTTGGCATTGAGCAGTGCGATCGAATACGCGCCATCCAGTCGGCTGCTGACGGCTTTTATCATGTCTACCAGCGAGATCGACTTGTATGCGGCAAGCTCGCGGCAGAATTCATGCAACAGGATCTCAGTGTCTGTCTGGCGGACCATGTGGTGATCCGGTTTTTCGAGAAGGTCCTCGGCAAGTTGTCTGAAGTTCGCGAGTTGACCGTTGAATGCAAAGCTGAACCAGTGACGGCGATTGAAATGGTGGCTTTCAAACGGCTGAGCGTAGCTGCGATCTGTTTTTCCGCAAGTTGCGTAGCGGACGTGGCCGATGGCAGCATGACCGGCATACTGCTTCATCAGGCTTGCGGCCTTGGCGTTGTGCGAGAGACGGAAGACTTCCTGAACGGATCCCAGTTCCCGATACGTATCGAGCAACTGGCCATTTTCAGGATCGGGGGAATATCGAGTCATGCCAGCGGACAATTGTCCGCGATTTTGCATGTCCAGCAGCATTCGCGGGATAAGTCTGGATGCTCCCGACGGATGTTCTGTGGGGCACAACTCACTGACGTCCCCGCCCTGCAGATGGTAAATTGCGGCCACGCCGCATTCATGATGGAGTTCGCTCATTCCGTGATCATCCGGCCGATGGCGGGCTCAAAAGGCTAGAGTAACGAGTTTAAATTCGAGCCGGAATTTGAACAACCATTCCGGTTCCGATTAATGCTCATTTAGAGCGGATTGGTTCGTAACCCGTACGGGCTGCGGCCGGATTAACAACTTTGAACGTTTGTAAAACGTTGTGACTCATACCGGACATTCCGTTTGTGGAATGCCGCAACCATATAGCGGGAGAAAGATATGCAGATGCTGGAAAACTGGATCGCCGACCGGACCAAGAACTTCAGTTCCTCGGGAATCCGCAGGATGTTCGACCTGGCGGCCAAGCTTGAGGATCCGATCAACCTGTCGATCGGCCAGCCGGATTTTGACGTGCCTCCTCCGGTCAAAGCTGAACTGATCGCTGCAATCGAAGATGGCAAAAACGGTTACGCGATGACCCAGGGGATGCCCGTGGTCCGTGAAAAGTTGCAGGCGGAAATCGATGAGCAGTTCGGCCATGACGATCGCAAAGCGTTTATCTGTAGCGGCACCAGCGGGGGCTTGCTGCTGTCGACACTTTCGATGGTCAATCCCGGCGACGAGGTGATCTTCTTTGATCCCTATTTCGTGATGTATCCGGCTCTCGTTGAGCTTGCTGGAGGCGTCTCGGTAAAGATCAGCACCTATCCGGATTTCCGGATCGATATGAACAAGCTTGAGGATGCTGTGACCGGGCGGACCAAGATGATCATCCTCAATACACCGTCCAATCCGACGGGCGTCTGTTACAGCGACGATCAAATCCGCGCGGTTGCCGAGTTTGCCGCCGAACGGGGAATCTGCCTGATTTCGGATGAGATCTACAGCCGGTTCACCTACGACGATCCGTTTACGTCGGCGGCGAAGTTCAACGAGAAGACGGTAGTGATTGACGGTTTCTCAAAGTCCTACGCAATGACCGGGCTAAGGATCGGCTGGGTACACGGGCCGGCGGACGTAATCGACACGATGATCAAAGTCCAGCAATTCACGTTCGTCTGTGCTCCTCAGCCAGTTCAATGGGCTGCCGCCGTTGCTCTGGAGACTGACATCTCGAATCACGTTGACGACTACCGCGCCAAACGGGACAAGGTCATCAACGGGCTGAAAGACAACTATGAGATCGCTCACCCCGGCGGCGCATTTTATTTGTTTCCAAAAGTGCCGGTGGATTTGTCCGCGAGTGACTTCTGCATGAAAGCGATCGACAACAACCTGATGGTGATCCCCGGCGGAATCTTCAGCGATCAGGATACGCATTTCCGGATTTCGTACGCGGCGACCGATGAAAAGCTGGAAGCGGGAATCGAAGTCCTGAACCGCCTGGCAACGGGTTAGGGACCGCTAACTCAGTTAGAAGCCAGGTCAATCATCTGATTGTGGATGTTCAGACTCCAGGCTGACTTGTTGCAGCCATAATGTGTATCCGCGCGGGGACCAGGGCTCGTACGGGCTGAGCAGAATTGGTTCGTCAGATGGCTTGTAGATCGAACGCACAGGAATGCTGAGTGAAAGCGCTGGTTGCGACATTTCGATGTCGCCAAGGTGTTTTCTGTCGAGGATAAGTTGATATGGGTAAACCGACATCCATTTCTCATCATCCAGCTCGATTAGATCGCTGTTTCCAGGCTGAAAAGAAAGTTCATGTCGTCCCGGCTGTACGGGAAAGATTCTGGCTTCATCCGGATGAAGCTTGTGGGCGTCCGGTAGGGTATTGCCTGCGTCTTTGTTGCAAAAGCATACCGCGAATGTGTAACCCGCTTCGGGCTCAGGAACATGAATTTCCCATTCCTGATGCTCTGGATGAACATCGCCGGATCGATAGGCGAGCCCTGTCAGCGTCGGATCTTCCACCAGCAACTCTCGTGAAACCTGCTGGAAGAATCCAACTTCCGTTCTCAGCTCGGTAATCTTGCTGCTCAGGTCATAGCAAGCCAGCCAGGCTGCGATTGCGGCGATCAGCAGCAAGATATTCGATAAAGAGAATGTTTTCATCCTGCGAGTTCCGTTGTTGTGAAAGACGGGAGGCTCACTGCTTCTTGACCGTCGCCCTGATTTCGAGAAGTGAAAGAGGAAAGTCCGGCGTCATGTTTCTACGCTCGAGGGCACGGGCCGGGAACTCGTCAGCCAATGACTCCGGCACCGCAATCTTGAACAGTGTGAATTCTTTCCCAGGTTCGATTGCCTTACCTTCAGTTTGATCCGACGAAAAGATTAAATCGTCCCGGTGCTCCAGAACGAATCGGGAGACTTCACGGTCGAGAAAGCTTCCGCCTATCGCTGACAAGCGAGCATTCCGCTGCTCGTCAACGACGCCGGCAATCCACGCCTCTGATGTAACGTTGAGATCAAGCTTGTCATATTCCGTGTTGTGCGACAGGCAAATCGTATAGATGCATTCACTTGCCTCGGTAGGGCTGGCACCGCTCACTCCGCTTGTTCCTGTTCCGCTTCCGAATTCCGTATGCGCGATTAAACAGGAATGGCCGGGTGGGAGATAGAACCTGAATTTGAAAACGAGTGGTTCGTCAGTTTGAACTTTGATTACACGAACACTCGAGTTGTCCGATTCAGGGAACTCGCCGTAGATTTGCTTGTATTGTTGTTGCTGCTCAACGAGGTCTAAATAATCCTGCCTCAGCAAGATGCTTTGAATCAGACCCACGAGAAATATGGATCCCAGTACTACGTTCAGAATGAGCTGGATTCTTCGGGTCTTTGGCATGTTTATTAATCCGCACAATCGACGAAAAGTACTGAGAGAAACGTACTTTTTGGAGGAATTGGACTCAATTCCAGCGAAAGGAAGCAAATGAATTTCGACGATCGTCTGGTTTGCTTCGCGGGAAACGTTCGAATTCCAACCGTGCATGGTGCTTCACCACGTAAACAGGCCCGGCGTTCGGGCCAGTTAGCTGCCGGGCGGCAGATAGCCTGGAGGCACGGCGATTCCGCCCTGATTGACGGCCCCTTGATTCACAACGCTGGGGTTGAGCGTGCCCGTGCTGATCGTGCCAGGGTTGATCGTGTCCGTGTTGATCGTGCCGGGGTTGATCACGACTGGATTGACGTTCGGGGTGTACAGTCCCGGGGAATAGGTACCGCCATAAGTCGGCGCATACCCACCCTGGTATCCATTGGGCCCGTAACCGTATCCGAACTGACGATTAGAACGAAGTCTCTGGAACAAGCCGAGGTTGGCTTTGTTCAATTCCGAATAAGGCGAGTACTGATTGTTCTGGGCTTCAGGGAGCGGCAGTTCGAACCCCCGTGGCCGTCCGCTGGGGATCGAGGGGCCAAGATAGTCACTTGGATAAGGGTCGTTGAGCACCATCCGGCTGCGCTGGGCGCCGATCGTCCCCGGTGGACCGAGATCCGGGCGCAGATAATTGAAGCATCCTGAAAAGCAAACGACCACCAGCGCAACACTTGTCAGCGATGCTGTTCGGGCGACGGTTTGCATGTTTATTTTCACCAGTTGGTCACTTCGGGGGTGTGACTGTACGGGGATCGCATGAGCCGGTTCGCGGAAACTCCATAGAAGTCCACGGCGGACAATAGGAAGATGCATGCGCAGGCTCAAGGGAGATTGAACCGAGGGCAGGACTGGCGCCTTAGCGAGCGAATGCCGCGCTACATGCGCTACGGATTGCTAGCGAGGTAAAAACTGGCAGCAGGCGACCTCAATCGCTCCGCAAGAATAGCCGCTTAACGACTAGCCGCCGGGAACGAAGATTTCGAGAACTTCGCTTGGCTGCGTTCCTGTAACGCCCAAAGATCCGACACATGCTGGCACCAGCATCGTCTGGCCGGTTTCCAGCGGCTGTCCCGCGGGATCACCGTCGACGTTCACACTGCCTTTGGTCACGGCTAGAATCCGGAAGGAGTCGTCAGAGCCGATTGTGGCTGCGCTGCCGTTTGAGCCGACAGACCAGCGTCGCATCACGAACTTGTCACACTCGGCAAGCGTGACCGCTTTGTCATTGTCGGTTGATTGCGCCGGCATCGGATTGACCGGTCCGATTTCATAGTCCGTCGAGTCCAGACTTTGCTGGATGTGCAGCGGGCGCGAGTTGCCTTCAGCGTCAACGCGATCCCAGTCATAAACACGGAACGTTGTGTTACTGCACTGCTGAATCTCAGCAATCAGCAGCCCTGCCCCGATCGCGTGAATCGTTCCTGCCCTGATAAAGACGCAGTCGCCGGCTTTCGGTTCAAAGCAATGCAGAGCATCCTCCGTGAAGCCATGCTCGATCGCTTGAGAAAATCTATCTCTGTCGATACCCGGCTTCAGACCTGCATAGATTTTCGCGCCCGGATCCGCGTGCATGACATACCACGCCTCTGTCTTTCCGAGATCAGGTGGATCGAGCGTGCGGCCGATCACATCATCCGGGTGAACCTGAACGGATAACGCGCGGTTGGCATCGAGAAACTTCAGAAGTAGCGGAAAGCGGTTTTGTAGGTTTTCCGGCAGTTCAGGGTTGCTAATTTTTGTCGCAGTTTGTTTTCCGAGCAGATCAGCAGCTGACTCTGTGATCAGGCTGGAAAGGGTCTGGCCAGCCAGGTCACCGAACTGAACAACGCTTTGATCGTCGTTGTGATCAACGATCTCCCAGCTTTCGGCGCAGGATTCGTCGCCGATCGGCTTTTTCAGCACCTCGGCCAGTCGGCGACCGCCCCAGATATAGCGGCGGAAGATCGGGTGAAATCTGAGCGGATACATGGTCGTAGTAGATCGGATGTTGGTTAAGTGACCCCCGCGTGATACTATCAGATTAGGGGCTAACCCTCGCCATCAATCCAACGTGCTGTCACGGCAGCAGTTGTGTATTTCCATTCTTCACCAACTAAAGCAGCGGGCTCAATTTGGCAATTCGAGAACCTAATCAGGACTTGTTTGCCGGTTCGCGGATGTCGTTCGGCGAGCATCTCGAAGAGCTTCGCAAGGTCTTGATCCGCTGCGCGATCAGCGTAGCTCTGGGCAGCATTGTCGGATTTATCTTTGCCGATCGGGTCGTTGACTATTTGAAGACGCCTCTGGAAAAGGCGATGGCTGATTACCAGCACGCGATTGACCTGAAGCGACTGGCAGAGGCCGATGGATTTGTTGATCCGGAACTGCTGCCATGGATGAAGGAAAACAATCTTTCTCCGAAAACCGTCTATATCGACCCGGGCCAGATGGTGCAGATGCTGCGTGAGGTGAGTCCGGATTTTCTGGAAGGCGTTAACCTGAACCCGTACGGCTTTCGGGCAGGAAGTTTCGACTCTTCGCAGATCGATGAGTTGTGTGAAAGTTGGGTGGAAGACAAAGACGAAGAATCGTCACGCGGAAAGCGACTCAAATGGATGTGGGATCAGCTAACCCCGACCAGTCAGAATTCAATCGAGTCAATTGCGAATCGCCAGTCCGACGACGATGAAGCGTCAGATGATGACATAAGAGCAGTCACTCAGGCATTCAACACGCTTGCGGGCAAAGAAGATCTCTACAGCGCAGAAGGGTTCGCAGAGCTGTGTCTGCCTCCGGAGACAACCTTCTGGTCATGGTTGACTCCGCCCGAGGAGAATCCACTGACGGCGATCGTCGATAAGCTTGATGAAAAATCCGATCCGGACCTCAACATGCGGCTGAACCGCGTTCTGATCTCCGCTCAGTTCGCTGAATTCATGCCAGCGGCAAAGACAGAGCTGGTTGCTATCCAGATGTGGCAGAACATTAATGTCCAGCCACAGTCGCTTCAGGCGATGGAGCCGTTCATGATCTGGCTGAAGGCAGGCGTCGTGACTGGATTTGTAATAGCGAGCCCCCTGGTCTTCTACTGGCTATGGTCATTTGTCGCTGCCGGGCTTTATCCGCACGAAAAGAACTATGTCTACATCTTCCTGCCGATCAGTCTCGGACTGTTTATCAGCGGAGCTTGTCTGGCATTCTTCTTTGTCTTCAAGCCGGTTCTGGCGTTCCTGTTCACTTTCAACCAGACGATGGGAATCACACCGCAGCTGCGCATCAATGAATGGATGAACTTTGTGATGTTTCTTCCTGTTGGATTCGGAATTGCCTTCCAGTTGCCGCTGGTCATGCTCTTCCTCAACCGGATCGGCGTGTTTTCGGTCAGCAATTATCTCAGCAAATGGCGGATCGCCATTATGGTCATTTTCGTGACGTCGATGCTGCTGACTCCATCAGATCCGATCAGTATGATCCTTCTGGCGCTTCCGTTGACGGCGCTTTATTTTCTGGGAGTCGCGATGTGTCAGTGGCTTCCAAGGCAACAGAATCCGTTCGGTGAAGAAGCTGCTGCCGCGGCTGAGTAACTATCAGCGCCTGTTCTGCTGGCCAGCATTTCGATCAGACTGCAGGTACACGGATTACCTCGCATCGAATTCAGTGTTGCCGGCTCGAAAAAAGAATGGCCCGCCCGGATCGAGGATCCGAACGGGCCGCTGCGACTCTTGCTTCTCTAGTTGCTGATGGTTCAGTGAGAGTCGGTCTGCTTTATGCCGATCTGGCCATATCTATCAGCGCTGGGTCTGTTGGTACCGTCTAGTGGGACCACATGTGGTACGCGTTCCAGACCGAGCCGAGGTTCTTGATCTTGACGGTATAGGTCCCGTTGTACTGCGGGACAAAGTTGCAGATGCAATAGTCCGTGTAGTCGTCGTCCCACGCGACCAGGTTGCCGTAAGGGTCGTAGATGAAGAGGTCGAGATCGGTGTCCCCGTCCCCGTCGACGGTCAGCCCCGAAGGGACCCCGGCAACAAAGTTGATGTTATAGACATCAGTCGTATACGCTTCGACTCGATCGTGGTGGTTGACGTTCTGTGCCTGAGCCGTTGAGACCGTAAAGGCACAGATCGCGGCAAAAAATATGGCGAAAACAGTTGATCTGGTAGAGCTGAACATCGTTATTCCCCCGGGTTGTTGAAGTTGGTGTCAGGTGCCGGTCAATCGCCGGCGTCGCCTTACATTGATGAAAACGACGATTCCGGCGCAACCGAACAAACTTTTCTCAAGTTGCCGAAGGTGCCTCTGACTCGGGGAAAACGAGCTCCTGCCGGGCTGCCGGGAAGTGATTCCATGGCCTTGTCGCAGGCATTCCAGGGAATTCACAAATTTGTTGTCTCAGTTCAAGGACAGCTGCGTGTAGGTGCAAAGGTACAGAGTCTGCCTCCCCGGCAAACAAGTGCAAACTGAGAGGGACACGCGATGAGACGACGCAAAAGAGGCGGTTCACAGACCAGAGAATACAGCCAGCTTGAAGACCGGAAGCTGATGGCGGTGGGTGTGGAGCTGGTAAATGGCAACTTGATGGTTGAGGGAATGGCAGACGGCCTTGTCCAGATTGAAGCGACCGATCCCGGGACATTTGACGTGACTGATAACGGTAACCTCGTCGGCTCCGTTTCCGGCGTCACCGGCGGAATTCACGTGGATATGCGCCAGACCGGCGAGATGGAACCTGTTGACGACAATGTAAGAATCAACCTCGGAGAAACCAGAGTTGATCGGATCGTCGGCCGGCTGGGCGGCGGTGACAATACGATGCGCGTCAACAACGGTGTCGTGAGCGGTCACATTCTCTACCGCGGATTTGCTGGAGACGACACAGTCAGTCTCGGCGACGACCTCGTGGTCCGCGATTCCGTTTTTGTACGTTTCGGGCACGGTGACAACACGTTCAATCTGAATTCCATGATCCTGGGCGGCACAGGGATTCAGGCCGGCAGTGGCGATGACGCCGTGAATCACGGTCCGGACTCGGTTGTACGCCAGGGTTCGCACAACCAGCTGCGTAACGGCGACAACAGCTTCAACTTTGCCGGCCGCGTTAACGGACACCTGATCGCGAAGAGTGGTGAGGGCAATGACAGCTTTAATGTCGGGCCGGACGCATTTATCGGACGTAGCTTCCGGACCTATGCCGGGCACGGGGACAACACCTATCAGTTCGCCGGCCGCGCCGGTGGCAATCTGACTTATGTGGGACTCAGCGGTAGCGATGATATCTCGCTACGAACCGACGGAATTGCCGGTGGAGAAAGAAACCGATTCTTCATGGGAGCTGGCGAAAACAGCTTCCGTTCCAATGCAACTATCGATGGCAACCTTGCCGTTGTCAGCAAGAACGCCGACGACATTGTTCAGATAAACGAAGACAAGGTCGAAGGAAATATCTTCGTTCGACTTGGAAACTAGAGCGATACCCTTTTTGTTTCGCAGTGAAGGTTCCTGTCATCGGGCAGGAACCTTTTTCTTTTTACTACTGTTCGCCAAGAGCCAGTAGCGCTTCGTAGATTTCTGTTGATGAGTCGGAGATGCTGATTCTTTTCCGACGGCTTGTCTGACCCGATTTGATTCTTATCAGATCTTTTTTCAAACCCAGAGAGCTGGCAAGCAGCCTGAGTACGGCAGCATTTGCTTTGCCTTGATCAGCCGGCTCCCGAACTGAAATCTTCAATGCGCCCGACATTGTTCCACCGATAGATGTTTTGCGCGAATTCGGTGTGACGTGCAGGCGAATGAATATCTCTTTTTCGTTTCTGTCGATTTCGAGCATGAAGGCGACCGGTTCTGATCGCCGGCGTTTTGACCCACGTAAAAAAAAACGGCCGTGACGGTTGTGCGTCACGGCCGTTGAACGTATCAAATGTTCATGTGGACAAGCCACACTAGCGGTTGCGGGCAGGTAGTCCTTGCCTAGCCACCTGGAATCGCATCGGATGGGCCACGATTCCGGAATTGATCACCGGGATCGTCCAGACGTTCTACCCGGGCACGTCCGTGTTGCCCCATCCAGTTGAGCAGTTTCCGGGTGTCAATTGGCTGAATCTGGTTTCTTTCTGCCTGCTCTGTCAACCGATTGATTGCAGACATGACTCGTTGTGGTGTGTCATTAGACAGTTCCGGTCCCATGACCACGTAACGGGTCGTGGCATCAATTTCGCCGATGATGTTGCCCTGCTCGTCATTCATCGCAACGACAGTACCACCGTTCCGCTCAATCTGCTGAACCAGACGGAGACGATCAGAGTTGCCGTCGTAGTCGAGGTCAAAAACGCCGACCAGAGCAATCGGGACACTGTAACCGGGGTCCCATGTCGGCGAGACGATGTGGTCACCGCGGAGGATCGGGTTAGTCGGGTCTTCCATGATGATCCGGGCTTCGGCAGAGTGAGAGCCGGTAACACGCGTGATTTCGATCGTTGCTTTCTGAGTATTTTGTACGAAGTTGGTCACTTCTGAGTCATAAATTGCGAATTTCAGGTTGGCCCGTAATGCGTCGGACGTTCCACGATCGATATGCACAGTGTTAATTCCTGGTGACACGCGGACGACGGATCCGTCAGGAAGATCGAAAACTTCACGCTCGTAAACCACGAGACGCTGTGTCAACTTGTCTTTGTCTTCTTCCAACGCTGTACGTTCGGCAGTCCATTGCTGGCGTTCGCTGCTCAATTGCTGCTGAGCCTGATCGGCGCGGCGTCCGGAAACTTCGTTTTGAGCCGTGATCTGCTGAACTGACTGATTGGCTGCATTGAGCTCCTGCTGAAGTGAAGCTTCACGCTCTGCGGCGTTGGTGCGAACCTCGTTAAGCGTTCTGCGTGCCTCGGCAACTTCGGCTTCTTTCTGTTCGATGTCGGTTTTTCTTTCGCGATCGATACGCAGGATGTCGTTCTGCTTGATGTTGAGTTCTTTGTGCTTTTCAGCAAGTACGTTTCGCAGGTTGTCTGCGTGACCTCGCCATGTGAACTCGACAGCCGCCCCTTCGTCGGACGAAAGGTTCTGCAGTTTGTCTCTTTCATACTCTTCGCGGATGAAATCAATCTCCGACTTGACGTCGTTGATGACTTGCTGCTGGGTTGCGTCGACACCTGACGTCAAAGTGTTCAGACGGTCGATTTCCGTTTGAACCTCAGCGACGCTCTTGTTCAGATTTCCGACGTAAGCCTTGAGGACTTCACCTTTGATCTGATAGGCGGCACTGAGTTTTTTCTCGACGTTAAGTTGCGCCTCAAGCTCTGTCACGCGGGCTGAGTATTCGTTGGCTTTTGAAATGCCAAAAAACGAACCCAGTGCGAGCAGCAGCACGAGCAACACGAGGATAATGACGGCAATCAAGTAACCTTGACTTTCCCTGGCAGCCATGAGAGCTCCTGTCTCCAAATGGAGGATGGTTTGGATCTATATTTCGATCGGCGATATTGGATCAGTGAATAGTGCTTCGGTGATTCCGGAGACCGGATTAGACGGGCACTGTTTTGTATTGGGTTGGAGGTGCAGAAGAATTCAGACGATCCTCGGCGCAATCGATAAATCTCCCGTTTCCGAAGGGAGCAAGTCGCGCTGTATAATCCGCCTAGTTTGCCTCTTGTGTACCTACTCTGGATTCTAATAACGGGAAAAACGTAGTCAAATATTCGTTTCGGCATGAAACACAGCAAAAAGCGCGGATTTCATAGTCCCTTGAGGGTATCTGCTGAAAGCGTGGATGCCTGCGTGGATTAGAGCAATTCTCCGTCTCTCAAATGAAATGTACCGCTCGATCTAACGGCTGATCCTGATTTTTTTGCCGGATGTAGGAGGAGCACAATTCGCAGCAACGCCAATTGCGGGCGGTCACGAAATTCCTGCTTATTTCCGGAGTTAGTTCCGTTTCTGGCGATTGCACTGGTTTGAGCCGGTGTTCGGAACAACCGGGGGGGTATTTGCCGAAGCAGTTTCCAACTGGAAACATCCCGAACGAACGTAGAAATACGGTCACCAACCGGGTATTCTGGTATGTAGAGACGGCGCGTTCTTTGACAGGGAGCGTGTTTGCCCGGCACGATGCCGGGACTGCTTTTTGAACCGGCTGAATCCGGCCCCCTTGCTGGATTCCGATGGTTCGATTCCGGGTATGCTCATATCCGGAACGATGACAACGGGCATGAGACAAGGTCGTCGCATCCTGACTTTTCCTTCCGAACTTGCCTTCCAATTCGGCGTGGACTCGTCACTGATTGCTTCAACTGCGTTCTCTTGTTTGGATTGTTGAACTGGATCGTTGCGGAATAGCTGATGCTTGTCATTGGAGTCGCGGGCGGTGTTGCCTGCGGAAAAAGCATGGTAGCGGGTCAATTCGGCCGGCTCGGTGCTGCGGTCCTGAATGCCGACGAAATCGGACATGAAGTGCTCCGGTTGGAAATCGTAAAGCAGGCGGTCAAAGAGGAATTCGGAGATTCAGTATTCGATGTCGAAGGCGAGATTGATCGCCCGAGACTGGGAACCGTCGTTTTCGACAGTGACGACGATGCCCTTAAGCGTCTGGAGCAGATTACCCACCCGGAAATCCGCCGTCAGATGCTGCAGCAACTGAATCAACTGGATCACGATGGCCGCACAGGAATCGTTGTGCTGGATGTACCTTTGCTGTTTGAATCCGGATACGACCGGCTTTGTGACAAACTTGTTTTTGTGGACGTACCTGAGGCGGTGCGGGTCGCGAGAGCGATGGAAAGTCGCGGCTGGGACGGGAATGAGATCAGTCAAAGGGAGGCAAAACAGATGCCGCTCGCCGAAAAGAAGCGACGCTGTAACGAACTGATTGACAATTCCGGCTCGACCGGGGAGACGTTCGAACAGGTCAAAGCTCTTTGGCGGAAATGGGGTCTGCACTCCAGCGAGGCTGCTGACGGGGGTTTTCCGGATTCACGGGAGACCGATGTCCGGCAGTGACGCTTCACCGTCCGGAGACAATTGCGGTACGGGCGCTCGTCCAACCCGCAGAACAGAGTCTTACGAGGCAATAGACTTACCAACCGCACCGGCAGGCAACCGGCTGCATAAATTTACCTACCAGCGGAATCCGGAACTCATCTTGGCCGGATTACCGGGAGATCAAAAATGGCGGAACAAGGACAGTCCAGAAGACCGGGCGCACGCAAATCCTCCGGCAGTTACCGTGGGAACTCCAACGGAGGAAGACGTAAGCCCCATTTCGAGCTGGACCCGGAGATCAGTGAACGACTTCGGGAAATCGAAAGTGACGGAGAACCGATGTCCATTGCCGAGAGTATCGGTACGGACGAAATCCGTCCGGTGTCCGGCGATGATCGCGGTGACATCGAAGAGAAAGACATTATCAATGTGACCTTGCTGCAGCGAATGCCTGTGGCCGAACTGACGCAGGTCGCAATCGACGAAGGCGTCGCCGACGCGGAAGGGATGAGCCGGAAAGACCTCATCTTCCAGATCCTCAAGCAGAGGGTTAAGTCGCGCGGAATTATGTTCGGGGAAGGGACACTTCAAATTCTCCCCGACGGATTCGGATTTCTCCGCAGCAGTGAGTATCACTATCTCAACTGCCCGGATGACATTTACGTATCACCCAGCCAGATCCGGAAGTTTAATCTGAGCAATGGCTCGGTCGTTTCCGGGCAGATCCGCCCGCCTAAAGAAAACGAGCGATACTTTGCTCTGTTGCGGGTTGAAAAGGTGAACGGAGGTGATCCCGAGTCCAATGCCCGCCGGATTCACTTTGACGATCTCACACCACTGCATCCGGATGAACGGATTGTCATGGAGTCAGATGAGCACGATATGTCCACGCGGGTCGTGGACATGATTGCTCCTATCGGTTTCGGGCAACGCGGTCTCATCGTCAGTCCGCCACGTGCCGGTAAGACGATCCTTATGCAACGTATGGCCAAGGCCGTGCTGAAAAACTACCCGGACGCCTACGTGATCATGCTGTTGATCGATGAGCGGCCGGAAGAAGTGACTGATATGGAACGCGAAGTTAAAGGGGAACGCTGTGAAGTGATCAGCTCGACCTTCGACGAACCCGCTTCCCGACACATTCAAGTGGCCGACATGGTCCTCGAGAAAGCCAAGCGGCTGGTTGAAAGCGGCGTCAATGTTGTGATCTTCCTTGATTCGATCACAAGACTGGGACGTGCCTGGAATTCTGAGTGCCCGCAATCCGGAAAGACACTTTCGGGCGGTCTGGATGCGAACGCGATGCAGAAACCCAAGGCTTTCTTCGGCTCCGCACGAAAAATCGAAGAAGGTGGCTCGCTCACAATCCTGGCGACGGCATTGATTGATACCGGCAGCCGGATGGACGAAGTCATCTTCGAGGAGTTCAAAGGTACCGGAAACCTTGAAATCGTTCTGGACCGGTCTCTCGTTGACCGTCGAGTCTGGCCTGCGATCGATATCAACCGTAGCGGTACCCGCCGCGAAGAAAAACTGTTCGACCCGGAGGAATACGACCGGATCTGCATGATGCGACGTATTCTCTGCGAAATGAACCCGCCGGACGCGATGGACAAGCTGACAACTCGTCTGAAAAAGACGAAAACGAATGCCGAATTCCTGCTGGGGATAAAGCCGGGAGTCATTTAACGGCAGTTGCATCAAAGGCGACTTTGTGAACACTTATTACCCGGGGACGGCATATCAACCGCTCCGGGGTTTTTGTTTGGTTCGT
>JBCCFB010000135.1:0-16598 GCA_039029995.1 Planctomycetota bacterium
ACGCTTATTCAACAGCAGTTCGCAGCATTTTCCTGCCGGTGAAGACGAGAAACATTCGTGACCTTCGAATGACGACGGCGATGGATGCCGACGGCCACTTCTCTCAACTCAAGCAAGTTGATGTTCTCGAGCAGGGAAGCGAATTCGGCATTCAGGATATCGTCTCTTCGCGGTTCCAGTACTTCGACGACCTTGAAGGCGTCTGGCGACTACTGGGTTCGCTGAACGGTGAAGCGGCAAACGAGTTCCAGTTTATTCTCCAATGGCCTGAACTTGAGGATGAAGCGCGGCGCGAACTCTACAGTGAACACGCTTGCCACGAGCTTAATTTCTTTCTGATGAAGAAGGATCCCGGATTTTTCCGCGAAGTGGTTGTTCCGCACATCACCAACAAACGTGACAAGACGTTCATGGACCACTACCTGCTGGGCAACGATGTGTCCGACTTCGTAGAGCCATGGAGTTACGCACGACTGAACGCCGTCGAGCGAATCCTTCTGGCTCAGCGAATTGAGGAGCAGACGCAGAATATCGCGCGAAATATTGATGATCTCTATCGCTTGTCTCCAACGCCAAGGGATACGACCAACAGGTACTTTGACGTATCGCTCGCCTTCTCATCAATGGATCTCGGTGAAGAGTCGTATGACGATGTCCGCCGAAGTCTTCTGGATGTGGCTGATGAAGCGATGCCCGAACTGGCTCAGCGTCAATTGATGCGGATGGAACAAAGCCGAAGTGCCGGCATGGCAGGCGAGAGCAGCCCTGCACCTGCACGTGGAGGGCGCGGTGGCAACATGAACCGCGGGCAGAATTTCGCCGGCGGTGAGGTCATGAGCGTTCAACCGAATGTCCCGGGCACAGCCAATGGCATTGTCCTCGGGGGTCAACTTTACTCCGAAAGCGACTCAATCAACTTCCGTCCCAATCGTGGTCGTCGAGGAAGCGGCGCAGGTGGACAAGTCGAGGGCATGGACATCGGCGGCGGTGGAGGCGGCGGGCTAGGTGGTGGAGGCGGAGGTGCAAGATATGATCAGCCAGCCATGGGCTATGACATGGAAGCGCTGTTTGAACTCCGAGAACAGAATGAAGCCCTTTATCGCCCTGTAGCCATTACCCGCGAGTGGATTGAAAGCAATTACTGGAAACTGCTTCCCGAGCAAACAGTTGCGGACCGGATTACGCCCAACCGTTTCTGGCTTGATTTCGCCAACCACAAAGACGGCCCGTTTGTCTCTCCTCACTTTGCAGAGGCTAACAGAAATCTCACTGAAGTCATTTTCGCGATGGCAGTTCTTGATCTTCCCTTTGACGGTGAAGAACACGAATTCCAGTATGCCGATGCTTCAATGACGCTCAATCCCGCGGGACCGATGGTCGTTTTGCACCAGCAGGTACGTCCCACGGTATTTAATCCTGAAAACACGACTATCCTCGTCAGTGAAAACTTCTTCCAGAAGAACGATCGTTACAAGTACGAGGACGGCCTGAAGTTCGACAAGTTCGTTTCCGGTGATTTCTACGCCCACACCCTGTACGGTGGACAAGTCGTAATTACCAACCCGACATCAACTCCACGTCCAATCGACCTGTTAATTCAGGTCCCACAGGGCGCCGTGGTGGCGGGCGGTTCCCGTGAAACGGAATCAATGCCTCTGGACCTTGCTGCATTCAGCACCCAGACATTCGAGTACTACTTCTACTTCCCGACCGACGGAGACTTCACCCATTTCCCTGCTCACGTCTCATCGGATGAGCAGGTACTGGCGGTTGCCGGACCTGTCGATTTCAAAGTGGTAGATCGTCCGGTTGAAGTTGACCGCAACTCGTGGCAATACGTTTCCCAGAACGGGACCGATGAAGACGTAATCCGCTACATCAACACCAGCAATGTTCAACGTCTGGATCTCGACAAGATTGCGTTCCGGATGAAAGACGAGGAATTTTTCCGCAAAACGGTAGACGCGCTGCGAAGTCGATTCGTTTACAGCGAAAGTCTGTGGGGATACTCGTTGCAGCACAACGACCTTGATTCTATCCGCGAGTTCTTAAGGAATTCGGATCGAATCACGTCGCAACTCGGTCGGGCTTTCCAATCGACTCTTATCACGATTAATCCTGTTGAACGTGACTGGTACTACCATCGCGAATATTCACCACTTATCAATGCACGGGCACATCGTGTCGGACAGCGAAATACGATCCTGAACCCGCAATTCCATCAGCAGTACCATCAATTGATGGAGATCCTTTCCAATCAGCCCGCACTTTCAGACGACGACCACCTTGCAGTCACGTACTACATGCTTCTGCAGGATCGAATCGAAGAAGCGATCGCTCACTTCGGCCAGGTCGATCAAACTGAACAGCAACTGCAATACGATTACTGCGATGCATATCTGGACTTCTATCTGGAGAATCCGTCATCTGCGGTCGCGACCGCGCAGAAATGGGAAGACTACCCCGTAACACTGTGGCAGACTCGTTTCCGTGACATCATCGCGCAGGCAGCAGAAATCGAATCCGGCGTCGCAGAGATCGCAAATGATGAAAGTGCGACACAACGTCAGTCCGGCCTCGCATCGCGGGCGGGAAGCTTTGAGTTTGAGATCAGCGAAGGTCAAATCAAACTCGACTACCGCAATCTGACGAAAGCAACGCTCAACATTTATGAAATGGATATTGAACTGTTGTTCAGCCGCAGCCCGTTCGCTCAGGACCAGGTAGACGGCTTCTCAATGATCCGTCCGAACATGACCCAGGAGCTCGAACTTCCCGAGGCAGGGGAGGACGGCGCGGGCGGGTCGATTGAATTCAGCATTCCTGAAGAGTTTACAAACAAGAACGTGCTTGTTGAGATCGTCTCCGGTGATCAGTCGCAATCGAGTTCGTACTTTGAAAACTCGCTGAACGTGCAGATGGTCGAAAGATTCGGTCAACTCAGACTGACTGACGACTCAAGCGGCAGTGCAGTGGCAAAGGCCTACATCAAGGTTTACGCCAAAGATGCAAACGGCAATGTTCGCTTCCACAAAGACGGCTACACGGATCTTCGTGGACTGTTCGATTACGTGACGCAGAGCAACAATTCGATTGACAATGTCGTCAGCTATTCGATTCTGATCATGGATCCTGAACGGGGAGCTGTCGTTCGTCAGGCAGCACCGCCAAGCAGGTAGGTCCAGGACTGCTCTTTACGAGCAACCGTTTCAGCAGTCAAAACGTAGCGGGTTTCGTACGCGACGCCCGCTTTTTTTCTGCTAGCCCAGAATCATCGATTCGCCGCGATCGGGAATGACCACCGGACCTATACCCTGTTCGCCCATATGGCGCTTCAGTTCTTCAGCACTGTCGAGTTCGCAGTGCACGAGAGCAACCTTCTTTAAATCACTCTGCTTACTGATTGATCCTGCCCAATCGAGAAGTTCTTTCTGGTCTGCGTGACCACTGCTGCCTTCAAGCCGGCAGACTCCCGCATTGACCTTGTATTCCTGCCCGAAAATTCTGACAACATCCCGCTGCTGATCGAGAAGGATTCTGCCCAAAGTGTGCGGTGCCTGGTAACCGGCAAACATGATCGTCGTGTTTGGCTTTTCAATATTGTTTTTGAGGTGGTGAAGAATCCTTCCAGCCTCACACATCCCCGATGCGCTGATGATGATGGCGGGCTCTTTAAAATTGTTCAGAGCCTTGGAATGTTCGACCTTGCGAACGTAGAACAAGTTGTCAAACGCGAGCGGATCCTTGTCCTCCTCGGAAATCATTGCCTCGACCATTTCATCGTCAAAGCACTCGACATGTTCGCGGAATATCTCGGTGGCATTGACTGCAAGCGGGCTGTCAATGAACACCTTGATCGGCGCAAGCTTGCCCGATTCAAACAGCAGGTTCAGCCGGTAGATGATTTCCTGAGTCCTGCCGACGGAGAACGCGGGGATAATCAGCTTGCCACCCGATTCAAAAGTCTCGCGCGCGGCTTCTTCGATCGTCTTGTCGATATCCCCGGCTTCGGGATGAATCCGGCTGCCGTAAGTCGCTTCCATGATCAGGTAATCGACGTCAGCGATAGAGTCCGCGTCTCGAAGAATCGGCATTCCCGGGCGACCGACGTCACCACTGAAGACCAGCTTGCAAGGCTCGTCACCTTCCTTCTCACCATCGAAATTGAGCTCGATAACCGCGGCGCCGAGCATGTGAGATGCGCTGTGGAACTTGCAGCGTACGCCCTCCATCACGTCGAATTCGTCGTAATACTCCACGGTCCTGAACCGCTTCAAAGTTGCAACGGCGTCGTCAGGAATGTAAAGCGGCTCAAAAGGTTTCTGCTTCTTCTTCTTGCGTCGCTTGTTAACGTATTTGACGTCGTTGACTTGAATTTTGGCGCTGTCGAGCAGCATGAACGCGGCAAGATCGCGAGTTGCCGATGTGGAATAGATGTGTCCGCGGAATCCGGCGCGAGTCAGCGAAGGCAGATTGCCGGAATGATCGATGTGAGCGTGAGAAAGAATCACGATGTCGATCGAACTCGCGTCAAACGGAAGATTGCGGTTCCGTTCAAAAGCAAGTTTCCGCTTGCCCTGATACAAACCGCAATCAAGCAGAATTCGCTTGCCGCGATAGTGAATCAGGTGCATCGATCCGGTGACCGTGCGCGCTGCGCCCCAGAACTCGACTTTCATGTCCGGTCTCTTTATGGCGAGAGATTAGTTGGCGAGAACCCGGATTGTACCGGAGCAGCGAAAAATGACGGATGCCAATATGTAAAGTCCCGGTACCGTTGCAGACTCGTACGCCATGCCGGCGGCAATACCGGCAGGCTGACGAACTTGAGTACCGTGCAGATTGCTACGTTTTTAACACGTGACTACGATTTGACCCGTTCCACGTAATCCCCGGTGCGGGTATCGACACGGATGACGTCACCCATATTGATAAAGATCGGGGTAAGGATCTCAGCGCCCGTTTCGACTTTCACCGGCTTGGTGACGTTAGTCGAGGTGTCGCCTTTGGCACCAGGTTCGCAGTACTCGACCTTCAGGTTCACGTGGTTTGGCGGAGTCAGTACAACCGGCAGGCCGTTGAACAAGGTAACCTGGCACTTCTCACCGTCTTTCAGGTACTTCCAGTCGTCACCAACCTGATCAGCCGTCAGTTCATACTGCTCGAAGGTCGTGTTATTCATGAACACGAACGTGTCCGCCTGGCGATAGAGATACTGAACATCCGTCTCCTCAACGTCGGCTTCTTCAAGCGTGTCACCACCCTTGTAGGTTCTGGCGACGGTTGTGCCTCTGAGCAGGTTTTTCAGCTTGCACTTATAAAGCGCGTTGCCTTTTCCCGGTTTGACAAAGTTCATCTCAACCATGATGTATGGCTCACCGTCAATCTGAACGCGAAGACCTTTGCGAAAATCATTAGTTTTGTAAGCCACGATTTATCCTGTCTTGTTCCTGAATACCCTGGATTTAGAATTTTTCAGCAGCAGGACCGGCGGTGGCCATCGGGCACTCAATCACTGCGAGTCAGCTGCTGATTTTTTATATGTATTAATGTCGCGTCGAATTGCCGGGAAACTTTCGTCTTTTCCACCCCGCGTGCGGCGACTATTGTTTAGACATGCCAATTTTACCTGCAAATAACCAGATTGTCCGCGCCGGTTTTCCACCCTCGGGCTTCGATCCTGCAATGCCGTGGCAGCAGCAGATGAAGCTCGCGATCAGAGATGTGGACACCCTCTGCAAGGCGTTGCGGCTACCGGCTGATATGGCGTCGCGTGCCCGGGGAATGGACCAGTTTCCTGTATTTGTCCCGCCCGCGCTTCTCGCTCGTATGGAGCCTGAGAACCCCGAAGATCCGCTCCTGAAGCAGGTCTGGCCCGCGTCGGCAGAAATCGCCCCTGTTGCCGGATTCGATTCCGACCCGCTACAGGAATCCTCGAGCTCGCCGGTCCCGGGAATGCTTCACAAATATCATGGACGAGTTCTGCTGGTCGTTACCGGTGCCTGTGGCGTTCACTGTCGATACTGCTTCCGCAGACATTTTCCCTACAGCGAATCTCCAAATGGTGTCGAAGCCTGGCAGACTGCACTGGATGAAATCCGGTCAGATAAATCGATTGAGGAAGTGCTCCTGAGCGGTGGCGATCCGTTGACGCTCGCTGACAAGACTCTTCACGACCTCGTTCGGCATATCTCGACTATCGGCCATGTTAAGCGCCTGCGAGTCCATTCTCGTATGCCGGTCGTGATTCCCTCACGGCTGACAAGCTCGCTTATGAATCTGCTAACCAGGTCAAGGCTTCAAGTTGTATTCGTGGTGCACGTCAATCATGGAAATGAAATCGATCAGCATGTCAGTTCAGCACTGGAGCAGCTGTCGAATGAGCAGATTATCGTTCTCAATCAGTCCGTTCTGTTGAAGGGAGTCAACGATAACGCCGACGCGTTGGTTGAACTAAGCCAGAAGCTGATTGAGAGTCGGGTGATGCCTTATTATCTGCATCAGCTGGATCGTGTTGACGGTGCGGCTCATTTCGAGGTCCCGGTTGAGACAGGAATCAATCTCATCGAGGAGATCAGGGCCAGGCTGCCCGGTTACGCCGTTCCTCGTTACGTAAGAGAAATTCCGGGCAAACCCGGCAAGACCGTGCTTTGCTGAGACGGCTTCGAGCCCGATCAAATCCGACCTGTAAACGAGGACTTCTCCACAATTGGACTCGTTTTCCGGAGTCTGATTTCTTCATCGAAAAATTCCGACTTTTTCGCGCCCTGTATTCCTCGCCACGGGCTCTTATTCTAATAGTCCGGAAATTCATGGTTTCTCTTATGAATGCAGTGCGAGAAAATCCCCGCAATAACGATTTCATGCCCGAGCGCTTTCGCAGTTACCTGAAACTGCTGGCCAGTAGCGGCCTCGATGTGCGGCTCCGGCCGAAACTCGACGCTTCGGATATCGTCCAGCAGACGCTGTTACAGGCGCATCGTGGATACGACGGATTCAGAGGAACAACCGACGCAGAAATGCTTGCGTGGCTGCGGAAAATACTGGCCAGAAATCTCGCGCATGCCGCTCGCGACTATCACCGTGACAAGCGGAATATTGATCTCGAGCTCAACATTCACCAATCGATCAATGCGTCATCACGTCGATTGCAATCGTGGCTGGCCCACAACGATCCGTCACCAAGTCAGAACGCACAAATCAATGAACGGCTTATCGAGTTGTGCGCTGCGATGGAATCTTTGCCCGACGATCAGCGCGAAGCAGTGCGACTGCACTATTGTGATGACCTGAAGCTGAAGGAGATCGCCGGCCACATGGAACGTTCGATCGATTCGGTTGCGGGTTTACTGAAACGTGGACTGGAAAAACTTCGAACAATACTCGTCACTCCGGAGGAACGATCATGAACCAGTCCTCTGATCCAGTTCTTGATGCCGTTCTCGCACAATATCTCGTCGCAATAGAAGACGGCGACCAGGCGGCAATCGATAAGCTCTTCGAAGAACATCCTCAATTCAAAGAAGAGATCGAGAAATTCGCTGAAAACAAGCGACTGATCGATCGAATCGCACAAACCATGGCCCCCGGCCCCGCCGGAAGCTCACTTGCCGGCCGGTCACCCATAGGAGCATTCGTTGCGCCGACAGTTGGCGAACTGCAGAGTCTGCTTGATCAGTTTGAAGTTCTCGAACTGATCGGTCAGGGAGCGATGGGAGCCGTCTACAAAGCGCGGCAGATCAAGCTTGACCGTATCGTGGCTCTGAAAGTTCTGCCATCGCACACAGCGGCTGATCCGCTTTTCGCGGAACGTTTTGTCCGTGAAGCACGTGCGATGGCCCGGCTCGTGCACGGCAACATCGTAACGATTTTTGACTTCGGCGAATGCGAAGGTTGCTGCTATCTGGTCATGGAATTTGTAGACGGAGTAAATCTCCGGCAGGCCATCACAACCGGAAAAGTCGAACCCGCCGAAGCGCTGTCGATCGTGCCGCAACTGTGCGATGCACTTTTCTATGCTCACCAGCAGGGGATCGTTCACCGTGACGTCAAACCGGAGAACATCCTGCTCGACAAAGACGGCGTCGTAAAAATCGCAGATTTCGGTCTCGCAAAAATGCTCAACGAGACGACGGCGCAGCCCTATCTCACGGCTACCCAGCAGGTACTCGGCACCCTGCGATATATGGCTCCGGAACAACTTGAAGGTTCACGGGACATCGACCATCGTGCAGACATCTACTCTCTCGGCGTCGTTTTTTATGAGCTGCTGACCGGCCAGCTCCCTGTCGGCAGGTTTGAGATGCCTTCGGAAGCAGCCGACGTGGATGCGCGATTGGATGACGTTGTTGCGCGCACGCTGGAACGCAGTCCGGACCGTCGCTACCAGCAGGCAAGTGAGATCAAGACGGACATACACGGAATTTCAGAAAACGTCGCCTTTCCGGCGGTCGCTTCTTCACCGCGAACCATGGATACAAATTCCAGTTCTCTTAACCGTCCGGGCGAATCATCGTTCTACGAATTCTCATGGGTTTCGCTGTTCTTCGGCGGCATCGTCACACTCGCCTTGATCGCACCTTTCCTGCCTGCAACCGGGATAACATTTACGAATACTGTCATCGATCACACAACGCCTGATACGTATGAGTTTTTCAGCGCAAAGAGCATGGATGAGCCGATGTTCTGGTTCCCCTTTGTGCTTACGTTGACAACCGGAATCTGGTTCCTGCTCACAATTCAAACCCGATATCTGGCCAGTCGTGCCTTGCTTGCGATCGGTTCCGGTCTGGCGCTGATTCAAGCCTCTGCCTTGAAAGCAGTATTGAATCCATTTCCGCTTTCCAGCCGCTACGAGCATCTGCTTGACTATTCGACCTACATGCCTTTGTCGAGCGTTCTGAACATGGAAAGGCACGGTCAACTTGACATCACTTTCCAACAGCTGACCGGGTTCTGGCTCACTCTGATCGCAGGAATCTTATTAACGTTGCTGGGAATACTCGAATTTCACACCTCCGAATACTGGAAGACTGAAAAGTCAAAGTCATCCGTTGATAAAGACACGTTCCGCGTGCCCGGAACACTGCTCAAGTTGACGGGCTGGACATCAATCGTATTCGCGGCTTGCTGGTGGGTTGTGATTTTCATCTATCAGTTCTGGGGCAGTCTTGCGCCCGATGCCATGTTTACGGCCCGATGTGGAGGAGTCTGGTCTGCGTACATGCATTCGATCTACGTGGTTGCATTCAGCGTAGTTCTGATCAGTGGAGGAAACGCAATGCTGAGGTGTCAAAACCGCGCGATGGCATCGGCGGCATGTATTGTGGCGATGATCCCGCTCAACTATGCAGCCGCGATCGGAATTCCCGTCGGCGTGCTGGGACTGTTTCTGCTGAACAGTTCCAAAGACGTTGACCGGTTGTTTGCAGCGAACAGACTCGAAACGCAAGTCGCGCAGCGTCGTTTAAGAATAGCCGGTGTGATCCAGTTTATTTGTTCACTACTCGGGCTGTTCATCTGGGCGATCATCATATTCATCAGCTTGTCTGAATACGGAGTGTTCTCGAATGGAATCACCCCCGACTTGCCGGCCGTAACGTCTATCGGGCTGGCGCAACATTCCACCGGCACTTTTGGCAATGGAAGGACAGAAGCCAATTGGGCGACGTTGTTGTTTGCCTTTGTGATATTGCTGATAATGGCCTGGGTGGTTTCCAGCTATCTCTTTATGAAACAGCGATCCTACATAGCCATGTGGGTATCCGTCATCCTTGGACTCATTCCACACTCTCCCGTGAGCGTAGTAACGATTCCGCTATCGATCTGGACAATCCTTTTCTGCCGCCAGAAATTTGCCGGCGGCGACCCGGAAATCCAGCGTGCACGAGATTTGTTCAACAGCACTGCGAAATCCGGCAAGGCAAAAAGCTAGCCGAATAAATTAGTCAGATATTCCATCGACTCGGCGCTCTGGGCGACGACTTCGTCTGCTCCGGCTGTTCTATCGATAGTCATGTAGCCGGCGTAGTTCTTTTGTTCCAGTTGCCCGAGAAGTGATGGCCAGTCAATACTTCCGCGACCCAACTGGACTTCCAGCCCGCGCCCCTGCGCTAAGTCACGCACCGCATCGCGCACGCGGAATCCCATGACATGTTCGGCAAGCAGTTTCATCGACTCATCGGGAGAGAATCCGTTTATCAGAATGTTACCCGGATCAAAATCAACACCGATCGCCATCAGCGGCAGCGCACCGATTATTTGAGCCAGTCGTTCAGCAGGCTGACTTCCCGTTTCCGCCGTCAACCACGCTCCACACTTCTGGGAATGCACAGCAATGTCTGTCAGCGCCTGGTGCATAGTTTTCCAGGCCACAGATTCCTGATCCTCAGGCACCAGGCCGATGTGATTGACGACCGACGTCGCCCCGAGATCATAGGCCAGTGACAATGCTGCTTTTGTACCTTCAATTCTTCGTTCCAGTTCACCGGCGTTTTCGTAACCGCGCCGGGTCGGGTAATGAAGTGCAGCAACTTTTAAGTTCAAATCCTCCATCATCTTCAATAGGTGCCGTATTCCAGTGCGACTCATCTCAGCCGGGCGCAATTGCGTGCGCGCATTTATCTCGACTCCGTCAGCTCCGATCCGCGCCGCCGTCACCAGCGATTGTTTAAGGGGTTGCTGGAGAGTTTCCAGTCTGATTCCTTTTTTGAGCTGCAGCATGAAATTCAACCCGGTTTCAAATCCGGTTTTAGGTGTGAATAAGGTGTGGTAGTTTAACAGCGCAGACGAAACAAAACTGCCACGGAACGCATAGCTATGACTCAGGTACAGGACATTTGCGACTTTCTCGAATCGTTTGCTCCCACGGCGCTGGCAGAAGACTGGGACAACGTCGGTTTGATCGTCGGGGATCCGGCTGTCGAGGCGACAAAGATAATGACCTGTCTGACCATTACTCCCGAAAGCGCAGATGAAGCGATCACGCGTGGCGCCAGTCTGATCGTCTCCCACCATCCCCTGCCCTTCCGTCCTTTAAAGCGCATTACAACAGAGCAGACTCCTTCGAGATTGATCTGGGACCTGATTCGTGCGGGTGTATCAATCTACAGTCCTCACACCGCTTTTGATTCTGCACCCGATGGAATCAATCAGATGTTCGGCCAGCGCCTCGGGCTTTCAGATATTCAACCGTTGGTCGCGGCAGATCCCGAAACACCATCAATAGGTGCAGGTAGACATGGACAACTTGAAAACGAATTGACGCTCGCCTCCTTCGCGGACAACGTCAAGCAGACATTCGGCCTGGGGTCGGTGAAAATCTGTGGCAGCTCCGATTTCCAAGTGCGACGTGTCGGCGTTGCTTGCGGCAGCGGAGGCTCTTTTCTTGGCCATGCCATTGCTGCCGGTTGCGATACTTTTGTGACCGGCGAAACGACTTTTCACACCTGTCTGGAGGCGGCGGCTCAAAACGTCGCTCTGGTTCTGACAGGTCATTATGCAAGTGAGAGATTTGCGGTTGAGTCACTTGCGACGACGCTGGCAACCAGGTTTCCCGGATGCGAAGTCTGGGCAAGCCAAAAAGAGTCTGATCCCGTACAGATCGTCTGAAAAACGGCTAAATACCGGTACGAATCGGCGTAAGGAACGGTCTGCGTTGACCGTCAGGACCCCGCGTCTAGAATGACTCGCTAACTCCCCATGCGCTTGGCGCGGACCTGAGCTGCGACTCGATATTCCAGTGCCCTGCCGGCATTTGCTCCTTCCTTTCCCGGCCGATGGCGTGGATTCGAAGCCTTAAAACTCAACCATTGGCTGATTTAAATATGCGGACCAAATTCCTGACAGCTCTGCCGGTTTACAACGAAGCCGCAACCGTCAACGAAGTCCTCGATGAAGTTGTTCAGTACAGCGATCACGTACTCGTGATCGATGATGGCTCTGCAGACGAAACGCCTCAACTGCTGGCCAGGCGCGATGATATTATCGTGCTCAGGCATCAGGAGAACCGCGGCTACGGTGCAGCGCTGATTTCTGCATTCGATTACGCGATTCAAAATGGCTACGAAGTTCTGGTCACCATTGATTGTGATGGCCAGCATGAGCCGCAAAGAATCCAGCAGTTCGTCACTGCCTGTGAGAATACAGGTGCCGACATTGTTTCCGGCAGCCGGTATCTGAAGGCATTTGGAGCGGACACTCCGCCTCCGGTGCAGCGGCGTCGGATCAACATGGAGATCACATCCGTTATCAACGAGCGTCTGGGTTTTGAATTAACCGATGCGTTCTGCGGTTTCAAAGCCTACCGAACCGGGGCTCTTCACAGTCTTCAGCTGAAAGAAACCGGCTATGCGATGCCATTGGAACTCTGGGTGCAGGCTGCGTGCCATAGCCTCTCGGTGGTTGAAGTTGCTGTTCCGTTGATCTACCTCGATGAAAACAGATCGTTCGGTGGACAGCTGGACGATGGTGCGACACGATTGAAGTATTACATGGATGTCCTGAATCGGGCGTTTGAGGCGTTGCCTGAAGGATGTGAGAAACTTCGCGCGGCGCGAACAGGCTAGTAATGTCAGAAGGCGGACGACCTCCGCCAATGTCGCAGTAGATAAAGCGGGCAATCGGATTGAGCGAGATCGAATCAAATCCGGACGGGACGATCACCTACCGCAAGCTTCGCGCACCTGCTGAACATGGTGGCGTGCTGGTCACCCCGGCAGATACACGACAGCTTCTGGCTGAAAACCTTAAGCTCCTGAACTCGTCGCCACCCACTGCGACTGCAGGCTGGCTAAGTGACGCTCGCGATTCGGCGCGCGCGGAGATCATCGCCCTTGCGTCTTCGTACACCTCGCGATATCGCAATCTGCCTGAAATCAATCAGTCGCAGCCGGTAATCATGGCGGGCCATCAACCGGCGCTGTTTCACCCCGGAGTCTGGTTTAAGAACTTTGTTTTGTCGGAACTTGGAAAGTGGCTGGAATGCACGACGATCAACCTGGTCGTAGATAATGACATTTCCAGCGACGCCAGTATTCGCGTGCCCGTTGAAGATTCCGGAAGGCATTCGTTCGGATACGCTTTCGTTGACGAACCAACCGCTGCGATTCCGTTTGAACTCAGAAAAATTCAGGACCTCGATTCGTTCCGCGATTTCGCAACGCGTTTGTCTACATACATCAAGCCGTTTGTGCCTGATCCACTCGTAAACAAGCTGTGGCCTCACGTCCTTGAGTCACTTGACCCGGAACTTCGCCTTGGCCATTCTCTAGCGGCCGGACGCCATCGACTGGAGCAAGACTACGGCATCGATTCTCTTGAGCTGCCGGTCAGTCAACTCGCCGCAACTACAACATTCGCGCGATTCGCTCAAACGATCGCCGAAGAAGCGATGAGATTTGCAGAAATATACAACTCATCGTTGCGCGAATACAGAAGCGTGCACAGGATCCGCAGTCGCTCTCATCCCGCGCCCGATCTCGAGATCTTCGACGACCGGGTGGAACTTCCGTTCTGGATCTGGAGAAAAGACCATCCGCAACGTCGACGACTTTTCGCGTGTGCTACCGGTGAATCAATTCAATTAAGCGATCGCGAAGACATAACGCTGGAGCTATCGAGACACAACTTCATTGAGCAGTTTCACAGTGCCAGCCGCGACGGATTCGCGGTACGGCCAAGAGCGCTGACGTTGACGATGTATGCACGCCTGGTTCTCAGCGACGTTTTCATCCATGGGATCGGCGGTTCGAAATACGATCAACTGACCGATTCGATTGTCGCCCGCTTTTTCGGTATCCAGCCACCGGGCTACCTTTCGGTTACGGCAACACTCAAGCTACCGACGACTCACCAGAATCAGCAGATTCCGCGAGTATCGGATCTGGACCGCGAACTGCGTGAACTGAGATATCATCCGGAGATTGAAATCGGTAGCCCCGTCGATGAGGAGACTGCGGCGGCAATTGCCGGAAAGAAGGAGTGGATTGCGAGAGAGCTGCCTCGCGGACAACGGCTTGAACGACACCAGGCCATCACCGGCTACAACGAAGCGTTGCAACCTGTTGTTGAACCCCGTCGTCGCGAACTACTGGGCCAACGGGAACAGATGGTTGCATCCGTTTCGTCAGTGAAAGTTCTAGGTTCGAGGGAATACAGTTTTCCGCTGCATCCGGAAAGCCTCCCCGAAGACCTCGTCCGCATGGCAAAGTCCCAATGAGGTAATGTTTGCGAGGCATGTTATTTCCACTGCGGTGCGCAAATAAAAAGCCGCAGTTGCGGCTTTCTTTAACGCATCGTTTTCCGATCAATGAACCCGTTGTCCGGGTTTCGCCCCGGAGTCCGGGCTGAGCAGGAATACCTCTTCGCCACCGGGTCCGCTTGCGCAGACCATGCCTTCGCTGAGACCGAACTTCATCTTTCGCGGTTTGAGGTTTGCGACCATGACGACAAGCCGGCCTTCCAGGTCTTCCGGCTGGTAGGCGGCCTTAATGCCGGCGAAAACGGTTCGCTGGTTTGCTCCGCCAAGCCCGAGTGTGAGCTTCAACAGTTTTCGTGCTTCTTCGACATGCTCAGCCTTGAGCACTCGCGCTACGCGCAAGTCTACTTTCACAAAATCGTCGATCACGCACTCCTCAGTGAGCGGCTCATCCTGCAACGGTTGATCACTGTCGTTGTACTTCGCGGCGGCTTCAGCAAGCGCGTTTGCGGCTTCCTCGGTTTCGGCCGCTTCTTTGGTTTCTTCGGTCATCTTGTCGATATCCTTTGGATCAATTCTCTTCATCATGTGTTTGAACTTGGCGACCGGTGTTCCGGTCAGAGGTGTTTTCGTATCGGCCCACGTTGCCGGCCCGGTCCCGAGAAGTTCCTCTGTCTTCGCGGCCAGACGCGGAAGCACAGGGCTCAGGTAGATGACGAGCTGGCGGAACAGGTTTAATGCAATCGTGCAGATGTCCTGCAACTCATCTGCCTTGTCCGGGTCCTTTTTGAGGGTCCATGGTGCAGCGTTTTCCACAAACGCGTTTGCGGCGTCAGCGTGTTCCAGAATCAACCTCATCGCTTTGTTGTATTCGCAAGCTTCATACGCAGCAGCAATGGCATCACCCGAGGCGGCCGCGTTCTCGAACAGGCCTCCATCATCCGGATAGGATCCCGATAGTCCCGACTTTTGCGCAAACTTCGCACTGCGCGAAGCAAGATTGACAATCTTCCCAACGAGATCCGCATTGACCTTTGCTGCAAACTCTTCGAGGTTCATGTCGATGTCATCAAGCTTCGATCCGAGTTTCGATGCATAAAAATACCGCAACGCTTCAGGATCGAGGTGGTTCAGATACGTCTCTGCAGTAAATGATGTCCCTTTGCTCTTGGACATCTTTTCACCATTGACCGTAAGGAAGCCGTGGACATGCACCTTTTCCGGCAAAGAGAGTCCTGCCGTTTTCAGCATGCCCGGCCAGAAGAGCGTATGGAAATAGATGATATCCTTACCGATGAAGTGATGGATCTCGACGTCGTCGCTGCGCCACCAGTCGTCCAGTTGCTCATCATTTCGATCACACCACTGCTTTGTCGAGGCAATGTAGCCGATGGGGGCGTCGAACCAGACGTACCAGTAGTTACCCGGCGAGTCCGGAATCTCAAAACCGAAGTAGGGAGCAGGTCTGGAAATGTCCCAGTCCTTGAGTGGCTCGTCGCCGAAGAAATGGCCCTTCAAATAGTTCGCCACTTCCGGTTGAAGGTGGTTGCCGTTTTGAGTCCACCCGTTCAGGAAATCCTGCAGTTGCCCCAGTTCAATGAATAGTTGGCGTGAAGTTCTCACTTCAGGAGTCGTGCCCGAAAGCTGACTGATTGGATCAATCAGATCAATCGGTGAGTAGGTCGCACCGCATTTGCTGCAATTGTCCCCGGCTTGATCGGTAGACCCGCAGGTCGGGCATGTTCCGCGGACGAAGCGATCGGCGAGAAACGTCCCCTCCTGTACATCGAACAGTCGCTCTACATCGGCCTCCTTGACCAGGCCTGCTGCACGAATCGTCTTCCAGATCTCGTTACACAGCTCGCGATTTTCTTCGCTGTGGGTCGAGCCGTAGTTGTCAAAGCTAATGTCAAAGCCCGCGAAGTCGCGTTGATGCTCCTGATTCGATCCGGCGATTATTTCTTCTTCGCTTCGCCCCTCTTTTCTGGCTCTCATCATGATCGCAGTGCCATGGGTATCGTCTGCACATATGTAAATGCACTGGTTACCCCTGAGACGCTGGAAACGAACCCAGATATCGGTCTGGATGTACTCGACGAGATGGCCGAGATGAATCGCTCCGTTTGCGTACGGAAGTGCTGCCGTGACAAGGATTTTTCGCTGGCTCATATCAATCTTCTATTACGTGCAGAAGTCCCGTAAATGCAGAAGTCCCGCACAGATGTTCGGTCGAAAGCAATCCGGATTCTATCTCATTGAGAGTGAGTCCCCAACGGGCACTTAAGTTCATGGCAGATTGGAACTTCGGCTTGAACAGGCAAAAGCAAGATCGCTTTGCAGCGTCGAAGGTTCACATGCCGGCCGACGGACAAGGTGGATCGGCATGAGAGCATCCGTGCTG
>JBCCFB010000136.1:0-16589 GCA_039029995.1 Planctomycetota bacterium
CATCCTATGAATGCAACCGCTCGTCTGGTATTTGACCGCGCGTATTACGAATCAAACTACAACGCCTGGCTCCGACATCGAGCCAGGCTCCGACCGTATGCGGTCTATTTCTCGCTTGCACTGCTGGTCTTTGGCGCCACCCTCGCTCTCGCGTTTCCCACCAACTTGCTCGTCGGCGTGGCCCTTGCCTGCATCGGTGTTTACGAACTCATCGAGGCTTTAACTTACAAATCACGATGGATTAACGCTCGCGTCAAGGCGACGCGCGCGAACAAAACCGTTGACATGCAACTTTCGGAAACCGAACTTACCACGACGTCGTCCGTAGCGCACGGCACAATCCAGATTGAAGCATTTACCGACATCATCCCTGCGACAGATGGCGTTTTCTTGATACTGGAAGCTGGTGTCTCTATCTACATTCCGGCCGCAGCTGTCGAACCAGATGACGCGTTTCGCCCTCTCGTGGACGCATGGCTGGCAGCGCGTAGCGGCGGATAAGAACGCCGCAGTTGTATTTGTGCGATTTCTTGCGCATTGAGCCCCTGCATAAAAAAAAACCGGCTCGTCGTTTGTTCTTGTCCGTGAATCGCCACCGGTGTCCCACCCGTTGGTCGGGTGTTTCTTTTTTTTGTTTTTTTGTGGCGGGTCAGCGGGGTGTTTTGCGGGCCAGGGGTGTAAGCCGTATGGCTGTTATTTGCTTGAAAAACCCAAGGAGTTTACACCCCCGCAATTCCCGCCCTGAAAACAGCATTCGAACGGATGTTGTATCTGTGGCTTCCGCCCGCCCTTATTCATCACCGTCCATACAGGTGGTGCTGTGGTCTCCATCGTATCTTCTAGAGTCGCAACGCCGAGGTTGGCGGAGCGGACGTGTTGTTGTTGCCTGCGTCCGTCTCAGTGCCGTCCAATGCGAATTGCATCGTGATCACGATGGAGACCACAACACCACCCGCTTGAAACGAAACATAAAAAAGGCACAGCCGCAACAGCGACTGTGCCTTGTGTGCATTGCACTGTATTTAATGCGCTGTATTCAATGCGCTGAAGACAAACGACTATCGTTCACGGTATTCAATACCCTTTTCAGCAGCCTGTTCGATAATCATGCGCTGTACCTGTTGATCAAATGCATCGACTTCTCCGGCGGCAAGCAGTCTTTCTTTTTCTTCCTGAATAAACTCATTGCGCTGACGAACCAGTTCATCCATCTGTTCGCGGAGTGCAGTCCGCTGCTCGATCCGGCTGTTGATCTCTTCACGTTGCTGTTCACCCGACATCGTTCTAAGCTCTTCCGGGAGTAGATCAGCGTCGTAGTCGTCAATGGAGATGTTTCCGTCCATGATTTCCTGAACCAGATCACCGCCTCCGGTAATCACATTGTTCTGCCATGCCATCGCACGGCCGCCGCCGCCACCACCGAGCCCGGCGCCGGCACTTCCGAGGTTTGCCAGTTCCCACTCGCGTTTTTCGGAATAGAACGAGGCGCGATCGGCAATCGCTTCACTTTCGGCGGTAGCCTGAGCTTCGATTTTTGACAGAACAGCCAGTTGCATTTGAGTATCACCGTACCCGCAGACGGTTCCATTCAACTGGACGTTGACCGCGTTGATATCGTCATCGAAAGGCGTAGCAATCGCGACGACTCCGGAATCCTGCGGGATCGGTGCAAATGCGCCTTCCGCCTTGCGCGCGATCTCAGTCCAGATCCTTGTTGTTTCAGTGTCGTTTCCACACTGAATCGTGTTGATGATCAGGTCTTTTTCCATCGCCAGTGAGCAGATATCCGGATATTGGATTTCGTCATAGTCCATATGTGGCGGCGCGTCACCGACAAGAAAGATGATCTTCAAAACGTTCCGGTCTTCGGACCAGTCCATTTTCGTTACAGCTTCATGGAGTGCCTGGTTGACGGATTCCGGTGTGTCGCCACCTCCGTCAGCATTGAATTCCATCAACTGGGTGTAGATCGAATCAACGTCGCTCGTCAGTTCGTTGACGACAGTGATGTAGCTTTGAGCTTCGTCAGTCCGGTCACGATAACCGATCAGCCCGAACTTGATATCAGGCGAGTCCTCGGCGGCAATCATCTGGTTTGCGATGGACCAGATCTTGTCTTTCGCAGCTTGAATGAGGCTGCTCATTGAGCCGGTTGTGTCCAGTACAAAGCAGACTTCAATCTGTGGAGCTGCTGCAACTGCGGCTTCGTCTTCTGCCTCCTGCGGTACTGGATCCTCCGCGGCTTCTTCAACGGTGCCTTCTTCAGCCTGTTGAGTTGTTTCCGCAGTTGCGGCGGATTCGACAGGAGTTTCTGATTCCTGCATCGCGAGGACCGGGCAGGCAATGAGCGCTGCTACGGCAGCGAAACTAAATAGCGTTTTCATATCATATTCCGTTTATTGATTCTGTTTGCTTGACTGGCGACGATTGAGCACGATTACTCAATGCAGTACATGTTGCCTCGCAGCTTGATAAAGAGCTTCTCGCCAGCCTGCTGGCTCGCGATAAGTTCGTTTTCTTCACGGGAATTGGAAGCGATCAACTCGAAATACTCATCGGAGAAGCGAGCGACGTTTACGGCGTTTTCGCGTTCGCCCCGTTCAGCTGCATTCCATGCGATAATTTCATTGCCGCGTTTGTAAACGCAGGAATTTGCGGTTGAGCGGATTCCTGCAAGTGCGGAATCGACAGCCGATGCTTCAACGACGGTTCCGGCACGGCCGAAATATGCGTCTGCCGCAAAGTCTCCGACGACCGGAGCGGAACCGATCATTCCGCCGCCACCGCCGCCGAAGCCGCCACCTGCGCCGAGGTTGCGGAGTTCCTGTTTGGTGTTGCGTTGCATCCACGCGCTCTGGCCTTCGACGGCTTCGAGTGCGAGCAGGTTGCTTCCAACAACGGCTCGATTACTGGCGATATCTCCCAGTTCTTCTTCCGCCGATGCATTCTCATCTGCAAGGAATGAAGTGTATCGCGTGACAATCCCGTGCTGGGTAGCAAGCGCCACCAGTTCTTCAACGAGGGCGTCGTCGTGTCCTCGAAGGTCGATCTGGTCGATGATGTCGCCAACGCGACGGACGGCCCAGAGTTTTTCAACGAACCCGTTTCCAGCGTTCTCGCCTTCAGCGGCGAACTCGACCTGGAAGTTGAATGAGTTATCTTCGGTGCCGACACGGCCCTTCAGTTCAACGTCTGCGGTGCCTGATTCGCTGTACCGCCCGACAATCACCAGCTGGTTTCCGGCAAAAATGTCGATTGCCTGTGATGGATAAACGCTGGTTACAATCGAGTCGTCATCAACATCCATCGCGTCAAAGTCATAAGCGATCTGGATGTCGGTCAGAATCGGAGACGAGATACTGTCGTACAGCCGGCTGACAGCTACTTCGATGTCGTCAGAAGGTGAAACGTAATGGCTCTGGCCACGCTGGGTTGCGGTGAGTCGATCCAGCAGGCGACTGTTCACATCAAAACCGACACCGAACGAAATGATTCGCGCGCCGTGCGGATTGAGCCGGGTAACTGTTTCGACGATCCGGATATCATTCTGCTCGCCTACGGTCGGGCGACCATCGGTCAGGAAGCAGACATAGGTCGGCGTTTCGGCATCTTGAACATTCGAAAGGGCGGTCTGAAGTGCCCCGTCAATGTTGGTGCCGCCTCCGGCTGATGTTCCATTGATGTAGGCAATCGCTTCTGAACGTGACTCTTCATTGAAACGTTCCATCTCCGGTCGGAATGGTTCTACTCTCGTGTCGTATCCGACGATGTTGAACAGGTCACCTTCATTCAGGTTGTTGAGTACGAACTTTGCGGCGTCACGAGCCTGGTCAATTTTCTTGCCGTTCATGCTCCCCGAGCGATCGATGACGAGGATGACTGATTTGGCGACATCCTCATCTGATTCCTTTTTCACTTCCGGGCTGGCCATTAGAATAAAGAAGCCTTCATCCGCTCCTTCGGGCCAATAGCTCAGAACGCTTGCTCCAATCGTTTCGTCGTCCGTATCATAGATCAGGCGGAAGTCAGATGCGGGTATCTTTTCTTCGGCTGAAAATTCGACAACAGCGTTGCGATCATCGTCACGGGAAATCTCAATCTCGTGAGACGGACTGTAGATGTTCTTGATGTTGTGATCGCTGTGAATCGATGCACGGAAAGAAATTCTATCTACAGGGACTGCGGAGAACCTTGCAGTTGAAAGCGGGAACGTGTAATCCGTCGCTCGATCATTTTTCTTCAGCAGTTGGGCGTAGTTCAAAGTCACGGTGCGGGTAGAACCAGCGGGAACAGGAAACACGCTCGTTTTGAAGATTCCGGTGCCTGACCATTCCAGCAACGCGGGGTCCTCATAGCGCCTGACATAGCCTTCGTAGATTTCGCGGGCTTCGTCTGCAGGAAGCAGTTTGGCTTCCCATTCTTCGTCATCAACCAGAAACGTCATCCGGTCAACGGCTCCGTCGTACGGAAGCGGGAAGACAAAGCTGACTTCCATCTGCGTAGTACCCGTATTGCGGAATACCTGACTGACCTGGGTCTGTGCAATCTGGTCGGTGATCTGAACGTCTATGGAAAACTCGTCCAGCTTGTAGGACTGCCGGACCGGTTCGGGCATGATCATGCGGTCATCGGGAAGTAGAAATCCCTGTCCGAATGCTGTGCCGCTGGATGCGACAGCCATAACGATCGCAACCAGCGTACATACTGACGCGCGAATACCGGCTGCTCGAGTTTTCAATGGGTGAGTCATTACCAATTCCTTTCCAGTGGAATTCTCGGGTTTACCGGGGCGATGCGATTTTCAAGCCCGGGCATGTGTACTTCGGAATAGACGTGCGCCCAAAGCTGGGTATCCAGGTGCGCAATCATCCTACGGCATTCCGACGACGATGTTCCGGTTAAGTTCCTGGCCTTATTCTCTGCCGCACTGACAAAAAAATTGTGTTCCCCGGAACGTTCTTCACTGTGCCCGGTTTTCCCGAAGATTTGCGATTGATTCCGGCTTCGTCAGAGGAGCCGAGGAATCGTGCACCCGAAAAGAAATTAAAATTGGCGGACCGGAGTGAAAATGTCGCCCGGACCGAATCGGTTGCGTAGACGGGATTTCGGCCGCATATCCGTCAAATTGATGCTATCTGAGCTCTTTTCGGCTCCGGAAAAGGAATGTTAAAAGGCGCAGTTTGCACGGCGTCAGAGTCGGCCAAGACTTCAATCAAGTGATTTAGCCAGCCCCCGTTACGGCGCCAACGGCCCGGAGAGAAGATGCAATATCAAAGTGAAACCGGGCATCCGGAAGAGACACCGTTCGGCAAATACGTCGCGGCCACAACCGCTGGAAATCAGGCCAGCCAGGTAAAGACGATCAAGTTGATCATCAGCTTCATCCTCGCCGTCATCATGACCCTGTACTTTCTGCCGGAACAAGAGAAGGATTCAGGGGCTGCTGATAGCCGGACCGGAACATCACAGTTCTCCCAGTGGTCCAGGTAACGTATTTCAACCTTTTGTTGAGCGCAATTGCGCCGCAGTCGGGCTGCACGGCGAATGGCTGCAACCGATTAGAAAAAGATTGTCGCGCCCAGCACAGCTGAGTCTTGAACGACATCAATGTCACTGACAGTTGCAATATTGATCAGCGGAGCGAAGCCGGTATTCCGGACGTATTCGGCTGAGAGGAACACTCGCTGGTATGGCTGTACTCTGAGTCCGAGTACAAGCTGCCGATTGAATTCGAACTCCGTGCCTGGATCCCCTTGAATACCTTCGCTCCAGCTGACGGAGTAACGGGCCGGCATTCCGTTGAACTGACCATCGAGGGCGGCTTCTGTCCTGTATGCGATCACTTCGTGATTGGTTGCGGGCCACGGATTCTCAGTCTGAACATATTCGGCTTCAAGAGTCAGGGCTCCCGTACGCAACCTTGCGTTCACGTCCCAGGCGCCGTTGCGCGGACCAGTGTTGTTCGGGTCAATGTGATCTGGAACGGCTGAATCATAAATTGTTCCGTACAAGTATCCTGCACCGACATCTAATCGCGTGTTCCCGTTTCCGTAGGATGAAAGCAGGATGTTGGCCGCGAAATTGTTAAGGTGGCCTATGCGGTCGCTATCCGCGACACGGATCCCGCGACCGCCGTTGATGGCAGTCACCGTTGCGTTTACATAACGGTTCTTGAATCCCGCACCGGCGCCTTCTGCGACCGGTGCAAAATAATGCCACGGAACCGCCTGGGTAAACGGACTAAGCGTACCGAAATCGCCAAACGAAATGTTTTTCTTCCCGACGAAGGCGTAAAACGGAGATGCGGCAAAGTCACCGAAGACAACATATGCCTGGCGAACTTGATAGCTGCCCTGTTCAAATGACGGGAACGTGAATACGTCTGAAAATAGCGTCTCAATATATCCGTGAACTCCGGGAGCCGCGGTTACCGTAAAGCTCTGGTTTGCTTGTAGCAGGCGGAAATCTGTCGCCGAATCGCCGACGAAATCGGGAGGAAATCGACCGAGATACGAGAATTTGTCCGTCGTGTTAGTCGTCGCGAACAAGGCCGACGCGCGGAACTGCGAACCAAATGCAACTCCCGGTTGGCCGCCATTGGCCATCGCATTGCAAAGCAGAATTGTTTCTTTGTCGCCTTGCCGGTTCTGGAAGTCGAGCATCTGGAAAGTGTATTCGGAGTGGAGTCTGAAAAAGTCGCCTCCGATTGCCTGCGGGCCACAGCCAGCGGAGCAAGCTTCCATTTGAGAGACAGCGAACTCCGGTGTAACGTTCCAGTTTTGAATCTGGCCGACCTGACCTGGAATCGGACTGGAAATGGAACTCGCTTGCCCCGGGTTCTCGATGATCACGGGCTGCCCCGGCATCTGGTAACCGGCGCCTGCCATTTGAGCAGATGCGAAGTTGGTCGTTGCAAAGAGTGACAAACAGATCGCGATGGTTAGGACTGTTTTTGTTTTCATGACCGGCAGTGGAATTCGGGCGGATCGAGTCGAGCGGGTGAGTGCACACACGCCACAGAGAAAAACAATCGAGCAGGAAGAATTTGACTAAACGGCAAACCTTGCCTCGCTCAATGGTTGGATCGTCCGTTTCTGTGAATTCCTTAACCTGACAACCGTCATCGCCGTTAAAGTCAGCCGGTTTAGCTAGCAGTTGCGTGGCGGCAGTTGGGCAAGGTTTTAGCAAGCACGCCCTGGCAACTTCCTGACAACGGCAGTTCCGCGACTACTTCGCTTCGCAACGTACATAGATTGGTCCGCCTGCTCGATAAGCCAGTTGGGGTCCGCAACGTCGTTCCGGGCAGGTGAATAGAAGATACCACCTGCACTCATTCCAACATCGATTTGACGATCGCCAAATTTGAGTGATGGGATTTTCTGAGCAATGCGGTTGGCGACTTTTTCAAAGTCGGTGAACGGTGTGTCTCTTAGAAGAACCAGAAATTCGTCTCCTCCGATTCTGACAGCCACGTCGTTTCTGCGAATTGACTTGTGAAGCCACTTTGCAACATGCACGATGACTTCATCGCCACAGCGGTGCCCCAGGGAATCATTCACTTCTTTGAAGTCATCAAGATCGATGAACAGGATTGCAAGCGTCCCGCCTGAACGAACAGATTCTTCAAGTAAGTCACACATGAACTCGTTCAAATATCTACGGTTCAGCAGACCTGACAACGGATCCCTGTAGATCGCACTTTCCGATGGTTGGGTGCACTTCTCGCGACGATTGTTTTCGAGTTGCAACTGCGATTGATGAGCAAGTGTCTGAAGTACAGACTTGGCGTCTGCGACGGTCCGCTCTTCATCAACGGGCTGCCCGATGTCAAACTGAAACAGAGCCGCATAGCTGCCGACCAGGGTTTCGGTATCCGCGATTATTTCCTCAATCTGCGCGTGGTTGAGAGAAAAGTACGTGTCCAGATAGTTGATCCACGAGTTCATCCGATCCAGCCTGTCAATTTTGTTCTCTGACAGGATGGCCAGGGCTCCAAGGCTGGCCGCATGAGCGACCGAAGTCAGGGAGTTTTCATCGTGGATTGGAGTGAACTGTGCGTGATGATTCAGAATGGCTTCCTCAAACTGGGAGGAAAGTCCCCATTTGCGGACAATCTCAACAGACACCTCGGCATGGCTGAAACCGAAAAGGCTTGCCTCGGCAGCTGCAACATCGGGGAAGTCCCGCATTCCCAATACCTGTTCAACGTATACATCGGGTTTCTCATTGAGCATGCCAAGGATGCCGATATCCTGCATCATGCCGGCAAGGAAGCAGGTGGCAGGGTCCTGATCGACTTGCCCGGCGATCAACTCGGCAAGAACGGCCTGAGTAAGGGAGCTACGCCAGTGCTTTTGAAGGACGGGTTCCAGGTTTTTTCCTGGAAACTGGTGTCGTACAAGATAGAAGCTGAGCATGATCGTGCGAAGCATGTTCATACCGAGCTTGTTAACCGCATCTTCTATGGTTTCGACTTTAGGGCGAAATGCGAGTAACGCCGAATTGGCGGTTGTCATTAAACGGTCTGCGATTGCAGGGTCCAAACGAACGAGGGCTGCGATTTCATCCGTCGAAGGTGAATCCTGTCTGGCAAGCTCGAGTAGCCGGAATGCCGTTGCCGGCAATGTCGGCAGGGCGCGAGTATTGACACAACATTCAATCGTCAGGTCGGTTCCGATTGCCGTATTCATTGGAAAGTGCAGTCTGGAAGTTGGGTGGAATCGTGGGTGCAATGATGAAGCAGGGCCGTTGTCCTCGCATTTGAGGCAGACGGTCAACAAAACCTAGATTGCCCTATCTCGACATGCATCATTCAAGTTTTTTGATAGGGCAAACCCTCGGAAATGGCACCTGCTTGCTGAACTGCCGGAGCTTCCGCAGCACCATTGTTGACTCCGGGGGTGTTGACTCCGGGGGCGCATCGACTCCGGGGTGCATTAATCTATTTGGAGCAATAGATCTGTTAGCCCATTTGAATCTGTTGGCGTATTGAATCTGTTGGCGTATTGAATCTGTTGGCGTATTGAACAAGCACCGCCGGACTCTTCGTTGAAACCGTGTAGCTGCTCTGAAAGGAAATGTCAGACAGCATCATTTTCGAAATAGAGCACCGCGAACCGGCAGTTTTCGTTGAATTTCAGAGAATTCAGATGGAACTCAGGACCACCTCATCGACTCGTAAGCGAGAGTTCGAATTGGTTTGGTAAATTGCTGTTGTGGTACTACAATCCGGTAACGTACCGGTTAAGAAAAGACTTTTAATAAAGCGCCTGACTGAGGAATATCATGTTGACGTTTAGGTTTGTGGCCAGTGCCATTGTTGTGGCTTTAGTACTTCCGGCATCTTTGCCAGCACAAGTAGGTCAGTCTTTACTGCAGGCCCGCGCAACCGGTCATACGTTAGAGGATGCTTCCCTCGTATCGACCGTTGCCGCTCGCTCTTTAGATGAAGAGGTCAGTAATGAAAGTCTGAATAGCACGCATCACCAGACCTTTGCATTCCGACCGGAGGTTGACGGAAGACCAGCGCAGATGAGTACGTTCCGCCTGAGCGATGACGGCCGGTTGTTCGCATGTGTCACTGGCGGTAGCTCAGCAGAGTTCGAGGGCTACGTTCAGGTCTACTCGCCTGAATACGAACTGGTAGAGCAATTCGGATTGCCGTTTTCACCGACGGCAATTGATCTTGATTCCAGCGGCAACATGTTCGTCGGAGGCATGGGCACGTTGTGCAAGATGAATCCGGAAGGCGAGATTCTATTGACGACCGGTGCCCCGAATCTTGAAGGAGTTGATTTCGAAGAGCTTAAAGCGGAGGCGATGGCGGAAGCGGAAGCGATGATGGAAAGGCAGCGGGAAAGTATCCAATCGCAAATCGATGCTACGCAAGCTCAAATCGACGAGCTACTGGCGGAGCAGGAATCTGAAGGTGAGCTGAGCCGAACCGAGCAACGCAAACTCGACTCATTGGAAAGAAGGCTGGAAGCCTATGAACGCATGACGGACCAGCAAGCAGAAATCAACGAGCAGATGATCGAACTTCGTTTGCAGTCAAAAGGCAGCATAACAACAATCGCCGTTACTGAACGTGACGTGTTCGTTTCAACCGCAGCACGAAGCGGTTCGGGTTACGAGGTATACCGGATGACCCATACGCTTGAAGACGCGGAACAAGTTGTTAATAGTCTGCGAGGGTGTTGCGGGCAGATGGACATTCACGCAATGGATGACCGGATTTACATCGCTGAAAACTGCAAGTTCAACGTCGGTGTTTATGACCGCGATGGGGACGAGGTGCAGCGATTCGGAGCCAAGTTGAGTGGTGAAAATCAGGGGTTCGGTGGCTGCTGTAATCCGATGAACGTGATTTGCTGTCCGGACGGCGAAGTGCTGACCGCTGAATCAAGCTTAGGAAAGATCAAGCGGTACGATGCTGACGGTGAACTGATTCAGTATGTCGGCGAAGCAAGCCTTGGCGGCGGCTGCAAACATGTTGCTATCGGCTTTGATCAAGTGCGTGATCGCTATTACGTGCAAAACGCCGGGCCGCATGAAATCTGCGTCCGCGAGTTGAAAGACGCAGAAAACGAGTAAGCGGACTTGGCCGCGATCGTCGTCTGCCCTGAATTGAATTCGCGTATCTGTCAGGTGAATTATGTTTGAGTTCCGTTTCCTGTTCATCACTGTCGTGTCCGTAACGATGTCGTTCTTTGCGCAAACGGAGATGCTGCCGGCTCAACAGACGGTTACTTCGGGGGAATCTCCGGAAGCTTTGACGATCGTTGTGATGGACCCATTGTGTGACCGCCTCGCCTGCGACTGTGTCGAAGGTTACGCGCAGCGAAAATACGAAGTACTCGGAGAATATCTGACCGACCGGCTTCAGCGACAAGTCGATGTTTTCTGGGGTGAGTCCATTCAGGCTGCCCTTGAGGAGCGTGACAAGACTGCGGACATTGTTATTGGCAAGCATTCCGTCGTAATGCACAACGCCAGCGATCTTGAAATCGCTTTGTCCCCTGTAGCGCAGCTGACCGGAAGCGACGGCTCGGTGATGCAGACCGGCCTGATAGTCGTACGTAGTTCTGATGCCGCTGTTACCGTGAGTGACCTGCAGGGATACCGGATCTTTTTCGGGCCGGAAGATTGTGATGAGAAGTTTTCGGCGCCGAGAAAACTTCTGCTTGACGCTGGAATTGAATTGCAGGCAGATCCTGAAATCAGCGGCGCATGCAGCGAGGCCGCGATGAAGCTGATGGAGCTTGACGAGGAAGTTCGAGCTGCAGCGGTGATTTCAAGCTATGCCGAACCGCTGCTTTCGGGCTGTGGCACAATCGAACAAGGGGACCTCAAAGTGATTGGCATATCGGACGAGGTGCCGTTCGTATCTGTATTTTTGAATGAGCAATTACCGGCAGACATCCAGGCCTCGATAAGTGAAGCACTTCTCGCCGCCGGAGCCGAAGAGAAGATCCTTACGGCTCTGGAAACCGCAGAAGGCTTCCTGCCTTATGAAGGCGTACCGGATGGTGAAGCTGACGGCGAGCCCACCGCGTCGGGTGCCGGGGGGACGGCTGGTGAGTCGACCGTTGGTGAGTCGGTTGCAGTTGAAAACGATCAAAAAAAAAGCAGCCGTTAACTGGTGAATCAGAACAGAACTGGCCCGGCTGGAGGGGAGCGAGGCGGGACGGTATTTGTGACTGGCTTCCTGATAGTCTTCAAGAAGACTTAAAGCTTGCCTGGTCTTTCGACCTTCCATCGGAAGGTATCGGTGGCATTTGCGCCACGCGGAATTACGTCATTGCAGGTTCCCGCGATATTACAGATACCTCGGATGTATTTACGTGCATCGATCTGTCAGACGGTTCTGAACGCTGGCAATTGATCTATCCGACGTTCGGCGAGAATCTCGACTATGGGAATTCGCCTCGGGCAACTCCGATGATCGCCGGTGAATTCGTAGTTCTGCTCGGAGCATTCGGGCAGTTGACTGTCGTTGATCTGGAGGGCGGTGAAATCGTCTGGCAGATCGACTACCAGATTGAATTCGGTGCAGAGGTCCCGATCTGGGGCTTCAGTGGTACTCCATTGATTTTTGAAACAACGGTGGATTCCGTAGCACGACGTCTGGTACTGGGGCAACCAGGAACTCCCGAGGCATCTCTAGTTGCGTTCGACCTCGAAACCGGCGAGATCGTGTGGCAGGTTGACGGGCGGCCTCCCGGATATTCGTCATTCGTACTGGCTGACGTAAAAGGAACGCAGCAGTTGATCGGCTACGACGCGACCACCGTTGGCGGTTGGGACCTGTCGGGTAACAGGTTGTGGGAGCTGGCACCTGAAAGCGAAGGCGACTTTAATGTTCCCACCCCGATTCTAGTTGAACGGGGGTTGTTCCTGACGACAGAGAACAATGGCTCGCGGCTGTTTGAATTTAATGAAGACGGAACCATTATCAGTGCGCCCGTGGCGACGTTTCCACAACTGTCACCTGACACTCACACACCTGTCGTGGTTGGCGAAGCTATCTGTGGTGTGGACAGCGGCTTTTTCAAAATCGATAGTTTTGATCTCAGTCTGGCAGATGAACTCAAAGGGCGTGAGTTCCTTGACTATTGCTCAATCGTTTCCGATGGCGAATCGAAAGTGCTCGTTGTTTCCCAGTCCGGAATTATTCTGCTGATGGAAACCGATGACGAGGGTATACAGGTGGTGAGTCGAAATAGCGAATTCCAGGGGGCCGATATCATTTCTCATCCGGCAATTTCCGGTGAACTGCTGCTGATTCGCGTACGTGAGCAGATTTGTTGTGTTGAACTTGCGGGAAGAACGAACAGCACCGGACGTAACTAGCAACTGAGTTTTTTCCGTTCCGCATCACTCTATGTGGTATAGTTTTAAATCCCCTGCCGTTAGTATGACGGCGCCTCCTCCCCCTTAAACCGCATCGTGCCCCCGGATAGCGGTAATTTACCGTGCTAGGTAACGATGCTCATTTGAGAGCATTTAGTCATGAGCATATCAGTCATGCGCCGGTATTCGAGACCGGCATTCACACTGGTAGAACTTCTCGTTGTCATTGCGATCATTGGAATCCTCGTCGGAATGCTGCTTCCTGCAGTTCAGCAGGTTCGTGAATCGGCGCGACGCACTACCTGCGCGAACAGCCTGCGGCAACTGACCAACGGAATGCTGAATTACGAATCCACGTTCGAACGTTTGCCGCCGGGCATCCGAAATGATCGCGCACTGCCGGTGGTAAATGACAACATGGATGGTCTATGGAGCTGGGGCACCTTCATCCTTCCTCAAATCGAGCAGGAGAATACTTACGAGATACTTGCTCCCTTCAGCGGCTCCCTCGCGGAAAGGCTTGATGAGGATCCAGCAGTCGGAGTCGCAATCGCTCAGCCAATCGATATTTTTCTTTGTCCGACTGACACGGCCCCCAAACTGAGCGAGTTTCGACGGCCTTTCAGTGACAGCGGAATTCGATACGACATCGCGACATCAAACTATGTCGCTAACAACAATCATAGCCGACCGATGTGGACGTCAGTCGATGTCGATGGAAGTGGCTCGATCGATCCGCATGAAGAGTTGAACGGCCCGTTTACGGGAGAAGCGGGAACAAAAATCGACGACATTTCAGACGGGCTGTCCAGCACAATCCTGCTGGGTGAGCGCGTCTACGACAACGGGTTTTTGAATCCTTCGACGCCGGCAAGTATCCAGCAGTACCGGCCCGGTGCTTCCGCAATCTACGGTTCGCGCGGACTCGGTCATGACAGTGACGGCTCCAATTACGGAGCATGGCGCGGAATGGCAGATGTTTCTTTCACTGGAGCTGCTTTCATCAACGACTTCAACTACTGGGAAAAAAGTCGTGGAGCATCAAGTTTTCATCCGGGCGGAACCACATTCGCATTTGCGGATGGCTCCACTCACTTCATCTCCGAGAATATCGAACACACAACCCGATACTGGACGGTGCAGGGAACGTATCAGCAACTGCTCGCAATAGCCGACGGGCAAATCGTCTCTGGCGCCTTTTAGCTTATGATGTTGATTCAAAAATTCAGTTTTCCTCGAGTCCATGTTGCGACCATTTTTCTTATGGTTGCTCTTTGCACGATTACGGCCGGTTGCGGCAAAGACTACGGAGTCGAGCTGCATTCGGTTTCAGGTAACGTGTCGCTCGATGGCAAGCCGTTGGAAAACGCAACCGTTGAGTTTCGTCCTGAGCCAGGTTCGGAAGTTAAGAACCGCGGGGCGATCGGATTTACCGACTCCGCAGGAAATTACAAGCTCCTGTTTCGCGACACCGAAGGATGTCCCGAAGGAAAATTTGTCGTCATGATTTCAACCAGTTCTGAGTTCGCAAACGGGCCTCAAGGAATGGAAGACGGAGCGTCGGAAAACGCCGGCACCGGGGCATCGGTTCCTTCCCGATATCAGGGACCGACCAGCGAACTTCGTGCAATCGTCGAATCGGATGGCGAAAACGCTTTTGACTTTGAGTTGATATCTGACTGAGCGCGTGGAAGCATTGCGATTTCGAAGAAAGCCGATTCCAGGCGGATTATTTGATGGATTGGCCGGTTTCAGGTGGTCTAGGTAGTTTTGACCGCCCTTGAATTTAACTTTCTGCGGATTTTTATAACCGAAATGGTAGTTTTCACGGTTTTGCGATAGCATAGACATGGGCTGATCTGAAAACGATTTCAAGCCTTCCCACAATTATTATCTTTCCGTATTCGTTCTTTCAAAAGGAGCTCGCGATGAGACAAAAGCGCTCCCTTGGTTTTACGCTTGTCGAATTGCTGGTGGTGATCGCCATCATCGGAATTCTGATTGGAATGCTGTTACCGGCAGTTCAACAGGTTCGTGAAGCAGCGCGTCGTACAACGTGCATGAACAACCTGCGCCAGCAGGCAATTGCTATGCACAACTATCAAAGCACCTTCAGCGAGTTTCCTGCCGGATTCAGCGGCTGGGGCAACTCAACACATCAATTTGGCGAGCCACTGTATACACCGTACGGATGGCGCGGACTTGGTAACTACTGGGGATGGGGAGCTTTCATCCTCCCGCAACTGGAACAGAAAAACCTGCTGGAACTGATTGAGGTCTCAGGAATCTCCAGAACAAACGGCCTTTACGAACAGTTCGGGCTGGACCAGGTCGATGCAAACGGGCGTCCGATCGGTTCTTTCACAATTCCAGTCTATATGTGTCCGACGGATGCTGAACCGGATCAGAATCAGATGTACACCGAGGATACAACGCTCGGCTTCTACGGCAAATCAAACTACGTTGCCAACGCCGGGAAGATCTGGGAATCGTATTCGACAACGACTGTCTACGGTCCGAACCACGAATGGCGCGGCATGTTTATGATGAACATTTCGACTTCCTTCGAAGATTGCTCAGATGGCTCCAGCAACGTAGTTCTGTTGGGTGAACGTCGAGGAGAGATTGAAGACATTACGCTAACAAGCGACGGATTTGCCAATCAGGGCGCAATCTGGATGGGGCGTTTCAACCGCTTTAACATTTCGCACCTGGACAACACAACGATTCGCCCGGGATTCTCATGTATGGGGCGTACCGGCGGGACGGATCATGCTGTTAACGGCCCTCACTGGGGACGAGGTGTTGCATCGAGTTCGCATCCGGCTGGAGCAAACGTCGCATTGACTGACGCTTCAGTTCAATTCCTCAACGACAATACTGACATCACGGCACTCGAGGATATTTCCATGCGTGCAGACGGTGCAGTAGTTTCAGGGTTCTAGACGAGCAATGCAGTCGAAACAATTTCCTAATCGACTACTGTTAGTTCTCGGATGCGCTCTGCTGTTCGCGGGTTGCTCCTCAGAAGACTATACCGTCGTACCTGTGTCCGGAAGAGTCGTTCTGGATGGAGAAACACCCGTGGCCGACGTGAAAATCGTCTTCATGCCGAAAGGCTCTGAAGACGATCTCGCGCCTGGTCCGTTTTCAACTGCGATAACCGATGCCAACGGTGAGTTCGTGTTGAAGTGCCGTGACGGTAAAGATGGTGCAATCATCGGAGTCCACCGTGTCTCTTTCGAAAGGACAGGGAGCGACTTCAGTGAAGAGGCGATGGAAGAGGTGTACGCAATGATCGACGAGGCTCGGTCCTCCGGTGATCAGGAGGCTCTGGACGCTGCCAATGCGCGATTACAGCAGTTGGAGAAACGTCGTGATGAGACCGTAATTCCGCAAAAATACTTTGATTCGCGGTTAATTGAATTCGAAGTCGGAGAGGATGGTACCTCCGACGCGACCATTGAATTGAACAGCGATTAGTTTCTGCACGATAAATCTGCACGATAAATTGGAAGCCGCTTTCTTCGTCGAGAGCGGCTTTTTTCGTGCGCCGTCAGGTAGTCAATGGACTCCCGCAGCCGTTGACGGTTTGCCGTTCCACGAGTCGTTGGTCCGTGAGTCGTTGGTCCGAGAGTCGTTGGTCCGAGAGTCGTTGGTCCGAGAGTCGTTGGTCCGTGAGTCGTTGGTCCGTGAGTCGTTGGTCCGTGAGTCGTTGGTCCGTGAGTCGTTGGTCC
>JBCCFB010000137.1:0-16119 GCA_039029995.1 Planctomycetota bacterium
CTGTCAGGCCATTTTGCTAAACTCCCGCCAGTCTGTGAAAATCGGAATGCAGTCCGCAAATACTCGTAAAATTCCTGCCTGGCTGACACAGCAAGATGAAGGAACTCGACTGCTGCTCAGGCGTCAGATGAAAGAGCCCCTGTTACTTTCAGTTACGTTTTTCAGAATTCAACCGCAAACGAATTGTCATGAATCGAATTACCAGATTACTCGTCAACGGAATTTCAGCGCTGGTAGTGATCTCAATGGTCGCAGGCTGCAGCAGCGAACCTGTGGAATCCGGTGAGAACGCTACTGTCGTCGCCAATGATGTTGTTGTTGAAGCCGCCTGCGGGCAATCACAGTTCGGGATGGCGGGCGACGGATGCGATCTTGCAGTCCGGATCAGAGGGCAGAGTTACTTCGTCGATGGAACAACGATTGCTGACCATGGCGACGCCAATGCGGAAGACGGCTTTTGCAACTGTGTTCGCGAAGCCAGGGTTTCCGGCAGCGTGATAGATGGAAGATTCAAAGTAGACTCCTTTGAGTTGCTTCCGATTATCGGAAACTGACAATTCCATCGTGGATACTCAGTTTCCAGCTTCCCCGGTTACGGCCGCAGGAGTGGTCCACTGCGGCGCCGCTTCTAAAACGTTTACATCCTGTTCGATGTGCGATTTATCGCCGTTGTCCGCCTCGGGTTCCACCTGTTCGACCGATTCATAGCTGGCCAGTCTTTCAATTGTGCCGGCGGGAACTTCAGGGAAGGATGGTTCATTGGGTTCCGGAGGCAGCTCCATTGACGCGTCCTCTGCAGCTCCGGCAGGCGAATCGTTTGCAGGCCCCTCCCAATCTTCGAAGTCCTGTGACTCGCTTGTGTGAGAATTCGTTTGCAAGTCCTGCAAGGGCTCAAGAGAGCCCACCGCTTTCGAAAGAGCGGCTATCGAAATATTGTATTCCGAGAGAAGCCGGATCCTTGTCGTACGGTATCGCAGCAAAGCGCGCCAGTTCTCGATCAGCTGGACGTAGTCAGTCTCCCCTTCGGCGTATTCGTTAATCGAGAGGTTGAATATCCGTTCCGCCGTCGGAACCATTTCCTCATCAAGTAGCAGCAGCATCTCACGTGCGCTGTCAGCGGTGGATATCGCATCGAAGATTTCGCTTGTGATTTCATCCTGCGTATTTTCGAGTCGTGCCTGCGATGCAAGGCTTCTGGAAGTGGCCTCACAAACGGCGCCTTGAATTCGATCACGCCTGACGGGCAGGTTAAATCCTACCCCTAGCAACAATGCGTCTTCGCCATTGGCAACCGGGCTGATTCCATCTGTCGAGGTGGCAATCCAGTTCAGCCCCACGGTCATGTCAGGCCGGCCACTTAATCTCGCGAGGCAAATGGCTTTGCGGTCACGCCGCACCCGGGCAATCTGACTCTGCAGTTCCGGTCTCATCTGAAGCGCGACTGCGGTAAGTTCTTCAAAATCAATCGCAGAGAAGGACGGCTCCGCCATCCCGCCGGACACCTCGATTAAGTCCGGCAGTCTGGAACTGACCAGACGCGCCAGAGTCGCCTTGTGACGGGCCTCCTGTTCGTCGAGCTCGATCAGTCTGTTAGTCAACGATGATTGTTCAAGCTGTATCGCGAGGACGTCTTTTTGCGAGACGTTCGTATCGACTTCATAACGCCTCATCGCGACGTCTCTGATCTGCTCTAGTTGTTCAAGATCCATCCGGGTGATTTCTCTGAACTCGCGGACCGCGAGAATCCTGAAGCAGGTTACGCGAACCCGTTCGGCAACACTCAATTCAGCCGCAACCACCTCTGCCCGTGCGGCAGCATATTCTTCGCCGGCCATCGCCGCACGGGTATTTCTGCGGCGTGAATCGACATACTTCTGGCTGATGCCAAGTGCAAAATCCTGTTCGCCCGCGGCCGTCTGAACCGGAGCCAGATAGGTTGTCGTATTCAAAACGGGGTCAGGAAGAGCGAACTCCTGCGGAGCGCGGTGCCGGGCGGCGTCGGCTGCGAATCTTGCCGCTGCGATCCCCGGATTGTCGCCCATGGCAATCTCAACCAACTGCTCAACTGAGTACTCACCCGCGAGCTCGAGGTCGTTACCTTGTGAAACGTCAATCTGATTGAAAGATGCGTGGCTGACACGGTCCAGTGATTGATTGTCAAATTGGACCGGCGCAGGCCGCGATGACCGGCAGCCGACAGCTGACAAAAGGAGTAAGCAAACCAGAAAGATCAGTCTTTGCGACATTCGAGATCGGTGCAAATGAGAACAAAATACCGTCTCATCTAGTATCGTCGTTCCAATTCGAAGACTCACAGTTGACCAGTTCGACCAGTCTGACCGTGACAAACGGTAAAGTTTGACACTAGACGCCAGCACCAGTGACTCACCGAAAACGAATCGGATAAAATACCGCGATTGCGAATCCCATTTGAAAGCGAGTCTCATGAGCACCGAATTTATGATCAGCCGCCCTGATGCTTCCGAGCACGCTGAGTACTATAGCCTCTACATCAATCGCGTGCCTGACGGTGACATACGTGAGCACCTTCTAAATCAAATCGAAGAGTTCCGAACCGTTCTTGACGGGATCGAAGAAGATGATGCATGTGTGCTACATGAACCGTATACATGGACGATCAAACAGGTCGTTGGACATCTGATCGACGTCGAAAGAGTATTCGGATACCGCGCGTTGAGATTCGGCTCAGGTGACGTGCGGCCGATCCCCGGCATGGAGCAGAACGACTGGGTTGATAATACGGACTACGAGTCGCCTTCTCTTAAATTTCTGACAGACGAGCTAGTGCATTCACGTCACGCAAACATCTGTTTCTTTGTCCGCCTTAAGCCTGATGCCTGGGACAGCCGGGCAGAAGCAGATGGAAACGAGATGACGGTTCGCGCGCTGGCGTATTGCCTGGTCGGCCACATCACTCATCATCTTGAAATTATCAAAAAGCGTCTTGCGTAATCCAATATGGTGAACGGCTTTCGAATAACGACTAGAGTCAGTTATTGCCACGTCACCGGATGTCTTGATGTCTTCTCAAAAAAAGTCGGCAAAGCCGAGGCAAAAAGGCTGAAGAAGGCTGCGAAAGCAGAAACAAAGTCACGGAAGAACGAAACGCGACTGCGGCTTGATTCTGGGAAACCACCCGGACGCAGCGCTTCACCGGCAGTTCGTTGTGCTGAGTTCGTTCGCGGCTGCCTTTTCGTGCTATCCGGCTCTTTCATTTTCGTTGCCTTGTTTCCGGGGTAGCGTGGCGCGGTTGTTTCACTAAACGATCTCATCGACGACCTGTTCGCGGCCATCCTCGGCAAGGTGATCATTGGAATGATCGGACTCGCGTTGTTCCTTTACGGTTTGAAACACCTTCGTTTCATTCAATAATGCCGCAAACATTTAAGGCAGGATTTTCTTCCAATACCGCTCTGATGAATTACACGAGGGCAGTCTCAGCGCAATTAGATGGTCAAACCAACTATTGAATGCAATTCGATACGCCTTAGTTGTTTTATATCGGGGGCCGGGACGGCTATATTGGCTGGAAAACACTCACCGAAACCGGTTTCGCGACCTGATCGGCTTGAAACCGGTTTTGATTTCTAACCCTGCCTCGGGCAATTATTCGTTAATAGGAGGAACGGGATGAAACGTACTAGAAACGGGTTCACCCTTGTCGAGTTGCTGGTCGTAATTGCGATCATCGGCATCTTAATCGGCATGCTTCTGCCGGCCGTCCAGCAAGTGCGCGAAGCCGCACGACGGACAACGTGCTCAAACAACATCCGACAGATCACTCTGGCGATGATCAACTACGAAAGTGCGTTTGAAGCCTTTCCTTCCGGATCGGTTGCGGAATTTGGAACCGCATTGCCCAACACCAATCTCTTCCAAAGCGCATTTGCAACGACGCTGCCGCACATTGAACAGGAAAACCTGCAGAACCTGATCAATTTTGACGTACCGTGGGAACAGCAGTCAGCGGCAGTCGCAAGTACGCCGGTCGAAACCTATTTCTGTCCGTCCACCGCAGGCAACAATCCGGTTTACGATCCGGACTTTGAAGCCCTTGCAAACGCACTGGGACTTCCGATTGGCGGAACTTTCGGAGCCACCAGCTACATTCTCTCCAAGGGCCCGAACCACCACTGGAGCAACGTCCCACAAACGATGACCGATCGCGGCATGTTCGATCTCGGAATTGAAATCGGCTACAACGATCTGCGTGACGGATCAAGCAATACGCTCTGTCTTGGCGAAGGTGCCACCGGAGGAGACTGGCGTGTGGCAACCGGCGGTCAGGGTTCAGTTTCTCCGATCGCAACAAACAATTCCGGCTCGGAAGTTATCGCGTTCCAGGCATGGATTATCCCTCAGCCCAACAGCACAGTATTCCAGAGCCAGGGCCTTCCACCCCGCACTGGAATCTTCGGAACAACGGCTGATCCGATCAACAAAAACCCCATTACCGAGACGCTTGTCGACGACGGCGGCTTCAACGGCCCTGATGATGGCACCGACAACGACACCGTAAGTGGTTTCCGTTCGGACCACCCGGGTGGCTGTAACTTCTCGATGGGTGACGGTTCGGTCCAGTACATCCGTGAGAATATCGATCTGGCCGTTTTGCAGGGTCTCTCGACCATCCGCAGCGGCGAAGTCGTCTCTCTCGACTAGGTAAGCCCTGTCGAGAACAAAAAAATCAAATACGTCGCTGGAATTCAGCGACGTATTTTTTTAGCTTCTGGTTGTCACAACTGCGGCGCAGGTATCGGCACCGCGGGATTAGGTTCTGATTAAGTGGAAACAGCGATGACTCTCTATCACAGCAAGGCGGCAGGCCTCTTCTTCGCATTTGTCGTTGCTCTGTCGTTCGGAGGTTGCTCGAATTCTGAAGATCCTGCGTCGAATCCTGTGGCCGGTGAGGATCAGCCGGAAACGAAGCCTCAAGCAACCGTGGTTATTTCGCCCGGGCCGGATGCCCGCAAGCAGGCTCAGGAGGCAATGATCCTCGCTCAACCGGGAGATGTGATTGAATTCGCTGCGGGGACATTTGAATTCGATGGAACTCTCTCACTCGATGGAATCAATGACATTACTGTTCGCGGAAACGGTATCGACGAAACTATCTTGAATTTCGAGTCGATGGACGCAGGGCAGGGTGGTGAAGGATTGAAAGTTACCGCGAACGACTTTTGTATTGAAGATCTAACGATCGAAAACACTCCCGGCGATGCGATCAAGTTGCAGGACTGCGATGGAGTGACGATTCAACGCGTGCGAGCGTGGTGGTCCGGAGGCCCGTCCACCGACAACGGTGCCTACGGCCTGTACCCCGTACTTTGCGCAAACGTGCTGATAGATGAGTGCCTGGCTTCGGGCGCTTCAGATGCAGGAATTTATGTCGGACAATCGAAACAGGTGATCGTCCGCAACTGCCACGCTGATCTCAATGTTGCCGGAATCGAAATAGAAAATTGTATCGGTGCCGATGTTTACGATAACAATGCCAGCCAGAACACGGCCGGAATACTTGTCTTCTCACTGCCCGGATTAACAGTGAAGAACGGCTCCGGATGTCGGGTATTCAACAACGAGATCAACAACAACAACCATCCCAACTTTGCGAAAGACGGGGCTATCGTTTCCACTGTCCCGTCTGGAACCGGTGTTATGTTGATGGCAAATGACAACGTCGAGGTTTTTGGCAACAGTTTCGGGGAGAACCATGGCGCCGGCTGCCTGATCGTCAGCTTCCTTGTTTCCCGACGGGAATACAATGACGAGGAATATGACCCCTATTGCGAAGCGATCAGCATTCACGATAACGATTTCTATTCCGGTGGCACAAAAGCCGAAGGCGAGTTTCTAGTTGCCTTTACTGAAGCGACCGGACAGCGTCTTCCCGATATTGTTTTTGACGGAATCGTTGATGCTGCCAAACTTGTTGACGGAGCCCTACCCGCAGACATGGGCTTTTCGATCAAAGACAACGGTGAGGCAAGTTTCGTGAACCTTGACCTCGGTCGAATGATGCTCGGCGAAGAGCCGCAAATCAGTATGGATCTTGGTCAACATTCCGGATCGCTTGCTCCCATCAGCGCGGTCTCTATCCCCGGAGTTGAGTAAAGTTGCCGCAGAATCCACCTGGAAGTCGAATCAGAATTGCATTCCCGGTCTTTGCCTGTGCATTGATTGCGGGATGGTTCTTCTCTGGCTGTGATTCGAACCAGCCGGACGTTGCGGTGGTCGATAGTGGAGAGCCAACGTTGGAGCGAATCTCGCCACTTGATATTTTTCCGGCCAGTCTTTCCGAATACGGGCTGTACGAGGGACCTGCCGCAAACCTCACTCCGGCCAGTGGCGTTATCGAATATCAGCTGAACACTCCCTTGTTTTCGGATTACTCGAGCAAACAGAGGCTGATCAAACTACCGGATGGCACAGCGGCAACTTATACCTCGTCCGGACCACTCGATTTTCCCGTCGGCACCGTAATCGCCAAGACTTTTTACTACCCCGAAGACTTAAGTGATTCCGGATCAACCCGCGACCTGATTGAGACACGAATTCTTGAATTGACCGGCGATGGCTGGGTGGGCGTATCGTATGTCTGGAACGAGGAACATACAGACGCCGAAATCTCAATCGCAGGCGAAACCACAACTGTGTCATGGACTCATCAAGACGGCGAACTTCGTGATACCAATTATGTCGTGCCGAACTTGAACGACTGCAAACGTTGCCACACTCCAGACCTGACAATGCAACCGATCGGGCCAAGAGCCTACAACCTGAATCGTGAAATCGAAACCGAATCAGGTGGCGAGAACCAACTGGTCCAGTGGAGCAATTCAGGCATTCTGAAAGGAATGCCCGGCGTAGATGAGATCCCGACTCTTGCTGTCTGGGACGACGAGTCGTTCACGCTGAACGAGCGGGCCAGAGCCTATCTCGATGTTAATTGCGCCCATTGCCACAATCCTGAAGGGCCGGCAAGAAGTTCAGGGCTTCATCTGAACGTCGAAGAAACCGAGCCGTATCATCTTGGCACTTTCAAGACACCGGTAGCCGCAGGGCAGGGAACAGGAGGCCGGTTGTATGGAATCGTCCCGGGCAAACCCGACGAGTCAATTCTTGAGCACAGGATGCGCACCACCAAACCGGGTGAGATCATGCCCGAGTTCGGTAAATCGCTGGTTCACGAAGAAGGGCTTGAACTCATCCGGCAGTGGATCATGGCAATGGAAGAGGATTAACGACTCCTCGCTGCAACTGTTCAGTCTATGCGTTCGTAGGATCTTGCGCGGAAAGTGGCAGTTAAGAACTGCTCATCACTCATCGTATTGTCACCTTCAAACAAGAGAATCGAATATTCCCGAAGGCCATTACAACTTTGAGAATTGAGCACAGATTGATAATGCCAGTGTTGCAAAAACAAGATGTTACACCGATCCAGGAAAGTCCAACAAATCTCCTGTTTCAAGGCCGTTGAACAGCCCATATATGATGCAGCATGCTCCCATCAGCGGAAAATTCTCGCGAAACACTTTGCTATTCAAGATCGGAAGTCACATCGATATCGCGAACAACGCCATCGTCATCGACATCCAGAAACTCGACATCATCAATGTTTTCCCGGATAAGTTGTGCCGCCCCTTCTTCGCCCTTGAGGCCCCTGAGATTGCTTTGAAAAGATGCAGGGAAAATCACGGGGTGACCTGCAACTCCCATGAAAGTCGGGCGGACGATTCTGGTGGTACCGGTCTCTTTGAATCGCCGTATGACGGCGGAGATTGACTCATATTTCAAGAACGGCATATCACCGAGAAATATTGCACAGCCGTCTACTTCCGGTCCTGCATCCAATTCACTGACGGCCGTGGACAACGAAGTACCGAGTCCATGGCGCGAATCTGGATTGACCACAACATTGAAGTTGTTTTCTTTCCCGATTTGCATGGTCAGCCTGTCACCAGGCGCGACGACGAGCAAATTTCGTGAAAACTCAAACGATGCGACTGTCCTGACGACGCGCTCGACGAGGTGAATTCCCTCCACGTTCGCGTGAAGCTTGTTCTTGCTGCCAAAACGGGTCGATGCGCCGGCGGCCAGAACAACAGAGGCGAGACTCACAGTCGGTCTCATGACGGTGCGATCCCGGAAGACACTTCACCCACTGACCGTGTTTTGCGTTTGTCTGAGATTATTTCAGACAGTATCGAGATGGCGATTTCCGCGGGCGTCCCGGCAGAAATCTGCAGACCAACCGGCCCGTGGATGCGATTGCAGGCTTCTTCGCTCACACCCGCGTTTCGCAAATGCGCCAGCCGCGCTCTATGCGTTTTCCGACTACCTAGCGCGCCGACGTAAAAGCACTCTGTCGCGAGAATACTCTTCAGCAGTCCCGGCTCCCAGTCGTGTTCGTGAAAAAGCAGCACTGCCGCGGTCCAGGAATCAAGTAGAGCCGGGCTAATTTCTGTTCTACGGCTAAGCGAAAGTGTCTGCTGCTGGTTGTCATCGTTTTCGATCTCCGGTGACCAGACCATCACTTCGAGCTCTGCCTCACGAGCAATTGACCTGAGCGCTCCGACATAGGGTCCGGCGCCGAAAACAGCCAGACGAGTCACAGGAAGATAGTTCCGGCGAAAGGTTCTCCCATCAAAAAATGGAAACTCCTCCTGCGGCGAACACAATTTGACCTCATCTCTATGCACGTCAAATGCCAAAGCAACCGGCTCACGTCCAGCAATCTTCTCGCAAGCCTGCAGGAGGCAATCCGTTGAATCAGTTACCGAAAAATGCAGGTTGATGCCGGCTCCACATGGGAGTTTGATATCGAACCATGGTGAGTCAGAACCGATCCTGATACACCGGCTACGATTCTCCGTCAGTGCCATCAGCGCTTCGTGTCTGATCGCAGCTTCGGCACATCCTCCCGTAATAAATCCGAAACTCTCCCCGTCTTCACTGACGGCAATCTGACTTCCTTCCGGCCTTGGTGCTGCGTCATCGACGTGATACTGAGTCACCAGGCAAACGCGTTGCCCTGCCAGGGACTTTTCGAGATAGAAGGGGAGAACATTCTCCGACGTCGGCCGGAGCTGACCGACACCGCGTTCAATAACTTTGCTGATCTGACCGCTCATGGCTTTTCGACTCTTCAAGCGAGTTTCATCGGGAGGTCGGTAATCCGGTTTCCAGTGAGTCTGCGCACCGCATTGCCAATGGCCGCTGCGATCGGCCCCATTGGAGGTTCACCGACAGGCAACGGCTTGTCAGCACCTTGTACAAAATGGACGTCGATTTCATCCGGAGCGTGCCGAATCAACGCCATGTCATACGGCCCGTAAATCGTTGGATACAGTTTCCCGTCCCGCAGCGTCATTTTTTCATGCATCGAACCACTGATCCCCATAATGATGCAACCCTCACATTGAGCTGCCACCTGGTCAGGGTTTACGACAAGTCCGCAATCGAGGACGCAGGTCACTTTGTGAACCTTGATCCGGTTGTCTTCAATTGAAACTTCAACGACATGCGCACAAGGTGAGCCTGAGTCAATGGAGGCTGCAATCCCCATCGCACGGCCGTCTTTCACCTCATCGACATATCCCGATTCTTTGACGGCCTTGTTAATTACCGCTTTGATTCGTCCTGCGTTGCCGTCATCGCTGAGATGAGCGAGCCTGAATTCCGCCGGATCAGCACCGGCCTTGATGGCAATTTCATCAACAAAACTCTCAATTGCAAATGTGTTCGCCAGCAGCCCCAGGCTTCGCCACCAGCTGGTGGCAAAAGGCAGCGTTGTATGCCACTGAACGGAACGATGATTCTGCACTTTGTCGTACTGGATGTTTCCGCCTCGCATCGCGCCGATATCAGCACCGATGATTGAATTGGCAAACCCCGGAATCAGTAACGAATTGATCGCGACATCACCCGACGCATAGTGATGTTCAAGTCCTTCGAGCAAACCATCGTTATTCAGCTTGCCGCGCATGACATGGTGGGTCGGCGGCCTGAACGTGTCATGCTGAAATTCCTCTTTACGGGTGAAGAAATACTTGACCGGCTTTCCAGTCTCGCGAGACATGACCGCAGCACGGATCGCGTGCGGCGTTGAGAGCCTTCTTCCGAATCCGCCGCCAAGATAAGTCGGTACGACGTTGACATCCTCGACGGAAAAACCAAGTGCTTCTGCAACCTGATTTCGCGTAATACCAATCACCTGAGTAGAGATGATCACAGTCGCTTTTCCATCTTTTACCGAAGCAACCGCACCATTGGGCTCAATCTGTGCGTGTGCGCCTAGAGGCGATGTGAACTCCATTTCGATGATACCGTCGTCGTCAGGTGACAAAGCTGATCCCTGCATCTGCGTGATCATTTCATTGCCTTTGCCGACGGTTAACATGTCACGAATATCGTCTTCGGACCATGTCTTCGGGACATCCCATTCGACCTTGATTTTTCTTTTGGCGGCGAGAGCCTGAGGGAACGTCTCGGCAACGACTCCCACCCAGTCTTCCATTTGAACGATTTTGACTACGCCGGGCATTGATTCGGCTGCTGAAGTATCAGCGCTCTTGAATTTCGCGCCGACATGCTCGGGACGGACGACGGCCGCATGCAACATATCGGGCATTTCGGCATCCATGCCAAAAATCGGGTCACCAAAAACCTTGGGCTGAAGATCGATACGTGGCACAGGCTTGCCGACGTGTTTGTACTGACTGGTCGGTCTCAGTTCCGGAGTTGACGGAACTTCCCACTGGCTGACTTCCGCCGCGACTTCCGCGTACGTTTTCGATTTGCCACCACCAGAGACAACTCCGTCGGCAGTATTCAATTCACCTACCGGTACTCCGAGTTGACTGGCAGCTTCATTTTTTATCATCTCGCGCAAAGTCGCGGACAACTCTCGAAGTGGTTGCCAGAGACCTCCGACGGAAAGACTTCCACCGGTACTCAATCCGTCAATGACTCCGGTATCAGTCTCAGCTGCTTTGACTTCGATTTGATCAATCGAGACATCTAGCTCATCGGCGATCATCTGTGCCAGACCGGTGAACGTACCCTGTCCCATTTCGACTTTCGGGGAATGAAAGACGACTTTGTTCGTTTCAATGACTTCAAACCAGAGTGTGACTTCGGTACCCTGGCCGAAATAGGCTGGCTCCATGGTGTCAACCATGCCCAGCATTGCACGACGAATCGGGTTGCGGAACAGGAATGTTCCCAGAGCCAGCACGCCCATTGTGCCGAGTCCACCGCGGACAAGAAACTTTCGACGTGACCATTTCTTTTTCGGGGCCTGTTCTTCAGGTTCCCGATTTTCAGCCTTGTTTTTTGTTTCAGTCATTTTTACTGCTCCGCTGGAACCCGATTGTCCTGGCTACAAAGCTCAGCTGCACGGTGAATCGCTTTGCGCATCCGACAGTACGTACCGCAGCGACAGATATTGATGATGTTGTGATTGATGTCGTCGTTGGTGGGAGCGGGATTCTTTTCCAACAGTGCTGCCGTCGCCATCATGAATCCGGGCTGGCAGTACCCGCATTGCGGAACAACGTTCTCAATCCATGCCTGTTGCACTGGATGCGGGTTGTCCGGAGTTCCCAGCCCTTCGATGGTTGTGATCTCCTTACCCTCAGCGAACTGAACCGCATATGAGCAACAACGGACTGCGTCCCCGTCGATCAGGATCGTGCAGGCTCCGCAAGCAGCTTTGCCGCAACCGAACTTGGTGCCTTTGAGACCAAGTACGTCGCGGATAACCCACAATAGAGGAGTTTGTCCGTCTTCGATTTCAACGGTTTCCTGATTGCCATTGAGAGTGAATGAAATTTCCATAGCACAGATTCGGTCTACAGGTTTACAGAGAAACAAGGAATCGCCGACCATCGAAACAACATTCCGGCCGGTATTGTCCGCAACAACGATCGCTACTGGTCAGGTATGATGGCACCGTCCTCAAACCACTGCTTGACGGCATCGATGTATTCGTCCACCGGAACAGGAGGTGGCTCCCGCGGATTGCCTTCAGCATCAACGCCCGGTTCCCATGCCCACAACACCAGCGCATGTTCGGTCAGGTGATGCATCACCTCATCGTGAGTCCGATCGCCATTGCGTTCCGGATCAAGCATCGAGCGGGCGATCTCGGCTCGCGAGAGTCCTTCCCAACGCATACTCTCCGGGGCAAGACTCCACTCAGGAGCGCCCGGCACGCCGGAATACTCGTTGTTTTCATCCTGATGACAGGTATTGCAGCGAGTAGCGTCGAATCCGTGGTTGTCTTCGCCACGTTCGATCCCGAAATAGTGAGGATGCCGGTCATCCCCCTGCTTGGGAATTCCATCCGATGGATGGCAGTTGACGCATCTCTGATGGGTCAGCACCGCCATCATTTTGTCAAAATTTTCGTCACCGTACGAAGCTGCTTCTCCGTTTTCAGCGTCTTGCCGTCCTGTTGCTCCCGGAAGAGCATGCAGGGCAAACAGAACACCCCCGACTGGAACGAGAAATATTGTTGCGAAAAGTAGAAACCTGTTCATCATTTTCCTACACCGATGACCCGGATTTTTCACTGGACAAGTCCCGCGCCGCAAAGATTGGCTACTGAGTTGTCCGGCAGGTAAACTCATAACTAGGCGAAAACATAACCGACCACGAGTCGAATAACAACAGTCGCACCCTTCAATAAGCAAACCTGATCCGATGACGTGGCAACGTGCGAGAAATCCCGAGCAAAAGGAAGAGCGAATTGCCCGTATTCTCGATTCGGCTGCCGAACTGCTTTGCGAATGCGAACTCCAGGCAGTTTCAATGCGTGACATTGCCGCCCGCGCGGGGCTTGGCAAAGCCAGTCTGTACCACTACTTCAAAACCCGGGAAGAAGTATTCGCCAGTCTTTACCTACGCGAGTTGAACGACTGGATTCCTGTACTCGAATCAAAACTAGCGCGACTGCGCAATCACTCGCCGTCCAACGTGGCAGCAGCGATTGCCGATACGATGAGTGATCGCCATGAGCTCTGCCAGTTGACTGCGCTGCTTTCGTCGGTCCTGGAAAAGAATGTGTCAGAAGAGTTCACACGCGAGTTCAAATACTCGCTGCTCGAACCGTGTGCGCGGTTCTGCGAAGCTGTCCGGAAAGTCGCACCTCAGTTTTCCGAAGTAGAGTTGAATGATTTTATGCTGCAGCATTTTGGATTGATCGCAGGGCTGTGGCCGCTTTCAAATCCATCGGAAGTCGTTGCCTCGGTCCTTCAGAACGACGATTTAAGTGTTTTTCGCATAGATTTCCTGAAAGTGTTCAGACGTTCGCTCGAATCCTTATTGAGCAAGGTGAGGTAGCACTTCCACAGTGATCCGACCAGCGAAACCGTAGAATGCGACTATGTTTCATACCGGGTTCACACTTCAGCCTGGCCACAATATATCTGGAACTGAGATAGCCATGCCGGAATCAAACAACGTCAGCCACTGGATCAATCTGATCAAAGACGGCGACGCGACGGCGGCCAATCGACTGTGGAAACTTTATTTTGACCGGCTTGTACGTGCTGTGCGGCAAAGACTGTACGGCCAGAACCGAGCTGTAACGGATGAAGAAGATATTGTCTTGAGCGTCTTCAACAGCTTCTACGAGGCGGCAGAGCAGGGACGATTTCCGGATCTGGCTGATCGAGATGATCTCTGGCGCCTCCTCCTTACGATGTCAGCACGAAAAGTCATCGATAAACGCCGGCATGACCAGCGGCAGCGAAGAGGTGGCGATGTTGCCGTACATTCTCTGGACAACGACGATGCATCAGCCGTCGTCGAGGCAATCGGGCGTGAACCCTCGGCGGAAATGGTGCTGATGATGCAGGAATCCGTTGAGCAACTTTTTTCACATTTAGGTGTCGGGCAGCTGCAGGATTTAGCGGGTGCAAAGTTAGAGGGGTACTCGAACGCGGAAATTGCCGGACGTTTCGGGTGCTCTGAGCGGACGATCGAACGACGTCTGCACCTGATTAGAGAAAAACTGCAGCAGGAATTGATCCCCGAACATGACGATTCGTAGAAAAAAACTACCGATTTCAGCACTCGAAAAAATCGACGATCTTTGCGCAGAATTCGAGCGCCGATGGCAAACCGATCAGCCGCAAACGATCGAATCGGCACTTAGCGCTGATCTGTCAGCAGACGAAGCCGAACTGCTCCTCTCAGAACTTCTGGCGCTTGAAATCGACTACCGTCGTCGAAACGGAGATATTCCGGCTGAGGCGGAATACGTTTCCAGGTTTCCTGACAGGACTCAAATCATCAAAGCCGCATTCGGCACCGGAAGGACACAAGGCAGAGGTTTCGAGCCTCCGGAGATCGAGGAGATTTCCCGGCTGTTTCCATCTCTCGAAGTCCTTTCGGTTCTGGGCGTCGGTGGCATGGGCGCGGTCTACAAAGTCCGCCAGAAAGGACTGAACCGTGTCGTCGCTTTAAAGATACTTCCTGAAGAATTCGGCCATGACGTGAAGTTTGCTCTGCGGTTCACTCGCGAAGCGCGCACGCTGGCCAGGTTGAATCATCCGAACATCGTCTCCGTGTTCGAATTCGGTAATGCCGGAGATGTCTACTACTTTCTGATGGAGTTTGTTGACGGCCCGACTTTGCGGCAGGTCGTCCAGAATGGACAACTCGCTCCGGAAGAAGCGCTGGCCATCGTGCCGCATCTTTGTGACGCTTTGCAGTATGCACACGACCATGGAATCGTTCATCGTGACATCAAGCCCGAGAACATCCTTGTTGCTGCAGACGGCTCCGTGAAAATCGCAGATTTCGGCCTCTCTAGAATCGTCGGAGGTACAAGCGCAGCTACTGCACTGACGCAAACACATCAGGTACTCGGTACGCCAAGATATATGGCACCCGAGCAGTTCGAAGGCTCCCGCAAAGTGGATCATCGAGCTGACATCTACTCGCTGGGCGTTGTCTTTTATGAAATGCTCACCGGCGAGCTACCCGTAGGCCGTTTCGAGGCGCCATCGCAGAAAGTCAGCATTGACGTCAGGCTGGACGAAGTCGTTTTGCGCACGCTTGAAAAAGAGCCGCAACGCCGGTACCAGGCCGCGAGCGAAATCAAATCAGACTTGCACTCGATTGCTTCGTTGCCCGGTCATTCCATCGACCATAGTTTCAACCCTAACGCGGACATTAGCGATGCGAACAAGCAGGGGCTTCCTGTACCGTCGCTCAATGTCGGCCAGCAAGCCAATGCGGCCAGCCTGCTGATCTCACGCCGCCACATTTTGGATCGGATCCGTGAATCGCTCCGATCATTACGCAACGGACAGATAATCCAGATTCTGATCGGAATCGTATTCATCATCATCGGGTCACAATGCTGGGCCACAAACATAAACGTGCCGCACAAGTTGATTTGCGGACTCCTTGTCCACGTCTACGGAATCGTTGTTATCGGTGCGGGTGCTCACGTGTGGACTCGCATCGCCCGGATGAACTATTCGAAGCCGGTATCTGAAGTTCGAAAGATTCTTGACAACGTTCGGGGTGCATACCTCCTTGGTGGTCCGTTGGTAGGTCTTCCATGGTGGTTTCTGTGGATTCCGCTCTCTGTAGCAATCGGAGCGGATGCGGTTCTCCACCCTTATTGCCTGTGGCCCGCGCTTGTAATCGGAATTGCCGGATTCGCGCTGATCTACTGGTTCCACCGACGAACCGTACGCAAGAACCAGCAGTCCAACGGCATCTGGCATAAGGATCTGATAGGCAATCGCCTGTATCAGGCCTACCTGACTCTTGATGAAATGGAAACGGCTGGAATCGAGTAGGCACGGACACTTGCCCGTCAAAACTGCCCGCTCAGAGACGAGTCTCGCCCATGGCAAATGAACTTGTGGTGAATGAACTTGATGGGTTCAAACGGAGGCAGAAACAAAAAACTCCGGGGTGCAGCCACATTCTGTGACCGGCACCCCGGAGTTCATGTTTTAAGAAAAATTAGCGGACGGAGAGGGATTCGAACCCCCGGTAGGCGTTAACCTACGCCGGTTTTCAAAACCGGTGCCTTAAACCAGACTCAGCCATCCGTCCTCGCTTTTTACC
>JBCCFB010000138.1:0-16053 GCA_039029995.1 Planctomycetota bacterium
ACAAGGCACCGGACGGATTGATTAAGAAAGTCCGTTGTTGCCCGCCGGCAGACGGACGAATTTCGTGCGTTTCAGCGATCAGGAAGACGACTCTTCCGCTTGAGGTTCGGGCTGTTGCTGGAGTTCCTCGTCGTCAGAAATGTCGTCCTCAGTTTCGGGAGGCACGTAGGTCGGATCCTGTAGTCGCAGCCTGATTTCCGATTCCTTTGAATCACCGACTTTCGACGTAAGTACGGACGAAAGTGTATCGAACATGGAGTCAATATACTCAAGCTCTCGCCGATCAGATGTGCGGAGCTTCAAGCTGGTTCTTTCGTCGGCCAGGCGGATCTTGATACTTTGAGGCGTCGGCAACTGCTGGTATTTGTCGAGGAGTTCCCGCGCGAGGTCCTGATCACCGTTGTCGAGAGCTTGATCGATCTCGGTCTCGTACACATTACGCTGCGCGACAAGGTTCAGGATTTCAGTCGATAGTCCGGCAATGATACCTTCGGCATACAGTCTTGTTTCATCATCCGGCACCGCAGTAATCTGCAACGGATAGAGACCTGGAATCATGGGAAGTTTCATCAGGGCACGGTTGCCATGTTTGATAAACAGCAGGCGCATTCCGCGCTCGCTGGGGGGAATCTCAAGTTCACCGCGCCAGTCCGTTTCGCCGAGCATGTCGAACTCGCCCTTCTGAGCTCCGGGGTGTCCCGACCAGACTTCATAACCCTCCAGAGGTGTGCCTTCTTCGTCCCGGGCAATCAAGCGAAGCGTCGTAGAGCTTTCGGGAGGTCGAATAACAAGCGCCAGTTTTCTGGCACGCTTACTTTTGCGACCGGCCAGTGGAGCGCGATGGTACGACTGAATCGAGCACACGGATTTCGCATTCTCCTGTTTATCGATCGTCAGATAGGTGAATTCGATGGGGTCGAGCCTGACAAGGTTACCCTGCCGGTCGGTTCTGCGAATAATCGGCAGGAAGCGATCGGTCTCCCGTACCCAGACGGGGGAGCCGACAGTGGCTTCGACGGTCCATCCGAATACATCGTCGACGATTCCGTTCTGATCGTTGTCAACTTCGTCTCCCGGAATTTCAGCTGTGTTCATTACCTGACGGGCACGCAGGCAGGTTCGGATCGCCCGCGTGCGGAGGTAGACCTTGTCTGCTTTTCGGCCGTTTTCCTGAGTCTCTTCGATGACCCGGTCAACTTCGGCGATCGGCATAAATGCGTTTTTGATGGCCAGCGTTACGCCGGTGTTTACGCCGCGCAACGAGGCATAGGACCGGTCTGACAAAGGTCCCCATTGCTGTGTCTGAACATCGAGTTCACGGACGCGGGCGCGCAGCCGATGGTCGCTTGAACTGAGACACACACACATGATCTTGTCGTATCCGGAATAAGCTTCGTCCAGAGCCAGCATTTCGGTCAGGCTTTCCGGATTGGCAATCATGTCCAGCAGCTTCCACTGCAGCTGACGTGTCGGTGTCAGGATTTCAAGATTCCAGCCGGTCGCGTCAATAAGCAGACTTCGGCGGACAATCTCCTCGCCCATACCTTCCAGATTCGATTGGAATCGTGGAGAACCATCGCTGCACATCAGGACTCCGACCTGATAAGGCCGGTATTCCCAGGCAGCCTCCTCAGATTCCTGCGCAAATCCGGTTACTGGAAGCAAAGCAATTGCCAGCAATATGCAGACTGCGTTTGTTCGAATTCTATTCATAACAATCGATTCCGTTTAAGGATCCTGCTCCTGCTCTTGCGTGACAATGGGCTGAATTCTCCAGCGCTCGACGTCCTGATACAGATGAACAAGTTCGCTACCGACTTCACGCACGGTGGAGCGGTAGGCGTAGTATTCGTTGACCTGGAACAATGGCAGCAGCGTTACCTGATTGGCGGTCTGCCGGTGAATCTGCCGCAGCGTGAGACAGCCACGTTGCCACGAACGGGCGGTACTCAAAGAACGCAGCAGTTGCTCCACCGTAGCGCTCACTTCGCCGACAAAACCTTCCGGCCCCATCAGTCGGTGAGCGTCCGTCATCGGCTCCTGCATCGTGACTCCCATGTACAGGAAGTCCCAGTCTTCATCGGTTGGCAATGTTCCATCATTTTCGATCGGCTTCAGCAGTACTGTCATCCCGATCTCACTCCACATTCTTGCAATTGCACGTACTGCAATCATTGATGTGTCGTCGGTGGGGTGGGCCAGAACGATGGGCGGGCGTTCGATGACGGGCTTGTCATTGCCCGCTTCCCGCTCAAGCGCCTCAAGACGCTCGGTGATAATCTGAGCGAGGACCATTCCGAGTTTGTAGTTGTACTCCGTGTTTCTGACGCGGAGGTTGTAGCCGTAGGCGATCTGGTCGTTATCTTCGGTGCCGATGGGAAACGGTCCGCTGACCACTTCGCAGCCGCTGATCTCTTTACCGGCACAGATCATGTCGCGGACGATCAGTTCCCGGTTGATGGCATGCAGCAGGCCGTTGCGGAAATTGATGTCGCTGATGAATTCGTTGCGCTGGTTCGGAATCAGCATGTGGACCGTTGGAAGAGCGTACATCTGAACGGTGATTTCAGGATGTTCTTTCAGTTCCTGAACGAACTGGACCGGAACACGGTCCACAACGTCAATGTCGCCCTTGAGCAACGATTCAACGGCTGCCGAGGACGAGTCAAAACGGCGTTCGTAGATCTTCGGGTGCTGGCGATCGGCTGAAGGTGAATAAAGCGGGTTCAATTCGTACAGCGTCAAATCATCTTTGACCGCTGACATGACGTAGGCGCCGTTCTGTACTGGCTGGCCTTCGTCATCGGGTTCCTGATACGGAATCTGAAAGTGTGCTTCGGGACGGACAAAGGGCTTGTGAAGCCGGAGGTGAACTTCGTTGCCGTTGTCGATTGCAATGGTTCTGGCCAGCTTCGCCCACGGTACGTTGTAGTTGACCGACTGCGGATCAGCGAAGGACTGCAGCCTCAGCGCGACATCGCCGGCGGTTGTGTCCGGGATCGCGAATCCGAAATTGTCAGGGTCGACATCAATCCGGAATTCGGTTCCTGCATCATCGGTCTGGGTGATCAGGCCATTCAAAAACCGGTAGCGTCCACCTTCGTCCGAAGTGCCGTCAAATTCGACCAGTGTTCGCTGGGTAAGCCGACCGATTCGCCGCGAACCCCAGTTGTCCATGCGAGTCGGGTTGGCGTCTCCGGGGCCGGAAGCGACGCCGACAAAAATCAGCGGGAACTGCCGGACAACTTCGTTGTAGGCATTGGCGTTTTCAATTCGTCCGGGATAGATGTTGTTCGCAAACCGGACGGCGTCATGAGCCGCAACCCCGTCGCCGTTAGCGGCGTGTTGAAACGCTTCCTCGATGAGTTCATTACTGCGATCGATAAATCGTTGGTTCCAGGTTTCGATCAGCTCTTCTGATTCGTCTTTGTATGTGTCCTCGATCTGTTGCAGCAAGCCGCGTACGCGGAGAATGTTGCCTTCGGTGAAGTTTCGCCTTAGGATTCCCTCATAGCAGGCCATGATGATCTGCGAGAGGCTCCGGTTGAGGCCATGAACACGGAAGTTGGGGTTCTTCGCGTAAATATCCTCGTAGATCGAAAGCGCGAGTTCGTATCGCTCCTCCATGAAGCTGGCTTTGCCATCCTGATAAAGACATTCGAGCAACGAATTGACGATCCGGTCGTCATTCTGCCCGCCGTGATCGTAAACATACAGCAGGTTGCGAAATGCTCTCGGATAATCACCTTCGTTCAGCCACTCATCGGCTTCTTCGATGAGCAGTTCATTGAACGTCTTGTAATCGACGACATGATCCCACGGGACCTGAAAGATGTTGTCCGACTCACCTTTGAACTCGAATCGCAGCATGCCTCGGTCTGGCAGCGGCTTGGCTGGTGGTCTGAGCAACGGCACGATCCGCATGATCATGTCGTCGTTGTCATTGTCCAGGAAGATCAGGTCGAAAGGATCCTGTTCAACCAGAGGACTTGCGAGCTTGGTCGCGTACTCCTCCGGTTTGATCAGGTCACGTTCCGGGTCCTGAGCCAGTGAGTTCGAGCTGAAGACAGCAGAGACAGCGAACAGAATGACTGCCGCGATCCGGCTGTTTAACAATGTCGTTTTTGTTTTTGTATATTTCATATCAGGGACGGGGGGCTCCGTCGGCTGTTATTACGTGAATCGTACCGTCCATTCCCGAGAAGTAAATTTTTCCACCGGCTTCTACGGGGCCGTGGACGATCGGCTCGCCAAGATCCATTGAGGAAGTCACCGTCCCGTCAGAGTCGTTCAACATCATGATCTGTCCATCCTGGAAAGAGCACATGATCGAAGACCCGCGTACAACAGGACCGCCGGAAAGCTTCACGGCGGGAAGATCTGCCGCCCAGACTTTTTGCAGCCGGCTGTTGTAGGCTACAAGTTGGTCCGCGCGGTCACGGACCATCATCAGGCTTCCAGCTATCCACGGGCCGTCTACAAAGTTCTCGGCAAGTTCGACTTCACCGGTGATCTGCATCTCATTTCCAGAGGCGATGCTGACCAGTTTGTCCCCGGTCTCTTCACCGATAACCGCATAGATGGTTCCACCCGCAGACCGTAGGCGCGAGCGGATCGGCGAAGCACTTGAGAACATCGCAACCTGACTGATCCCGGAATCCCGGTTGCTGAGGTCCAGCAGATAAACTGCATTCCCATTTACATCCGAATTCTTGGCAATCGCGAGAGTGTTCTCATTGACGAATGCCGGTTCAAGCCATTGCACTTGCTCGGACGGGTCAACAGGTGGCTGGAACATTGTTCCGATACGGCTGCCGTCCGAAGGATCAATTCGTAGAACCTGACCGGTGGTCGTCGCGATGATGACGTCCGATCCGACTGCAACCGGAGGGCAACTGATACGGTCCAGCGGAGAACGCAGTTTGATCAGTCTACTTTCACCGTTGTTGAAGTAGAGCATGTCTGCACGCCGCGAGCCGAATGCCACCGAAGCGCCGTCATCCAGTTGCAGAATCTGATCGAATCGAAGGTTTTGAGCCACAGTGCTCGAAAGGACCGGTCCATCTGCATAGCCCGATTGAATATCGGCTGCATCAACATCAAAAAGATCACCCTGGCTTGAAAGCGCCATGATGTTACCACCTGCAACCTGCGGTGCTCCGGCCAGCGGTCCACCGATATCCGATCGCCATATCTCTTCAAGCGTGTCCGGATTGACCGCGGACACTGAGATCATGTTTGACCCGCCGCGACGTTTTACGTGCAGCAGCATATCATTCATCTCAGACATCGGAGCGATAAAGTCGTCGTCCGGCATCACGATTACTTCGCGAGGGAGACGACCAAGATTGCCTTGAAGTTTGTATTTTGCGATCCCTTTACCACCGATCCAGAGTCGCGTTCCTTTGCTGAAGTAGAAGTTTCGCTGGCCGGTACGGTTGTCGAACGACTGTGTGACAAACTCGGTAATCGGTGTCACTTCGTTGGTCGTGTCATTGGCAAGAACGCTCATATCTCCGTTCTCTGCCGCCATCAGCATCCAGCGCCCGAATCGACGGAGCGGATTAGTGACCGGACCGGAAACCTGACGGTTTAGAACCTGAAGGCGTTTGATGCCTTCTTCGGTGTTGGTCAACACGACGAGATCCGAGAAATCGCCACCGTTCATGCAGATCAGAACCAGACCTGTCCACGCGGTCGGCGATACCTGAATGCTTCCGGGGGTGTGTCCCAGATAGAACACTTCTTTACAGCTCAGGTCATCCTGGGAAAGGAGGTACAGGTTCGAGTAATGCCCGGGCTGGTAGATGTACGGCTCACGCTCGGCGATCAAACCGCCGACGCTGACTCCCTGTGGAAGCTGTACGCTGGCCAGCACATTTCCGGACTGCGGGTCAAGCTTGATGACTTTGCCCGAAGTGGTCGAAACAAGGACCATCGCTTCGGAGACTGCCGGTTGTACAAATGGCTCTCCGACCGACGTCCTCCAGATGACACTGCCATCGAGTTTCTTCAACATATAGACATCGTTGGATGACTGATCACAAGCAACGATGAGATCCGCGTTGTATTCGACCCATTCCACGTTGGTTTCAAAACCAAGGAACCGTCTCCATGCAACGCTTCCATCTCCGGAGTCGATGCCGAATAGAGTGCCGTCAACAAAAACGGGAGTGATAACGCCGCGGTTGGCTTCGACAGGATTTCCTCTGAGCGACGCGAGGACAATGGTGTTGTCAACAATAGACTCAGGGGCGGAGTTGGTGACATCGAGCGTGACGTTGCCCGGCTGAACCAGATCCCTTTCCTTTGTACTGACCGTCTGCATCAGTTCCTGAAGCTCGGCTCTCGCTCCAAGGTCCCCGTATTTCCGTGTCAGGGCCTGGAAGACCTGAAACGCCGCATCGGTTTCGCTACGCTCCGCCAGGCCGGAGATCTCTCCAAGCGCTGCCTGGTAATCGTCTTCTTTCTTAATCAAACCTTGAATCGCAAGGATGTTGTCGTCGATCTCACCGATGACTTTGGAGAGTCGTTCTGTTTTCCTCATGGTGCCCGGAATGTAGGACACGTTGTCGACGACTGATTTGGCTTCCAGCGCATTTTCCAGCTCGGCTTTGATCTGGTCGAGTGTCGTCTGCTCAAGAGCGCGTCGGGTAATCTCCAGAGCGCTGTTGGGAAGCATGACCGAAAGGTCATCACGGATCAGATTCATATCCACATCCTCGTCTTCCACCAGAGGAGGAAGATGCGTCCGGGCACGGACGATCGTTTCATCCCAGTTTTTCTGCTCATAGGTTTGAGCAATCAAAGCCTGTGCCAGTCTGGCTCTGATCGTGGGGACTTTGTCGTGTCCGGGATTGTCCTCAGTGAACTTCTCTCCTTTTTCGAGGAAGTCAGACCAGGCGTTGCGCTCAAAAGCATCCATCGCGGCTTTGAACTGGTCTTCAGCGCTGACGTGGCCGAGGGAATACCAGAGGATTCCGCCGAGCATCAGGATGAGTCCGAGCACGGCGGGTCCGATGTACATCCACTTGGTTGCCCACTGGTCCTTCTTGAGGCGTTTGCCTTTGAATCCCGCGTCCGCCTCATTCCCGTTTCCTTCGCCGTTGAAATCGACCTGTTGCTGAGACAGAGGATCGGCGTCAAATGGATCGGCGTAGTTCTGAGGCGCCACCGGATGAGGAGCAACTTCAACGGGTTCCTCTTTAATGGGCTGGGCTACTTCGACCAGATCGATCGGTCGAGGCAGCTCCTCTTCAACGGTCTGTTTCGGATCAAAATCAGGCGCATCCACGACAGGCGCAGGTTTTTCCGGTTCGGGTTCCGGTTGATCCCATTCTTCCTTCGCAGTCGAAGTCAGATCATCGGTGTCGTACTGTTTTTCACCCTGGGCGACCGCGATTTCCTCATGAACAACCGGCGCCGGAGCTTCGATCATGTCAACGAGTTCGCTGGCCTGCTTTTTGGTGATCAGATGCTTTTTCAGGAGATATTTGACGACCGCTTTCGGCTTGATCTTCTGATCGGAAGTAACCTCGCGACGGAGCTTGTCCGTCACTTTGGAATCGATCCAGCCAAGTTCCTGCAAACGGTCGAGTAATTGTCCCGGTGACATATATTTAGTTCCTCTAAGCCAGTTTCCGATCCCGTTGTTCAGGACCGGTTCCGCATCAGCGGGTTTGTATTTTCTATCGAGCCGTGATCGGTGATCAGACCATGAACAACGATCAGAACTCCTCGTCGATGGTTTCCATTTCAATCTGCTGCATGCCCAGCGCGATCCCCGCATCCCAGACGGTAACCGCCTTGCCGTGGGTTGATTCGACGTGAGCCTTGATGATCAGCCGTGTGCAGCTGGTCAGGTTCATCGCGTCTCTCATTTGCGCCCGCATTTCGCGGTCACTGGGAGCCTCGGTTTCGTCGGCATCTCTTGAAGTGACGTAGTACGAATTGTTCTGGTCGATCGTGACCTGAACATAATCTTCCTCGTCTTCTTGCTCTTCAAAGTTAGTACTGGGTTCGTTAATTGCGGCCGGTGGTTGCTGCATCGTTTGCACGAGCGTGAAAGATGCGGTGACCATGAAGAAAATCAACAGGAGAAACGTGACGTCAACCATCGGCGTCATGTCCATTTCTGTTTCTGTTTCAAATTTTCCTGCGGTAAAACTTACGTCGGGGTCTTCATCCTCGACCTCTTCCTCGAAGCCCTTCCACGTGGTGGCACCCGGATCCCGGACTTTCGATTTCTTCTCGGGGATCATCGATTGGGAATGATGGATTTCCGGACGGTCATCGTCCGGTTGATCCGCCATGTTTCCCGTGGGCGCAACGAGTCCGAATCCCTCGTCATCGGGGCCGTTCTCGTCTTCAGGTCTGTTTTTTTCGTCAATCATTTAAGTCGATCTCGCGCATTTTCCGCGCAGAAGTCAGTTTGAGTCCTCTACGCCGATATGTATTTCACGGTCAGCTGCCAGTTCGGACCCGGCAATACCGCGTTTCACAAGTTCCACCTGCCCGGTCTTTACCTCAGGCTCAGCTTTGATCAGTACAACCCTTACCTGCGGCCGCCTCGATAATTCCTCTTCGACGTATTGAGCGATATCCGATTCCATGTCGATCGGTTCACCATCAGGTACTTTTGTCTTGGCATCGCGACCTTTGAAGATTTCGACTTCGCCTTCACCGGCACCCTGACGAACGACCAGCACGACACAGTTCTTTTCCGGCGTCGCTTCCCCCTGCTCGGCAGCAGGCAGGACGATGGCAAGTGTGGGATCCATCTTGGAAACGACGACAAAGAAAGCAAGCAGAAGAAACGTGATATCGATCATCGGGGTGATGTCGAGATCAGCGTCTTCGTTTTTGACTTTGCGTGGCAGGATTCCGCCGGATTGGTCACTCATTGAATCTGTCTTTACTGTTTACTTACAGAACATCAGGAGCCGCGAGGCTCGTCAGCCAGCTCAGCGCACTACGCTTTTGAGGTCGGATGACGGATAACCGCTTCCTTGAAGATCTCAAGAAACTGGTTCAGACCGTAGGAAACAAGGTCTTCCATCTTTCTGATCTGCACGTTGATGTAAGCCACACAGAGGACCAGGGGAATTGCGATTGCAAGCCCGAGTGCTGTGGTGATCAGCGCGAACATAATGTCACCGGCGAGAACCATCGGCTCGACGTTCTGGCTGGCAGCAAGGTTTGAGAACGCACCCATCATCCCCATGACGGTACCGAGCAGACCGATCATAGGAGCTGCTTTGATAACCGTGTTCACCCAGCTCAACCGGTATTCGAGATCCTGCAGCACGTCCCGCTGGAAGCGGTCGGCCAGGAGCTGTTTGACTTTGTTGAAGCCTAACGTCCGGTTGGCAATCGCGAGCTGGGACAGCTGGCACGTCGCCCGCCGGTCACCGTCGCAGATTTCCATCGCGGTGTCATATTCGCCACGCACCAGAGGCTCTTCCAGAGCTTCCAGAAATGACGACTGCTGTTCTTCGTTAGAAAACTGTTTCTGGCGAACACGGGTCAGTACCATCACGACACAGTACGCGCCCCACAGCGCGATACAGAACATGATGAAGTAAATGACGTAACCCAGTGCCTGCAATACAACTGCCATTCGTTCGTCCCGTTAATTTTCCCGTAGGTGTGTTTGTCTGATTTGTAATTCGATTTTAGTTGAAGACCGGCAATGCTGTAGTTCCGCGTTTCCAGGACACGGAATTCAGCCGGACCTTTTATTGTCTCAACACGATGTCAGAAACAACGATCCGGACTCCGGATTCGTCGGTTTCTATTTTGAAAAAAGTTCGTTGAACCTGTTCCAGAGAAATGTCTCTGGAGTCAAGCAGGGCAGCCTCAATTTCGCTCATGTGAACACGAAGCTCATCAGGAAAGAACTGAACAACTGCGCTGTCGGAGAGCGAGACTCCCGCTCGTTCGACAAGGCGTGAATCCCAGCGGCGCATCGCAGGTTTGCGATGCTCGAATCTGAGCCAGTCGCTCATGTCCCGCCGCGTTGTGATGCGGCTGCTGGCGGTTTCTGAAATGTCTTCAATTAAAACGATTTCGTTTTCGCTCAATCTTACGACGCCAAGGATGATTCCAAGGTGATCGAGTTGTGCGGCGTAAATTGCAAGATCGTCTTCATGGTAATCGACAACCCAGCGTCGATAGTCAGGTATGATCTCCGGCTCCTCGCGTCCGGCAGGCACAGACCGTTCTTCCTCCTGGCCGCCAGCACCTTCAGCCAGGCCCTCCTGAGTCCCGCTCGCACTGACTGTCGATACGGCTTCTGTGGTGTGGTCGATGATGGTCAACAGGTCCACAGTTTCGGTTGGAAATTCGTTTCTGTCCGGCGTCGCGACGCTGTCTGCGGGCAGGTCTTGTTCAATGCAAGTTGTCACCGTTGTGACAGGAGTCGCTGTGAAGGCATGAGCGACCGGTTTTGTCAGGCTGGAGAAATAAACCATCGCGAGAATCAGCACAAAGAATGAGCCGATCAAAATCAATGAGAGCAAAGTCGCATTGAACCGGTCGTAACCGGAAACCCGTGTGTCAGTCGAACATTGTCCGCGCATACTGTGGTCTCCTAGTTTCTGAATAACATGTCGGTGACGACAAACTGAAAACCGTTGCCGCTAGGCTCGACCTTGATGATCGTTCGCCGGACTTCTTCAAGCTGGCGGCCGATTTCCTGAAGGTATTGCGCTTCCACGACTCTGATGATCTGGCGTGTTTCCTCCGGATAGAACTGGACCATGATCCTGTCCTCCAGAGAGACTCCCGCTCTCTTGGCAAGGGTGCCGTCCCAGCGGCGCATCCGCGCTTTCTGGTGTTCGAAGCGAAGCCAGCTTCCCATTTCACGGCGGTTCGATTGCCGGCTGGTTGCTCCTGAAGAAACGTTGTTGACCAGTATGATCTCATTGGAGCCAAGTGACACGGCCCCGAGCGTCAGGTTGAAAAAGTCGATCTGTCTGGCGTATGTATCGATGTCATCTGACTCGTATTCGATCTGCCAGCGCTTGTGTTCGGGGACGATATTCGCATTGCCCGTTCCGGGGCCCCCTTCGCGCGAGCCGAATCCGCTACCGGCTCCCATTTCTGCAGCATCGCCGTCTCTCTTTTCCAGTGCAGCCTGTACCGATGAGACGGCTTCTGTAACTGCTTCCAGCGCGTCCTTCAGTTGTGGCTTTTCGACTTCCGGAAACTCTTCAACACCCGGCGGGAGAACATCATCCTCATAACCTTCGGGCTTTTCGTTACCGGCTTCCATCTTGGTGACGATTTCCGGCGCAGCGACGCGTGAAAAATCAAAGACCGATGTCAACCAGATCAGAAACATCACGGCGACAAGGAATCCGAAAATCATGATCGCGGATATCAACAGCGAGTTCACGCTGTCGAATCTCGATACTTTCGTTTCGACGGCTCTTACTTTTGTGCTCATCGTTTTTGCAGGGCTATTCGGGGTAGCTCTTGGTAAAGGACCACGGTATCGACTAGTCGATCAGTTTTGCGTCCGGACGGATTTGCAGGAACCAGTCGGTCCACTCCTGTTTGACGCGATCGAAGTCTGCGCGAGTGGCGTTTACGGGTACTGAAATCGAGTCAATCTTGCGGCTGATTAAACGGAGCCCGTCGTGGGCCTCACGGCAGATGTTCAAATCGGGGTCCCCAAGTGCATATAGCAGGGGGATGACGTTATCCATGTCCTGTTCGGCGGCAAGGATCTGCACAGCGATCAGGCGGCGATAGTAGTTCCGTTCTTTGATCAGTCCGGTAAGGAATGCTGTTTTCTCACCTTGTGAACGAACCTCGCGGCTGAACTCACGGATTGAGTCCCTCATCGACTCGATGATCAGTTCTTTCTCTTCGTCGGATCCATCCTGATCCAGAAGTTTCAGAACATCATCGAGGCTTTTAACGGTTCCAGCCGGTGTCAGCCGGCCGTTTCGGACAACGATTCGTTCGTTCTCGATAAAGCCACGATTACCACCGAGTGTACTTGCATTGGATGGCAGGATCAGAACTTCACTACTCCTCACGAGGAAGAGGGTTGCGAGGCAGGTTCCGATGTACTGTGTAAGTGCCGGTTCATGACCTTCGGGGAAACTTCCATCGCCGTTCTGGATCGGCAACAGGAAGTCTACTCCCTGGTCGTACCAGTCCGGAATCTCGCGGACGGTGCCGTCCTGAAGTTCGCGGAAAAACGCGTATCGCTCCAGAGCATAGAGGTAGTAGTAGACCCAGTCTTCGGGAGCAATTTCCCACTGATTCTTAAGCCAGTTATTACCGGCACGCTTGCCCTGAGCCATTTGACTCATGGCCGGGAATCTCACCAGCGGGCCTTCGGTGGCTTCCATGTCGGCTTCTCCATCAGGAGGTCTGACATAAACGGAAACGGACGGGGGCAAGCCCATATTCTCACCTCCGCGGGCTCCAATCGCTTTGTTCCTCGGAGCAAGCTGCAGAAGGTCAGCTAGAAGGTACATCGTGCCCAGGCCGGAGCAATGGCGGGAAAGCGTCAATTCGTCTTCGATGATTTGACGGTTGCTTCGACGAGGTGGAAGCTGACCACCAACGGAGTGGTAAAACCACGTGCCTTGATTCTGAGCATAGACAACCCATTCAAGCAGGCGTTGAGCAGATGAAAGTTCGACATTGAATCCATGGTGGCGAGCTACGAAGTAGCAAAGCCCGACGTACTGCGCCTGAGAAACATCGCCCACTTCAGGCCGTTCACCGCGGTAACAAAATCCGCCGTGATCAAGTTGTCGTGAATAAAGAAAATCCAGCAGTTCGCGGATCTGTTCTGCATATTTCCGATCATCGACATCGCATAACAGGATGCAAGCCAGTGCAGGGTAGTATGTCGACGCAACGTTCTGGTAGTTTCCCGAGCCGTCTCCCATGGACGCGAGCACCTGTTCGATCGCATTGGCGACAATCGGGTGATCTTCGGCTACGATCCGGTCGTAGCGTTTTGAAACTTCATTGACCACGAGCGCTGCAAGGCAGGCTTCGTCGCGTCCACGGCCACCGACGCCCTGACTTTCCAGCCACGTTACGACTCGACGTGCAGCCCGCTCAATGTTCTCGTTGTCAGGATCATGACGAATCTGGCTACAGGCAGATTGCGGAGTAAGAAGGCCTGCAGCTAGAACTGCCAGACCAGCAGCGAGCTTCCATTTAAGGAGTGGCTTCGTGCCCGAAAACATCCAATTAAATGCGACGCGAATAACAGCCAGCATTTCAGCTCCCCTTCTAAGAATCCCAAACGCCCACATTACCAACCGGCATTGAGTTGCTGCGAACTCGACAGTTTCCCCACCGGTATTTCAGACGAGGGAAAACCACGAGCAACACTCAAAGTTACCAAAGCCACCAGGCAAGGGAAGCGGTCGCCGCAGAGCTCCGGATTTTGCAGGATTTCACGATTTCAGACGATCATAAATCGTCTGGATGGAACCTGTTCCGGCAACGCACGGTCAACGAGGAGGCATTGCTTTAAGCGTATATCGGCCGCCCGGGACTGTCAACTTTCGAAGACTGTTCCGAGCCGATTTGACACACTGTTTTCCGGAGTCAGCCCTCATTCAGGCCCTGAGATGTTCTCAGTCTGACAAAACCAGTTCCAGGATCCGTTTCCGGCTTGAAAGTCTGAAATGTCGTTCTGTAACCCGCAGAATCGTAGCGTTGCAGGTCCCGAATACGGTCAATGTTGGTCTGCCGCGCTCAAAACAGGTCTCGTCCGCTTATTCTGCCCCTCTGACTCGGATCCGGCTCTGCCTCAGATACCGGACGGCAAGTCAATTCATTCTTCCTTATTGTTTCAATACGATTTAGCGAACGTGGTATGACGGGTTGATTTGAAAAACAAAAAAAGGTGCCGCACAAACGCGCGGCACCTTCTGTTTCAAGTCAGCCTCGGGAGGCGAACTAGTCTGTAATCGTCCAGATGAACTGGTCGGTATTTGACGTGAAGTTCTGACGTCCGGCCGGAGACTGGTATCGAACTCGAGCTTCGATGTTGTTCGATCCACCGTCGACAAACCTTGAGAGGTCACCGGTGATTTCCACGGTCACGGTTGTGTCCGAGAACCGGTTGGCTTCTCCGGTGAATACCTGCTCCCAGCTTGAGGTGTTGTAGTTGAACAACTCGATTGTCTGATTGACTGTTGAGCGAGCAAATACAGAGCCTTCAAGGGTGACTTCCATTTCCGAAGGATTCGCCGTCGGGCTTGCAGCCATCAGCTCGAATTCCGTTCGGGATTGAACGTCCGTTGAGGAACGTGCAACTGAGAAGTCGCTGTTGTCGCTTGTGCCGAGATCTGAAGATCCGCCACTCACGTAAGTTCCTTTGGTAACAATCACGGTCGTCGGCGTAACTTCGGTTACAGTCGGTCCGCACACGACAACCTCAACTTTGAAACCGTCAACGCCGGCCTCAACGACAGAGCCGTCGCCAAGATCGGATGCATTGAATCGGATTCGCATGTTGTTTGTCGGTGTAATGACGTCTGCAACACGGAAGTCTTTGGAGAACCAGCCGCCGGATGCTTCAGCACCACCTGGACCGACTGTTTCGAGATTTGTCCAGGATGCGCCACCGTTGTTTGAGATTTCAACGACGAAGACGTCTGCAAACGGAGAGTTTCCAAAGTTGTTGGAGTACCAACGCTGATAGGAAATCCACGCATCGCCTTGTGTGGTCGTAGCGTCAAATACCGGCGATGTAAGGATGGTCGAGCCACCGTCAACATCGGAATTACCATCTACATTATCCGTCAGATAGCAGCTGCCAGAGCCGTCGCCATCGCTTGCCGGATCACCACGGTCTCCGCCACCAACAGGAACCCCGCGATTCCATTGGCCGTCGCCGGCGTCCCCGGAAACTGCCCAGCCTGTTGACGTTTCGAAGTCATCTTCAAATACGGAGATCACACTGTCGCCACTGCGAGCGGTGTAAACAATTGCCGGTGCGTCAGCAGGGCTGTAAGCGGTGAGACCACCAACGGTGTCAATTGACATGTAGTACTGAACTGAAGTGCCGCACGTGGTTGCAGGGAAATCCGCTGCATAACGATCGGCGCTGACTTCAGTCATCGGGTATGAAGTGAATCCGCTTCCGGAATCAACCCACAGGGTTGCTGAACTTGCGATCGGGGTGTCACTGACACCATCGATGTCAACTTCAAATTCGACTCCACCACTCGGTGAAACAAGTGTAGGACGACCGGTCGGGAAGGTGTACACGACAGCGTCGATCGGTGGTGCATCCATGTTGTGATTGGCAAATGCACTGGCGATTTCGGCGTAGTGAGGAGTTCCATTGCCGATGTTTCCATCATCGTCATCAAGAGTCAGATAGAAGACAGTAATGTTCGGCTCAATGGTGGATGAGCCCGGAGCCATCTGACCACGCATGATCAACATTCCGAAGAACAAAGACGAGCCAATGTCACGATAGTTTGAAGGCTCAGAAACGATGAGCTCATTACGAAGGTCCCAGACACAACCTGAAATCAGCTGACCACAGGTGTGAATCGCATCGCCGCAAGGATACTGAATCGTGTTCTGAGCGTTACGAATCCCTGAGTTACAGTTTCCGGTGAAGCCGGCACCAAGAATCGGCTCGTCCTGCATCAGAACGCCGACACAGTCACTGGCACCTTCGCCGAACTGACCCTGACCGTTACCAGTCACCTGAACCATGTGATGGCCGTATTCGTGATAAATCACGTCAGCAAATGCAGTGTTATTGCAACCGCCACCTGAGGTGTAGAAGTTAATTGAACTTCCATCATAAAACGCATTACAGTTCGAGCCGATATTTGTGTTGACATCGAATCCAGTCTGGTTTGCGATTGTCGGGAAGAACGGCTCAAAAGAGAGCAAGTAGTCACGGCAAACGTTAGCTTCTAGATAGCAGTTTACGTTGGCAGTAGCGTTTTCGTTGTTGTTGGTCGGGTTGTGAAGGAAGTCAGCAGGCCCCGGCGTGTTCACATTTAATGAGATCTGCGGAGTTGAGCCGCCTGCGGACTGGTCGAA
>JBCCFB010000139.1:0-16016 GCA_039029995.1 Planctomycetota bacterium
CATTGTCTGAAGCTGTCATAACCCCTAGCCTTTCTATTTCTGATCGCACCGTATATCGGAAATCTCGTTAGGCTAAAACTTGACGGTGACGATCTTGCGCTGGATGAAGAACACTGGTCAGAACAATTCGACGGCAGGAGTTCTGAAGAGCTGATCGGCGAAGTTGAAGCTTTGATGAAGGATAACGGGGTTCCCCGAAACTGGCTCCGTGCCGGTGGCGAGTATGCAATGCAAACGACGGGGATCCCCCAGATTCTGTTCGAAAGTATGGCAGAAAAGGCAAGGGAGCTGGATGAAGCGGTGGCACCGCGACACACAACTCCGTACCGGCGCATCGGCTGGAACCGGACCTTTGAAATCGATTCGTTGTCCGGCTCGCTGATTCAACAGGACGGCCCGGATGTTCGCCGCTTGGTTCGCGATGACGCAGCGATCGCGGACACCGATATTCCGGACAAAACCCGCTTTGATCTGTTCGTCCGGGAATCGGAAGGCCCCGGCCGCAGTTTTCACTTCAGGAGTCCTGATGACGGCACCATGGTTATCGAATTCCTGTTCGAAGAAATGAATTCGATGGTTCGACTGGTTCAGCGTCCTGAAGGCGTCGGTGATACCGGAGACAGATGCCAGTTGATCGAAGTGGTCGGGCTTGAAAGTCGTACGATTTCGGCGACCGACTTCAGAAGCCTTCTTGAGGCGAATCAGCAATACATGGATGACAAGTTTATCCCTTTGCTTGATACTCTAGGCATCGAATTGGTCCGGTGATCCGGGCGAATCGCAAAGGCCTTAATTCCTGTTGAAGTGAGTAATGCAGTCTTCGAGTTTGTTCCGGCTGGCCATCCTGTCAGGACAACCGAGGCATCATTTTCGATCGGGAAATCAACCCGATGGCACAAGAAGTTATGAGGCATAACTGGTGAAAGAAGAATTTGCAGCAGGACCGGATGGAAAGGCAGATCCCGATCAGGCCACCCGTGCACGGGAACTCGTTCGCGACCGGTTCGGCCGCACCAGCGATGCTTACGCGTCAAGCCACTTTCATGCTCAGGGGGAAAGCCTGAGGTTGCTGCAAGAACTGACTTCACCTGAACCGGAATGGCGGGTTCTGGATGTGGCGACTGGAGCCGGTCACACAGCAATGACTTTCGCACCTTTTGTCGACGAAGTGGTTGCCACCGACATCACTCAGCAGATGCTGGACAAAACAGCTGAACTCGCAACCGGCAAAGGCATCACCAACCTGCGCACGCGATATGCCGATGCTGAAAGTCTGCCGTTTGAGGACTCTACGTTTGACCTTGTGACGTGTCGCCTCGCGCTGCACCACTTTCCGGACCGGCCGCAGGCTGCGAGGGAGTTCTTTCGCGTGACAAAATCCGGCGGCGTGCTGGGTTTCACCGACAACTTCACCGTCGATGATGAAGAAGGACTGCGACTTTACAACGAGTATGAGATCATCCGCGATCCGTCACACCTGCACGTCCCGTCGCTCGGAGATCTGCAGCGACTGTTTACCGATGCGGGATTTCAGCTGGAGGAAACACGGATTGTGAAAAAAGAGTTTGAGTTCCATGCGTGGGCGGATCGTCAGAACGTGTCCGTTACAGACAAGGACCGTTTGCTGTCCATGATGCGTGACTTTCCCGCTTCGCTGCAGGAGTTTTTTCAACCGCGCTGGACCGATGAAACGATGTACTTCCTGCTACACGAAGCTGTGATCATCGGGAAGAAGATCTGACGCAGTGGCAACGCGGACTTTGTCGCAACCAAAAAAAAGCCGGTTCATTCTGAACCGGCGTGTGAGCAGCGTGCGGATTCAAGCGAGTGCGGAAACGCTCGAATCCCTTTTCAGTCTTAGTTTGGCAATGCTGTGATATCGATCACCTGATCGCCCGCCTTCACTTCAAACTCCAGTGGCGTTTTGGGCGCGTTTGAATAGTTGCCGCTAATCCGTCTGGGGATTTGTTGACCACCTTCGTCTCTGGCCCGTGTTGGAATCAAATCGCGGAGGCAGACCTTATGCCACCCTACGGCAGCCCCTTCCTGAGGTTCTCCGGGAAGTTGGTAGGTAAGCGTGTAACGGCCATTCTCATCCGTTTCACCGTAAGAAGAGCGTCCACCGTTGCCACGCTCGGCATCAGGCATGAACGTTACCTTGACCTGGTCCAGGGGTTCACCGTTCATGGTTATCGTCCCGGAAACGGTAGCGAGTTCCGGAACAGCCTCTCCGCCACATCCTGCGACGAACAACAAAAGAACAACGACAAAACAGCAAGTTGACTTAAACACAATTCACCTGAACGAGCCAAAATTATTGTTTGAAACAAAACAAGGGACCCGCGCCGATGCGCGGGTCCCGAGTCGATAAGAGAATTCCAGCTGTTACCAGTCTACTGAGATGACTTCACCGTTCTGGCGGGTAGTCAGTTTCTGGTAGGTAACCATATCGAGATTTTCACGAATGAAATGAGTTGATCCATCGGTCAATGCGAAGTTGGCACCGCCGGGGTGGCCGCTTCCGAAAGCTGACAGGCGCTCGTCTTTGTTGTCCCATGTGTCAGCTGCGCCTTCGGGCAGCGTGTAATTGATGGGCATTCTGGAGCTACCTAGAACGTGGTTGTGACCACGACCGCCACCGAACCAGCCCCACGCACCGATCTTGCCGATCGGGTAACGGGAACGGCTGGTTACGAGGACCTGATCAAATACCGGATCGAAGTGGTACTTCTCGCCGAAGATGATTGTGTTTGAAGATCCATCTGTGACCGTTGCGATTTTTACTGACGTCGCATTCGGGATGAGGTTGTTCTGACCACTGGACGCTTGAGAGTTAGGACCTGTGAAATACATCAGTCCGTCATCCTGAAGATCCCAGTCAGAGAACCAGCCGGAGAACGTGCCGATGTTGCCGGCGTAACTTGTCATGCCGAAGTATCCGCGGGGACGACCGGTTCCCTGTTCGGCAGAGTCAATGCCCAGAGGAACCCGGTTGCTTTGCACTACATCAGACGGGCACAAGTAGGCGGAAACGATTGCAGCACTCGGTGCGCCTTCATCTGTAAGTCCGGTAACCGGGTTGATGCCGTTTGTCTTAGCTGCATCTGCAGATACGGTGAAGTCCCACTGGTCGAATACGTTGCCTTGTTCCATCTGCGGAAGGATTCTTGCAAATACGGTGTAACCGAAATAACGCAAGGTGTAAGGCGATGAAGACTCAGAAGAGAGCCCGAGATCGTTGTGGTCGGCCTGGAAGAATCCGTCAGGGAATTCGCCGAAAGCACTTTCGTAGTTGGACGAGGCCAATGCGATCTGACGCATGTTGTTGGCGCAGCTCGTACGACGCGCTGCTTCGCGAACCTGTTGAACTGCCGGGAGCAGCATACCGATCAGAATGCCGATGATCGCAATCACCACCAGCAGTTCGACCAGTGTGACGCCTTTGGAGCTTCTGTAATTTCGGAATGACATATCAATTCCTGCATAAAGAGTTGGGGGAATGAAGCGACCCGCTTTAATCCAGCGGGAGGCGGTATCAGAAATATTTCACGCCCCGATTATAGAAAAAAAAGACCCCGGCAGAAGTGCCGGAATCTGCGGTATTCACGCAAAATTCAAATACCCGGCGTTCAGATGTCCGGGCGGAAAAACGATCGTCATAAGCTATGCCGATCAAGAAAGGAATTCGTGGTATCCGTGCAACAAAACCCGCGATTGGCAAGCTGGGGCAACGTAGGCCGCGCGGACATTACGAAAAACGGGAATTCGTTTTCCCCGACGAACGGCAATCCTGAAACAGCCATTCGGAAAACGGAATTCCCAAAGCGATGTTTTGGTGAACAAATTGTCGTGAATCCGAACGCCGGCAGCTATTCGCGAATGTCGTAGCAATGAAGGATTTCCTGATCCCGCAGGTAAAGCTTGCCGTCTGCAATGACCGGATGCATCCAGATGCGGCCCTGCGGTTTGCGCAATTCCGTCTGTGGACTCAAGACGAACTCACCAGTGATCTCCGCGCCGTCTTCGGTCGCGTTAATCAGCAGAACACGGCCACCCTGTTCTTCGATGTGATAGAAGCGGTCGTCGGCCCAGAGAACGGCGCCCTTCTTAATGTTTCGTTCATTCCATACCAGCTCACCGGTCTCGAGACTCTGGCAGATGAATCCGGTCTGGTCGGAGTGTCCGTATAAGTTTCCATCTTTGTGAATTACTCCACCGTGGTGATTCTTCATCACCTGGTTTCGCCACATTGTCTCTGCATCATCACCGTCAACTTCAACTGCCATGGAGCCGATTCCATATCCCGAAGTTGCATAGACACGGTTCTCAGAAATCACCGGCGAAGGGATGACCGCGATGCGCCCCGGCCATTCCACCTGCCAGAGCGTTTCGCCTTCTTCAGAGATTCCTGTTAAACAAGCGACGGTCAGTTGAACGTACTGCTTTTTGCCATCGAGTACCGCTGGAACCACGGACGAGTAGTGTGCTGGAGCAGCCGTCGTCTGGCCCCGGCGATTACGGGTTTCAAACGGTTCTGACTGCCAGATTTTGTCTCCCGTCATTTTGTCCAGGGCCAGCACCATTCCTTCGGAACCACCGGGAGTACAGATGACTTTATCACCATCGACCAGCGGGCTTTCGGCATAGCCCCATTGAGGAATGCCTCCGCCGAAATCCTGCATTGCAACCTTCCAGACGATTTCTCCATTCTCGCGATCACAACAGACCAGATTGCCCTGTGCCGCCATGAAGTAAACGCGGTTGTCATCAATGGTCGGCGTGCTGCGCGGGCCATCCCCCCAGCCGTTCTCAAATATTTCCCCGATATCGACGCGCCAGAGTTCATCACCGTTTTCAGCATTCAGGCAAAGAGCGACTTCCGTATCATCAAAAAGCCCCATTGTGTAAAGGTGGTCACCGGCGATCGAGATTCCGGCGTAGCCAAGACCCGTGTCTTTGTTGACCCAGAGCTGATCCGGTCCGCCAGCGGGCCACGATTCCAGCAAATCCGTTTCGGTGCACATGTCGTCGTGATTGGCGCCACGCCAGCATGGCCAGTCCTCTCCGAAGACCGGGACGCAGGTAGTAATTGAGAGAATCACCATTGTCACAGCGAGGTGGCGAACGAACGATACGGAGGTCATTTGAGTTACCCGTTTCTCTTCATGATGGATCAGACACTGAACAGCCGGAAATTGTAATCGCCACGACCGGTTTGAACACGTAACTACATGATGTAAAGTCGCTTCTCGGGGCGGACCGTGTTCGAGTCAGCCGATCAATGCCCGCATAAGCAACAATTCATACAAAATGGCACTACCCAGAAACGTTCTTGGAAGCGAATTGAAACCCTGCTGTACCGACCCGATGACCGGGTACTTTCGTGACGGCTATTGCCGGACGGACGGTTCGGATTTCGGCGTCCACATTGTCTGCGCCGAAATGACCGATGAGTTTCTCGAATTCAGTCGCGCTGCTGGCAATGATCTGATCACTCCAGTGCCAGAATACATGTTTCCCGGGCTCAAAGCAGGAGATCGCTGGTGCCTGTGCGTATCCAGATGGAAAGAAGCGCTGGAAGCGGGTTGCGCGCCTCGGGTTTCACTGGAATCAACGCACATGTCGGCAATCGAATTCGTGGATCTCGAAGATCTGCAGGCCCATGCAGTAGAAGACTGAATCACGAACGCAGGAATAACTCGTCAGAAGAACCGTTAAGGAGCAAGCAATGCCCACCTACACACCTGACCAGGAACGATATGACGGGAGAATGAACTACCGTCGTTGTGGCGAAAGTGGACTACGGCTGCCTGAGCTCAGCCTGGGCTGCTGGCACAACTTCGGTGGCGACACGCCGACTGACCAGCAACGACAGATGATCTACACGGCCTTTGATCATGGCATTACCCATTTCGATCTGGCCAACAACTACGGACCGCCCCCTGGCAGTGCCGAAGTCAACGTCGGCAGAATTCTCAAAGATCTGCCTCGTGACGAGTTGATCATCTCTTCCAAAGCGGGGTACCTCATGTGGCCCGGACCGTACGGGGAATGGGGATCGAGGAAGTACCTTCTCGCAAGTCTTGATCAATCTCTCAAACGGGTGGATGTCGACTATTTCGATATCTTCTACTCACACCGTTTCGACCCCGATACTCCACTTGATGAAACCATCGGGGCGTTGCAGTCAGCCATCGATGCCGGCAAAGCGCTGTACGCAGGAATCAGTAGCTACTCGGCTGAAGACACCCAGCGCGCTGCCAATCTCTGCCGCGATAGAGGTTGGAACCGGATTCTGATTCACCAGCCGAACTACTCGATGTTCAACCGATGGATAGAAGATTCGCTTACCGCGACGTGCGAATCGGAAGGGATCGGAATGATCGCTTTCTGTCCGCTTTACCAGGGATTGCTGACGGACAAGTACCTCAATCAGATTCCCGAGGGTTCTCGGGCTGATGCTCATCCTGAATTTCTGCGGCCTGAGGAACTGAATCCGGTATCGCTGGAAGTCGTAAGCGGGCTGAATGAGATCGCGCGACGACGCGGCCAGACACTGGCACAAATGGCAATCGCCTGGATTCTGCGACTTCCGCAGATCACAAGCGTTCTCTTCGGGGCCAGCAAAGTCGAACATGTCATCGACAACTGCAATGCCATAAAGTGCCAGCCCTTCGCGGATGACGAACTGGCAGAAATCGAAGAGTTGCTAAGCCGTAGCCGGATGCCGGAGTCGCTCTGGGCTAACGGATAGATACCTAACGGATGGATGACTGAAGGATGGATACCTAAAGATGATAGAGCCGGTACCACGATCCCCATACGAATTCCCGTCCATCCCGTCGGCTCGGGCCCGAAAGACAATTTTTTGTAATAATGACACAGCAGGAATCACGGTCGGACGATATCCATGTCATCCGGAAGTGAGATGAATTCATTCAGCGCGACGTAACGCTGTACAGACGCTTGATCGTGGCAAACAACAATGGCAAAGAAAAACAGAGCCAGACGAAATAATTCAACGACTGCCGCGCAGGCTGCAGAAGAAACAACGCCGGCAGTTCCACCCGGGAAGCGTCCTTTTCGCTGGGATCTCGTGATTGTGTTTCTTACGATCACGATCGGCGGTACCTATCTCGCACTCTACCTCCGGCCACAGATGAGCGCACCCGAATACACGTTTGAGGTAATTGCCGAATACCCTCATGACCCCGATGCCTTCACTCAGGGGTTCTATATTGATGAGGATTGCGAAACTATCTGGGAAAGCACCGGGAAATACGGGCAATCAACCGTTCGCGAGACGCGGCTTTCCACGGGTGAAGTCGTCAACAGGTTTGACCTTCCAGAAGACGAATTCGGAGAAGGGGTAACGCTCTGGACCGACAAAGACGGAAACGAACAACTGGTACAACTGACATGGAAAGCGGGTAACGCCTATTTCTATGACAAACAGCTGCAGCTGCAGCGAACGGTTGAATATGAAAATCCAACCCAGGGCTGGGGGATTACACATGACGGTACGCACTTGATCGTCAGCAGCGGAACTTCGGTCCTTCGGTTTCTCGATCCCGAAACGCTTGAAGAGGTTCGCAGCATCCGGGTTCGGAACAAAGGCCGCGGAGTTAATCAGCTGAACGAGCTTGAATACTACAACGGGAAAATCTTCGCCAACCAGTGGCAGACCGACTACATCTACGAGATTGATCCGGCCGGTGGAACTGTCGAGTCGGTTATCAATCTTGACGGCCTGTGGCCTTACAGCGAACGGCCGTCCAGCGAATGTGTGCTCAACGGGATTGCCATCTGGTTCGATGCTGATAAACGAACGACGCGGATGTTCGTGACCGGCAAACTATGCCCGAAGGTCTGGGAAATCGAACTGCGCCTCAAGGAAGAAGAGTAATCTTCCCAGGGGCGAACGGGAGATCACTCCGTCTGCAGCAGCAGCGGATCGACCGTTGTCAGTTCAAAAACGGCTTCTGCACTTTCCTGGTCGTGTGGAATCTCAAAAGTCAACATCGACCGTTTGTTGTACATCGCGGGAATTCGTTCGTCTGGCGGTTGTCCTTCAAATCCGAACTGACGGGCAACCCCCTCCATCGCAGCTGCACTGGGTGTATCCATAAGCCCGTCCAGAATGTTCTGGATATTCTGCTGCCTTCCCTCAGGACCAAGGCTGGAAATCATGACGCGGTTCCAGCCCGGAGTGGCTCCGGGAGTTCCATTGGCTTTGATCAGCTCAAAGTTGCCGTCATCATCGGTGACCCCGTATGACAGATACTGTTTGTGTCCGTCCTGGGATAAGAAGCTGACCGGAATGAAAACGACGTTCGCATTGGCAACGGGAACACCGTCCAGTGTTACCTTTCCGGTAACAGTTGCCATCGGAGGAGGCACCGGCGAGGAGAACATTTCCGACGAGCATCCGGTAAATGTCAGCGACAGAATCAGGAAGGCGAGGGGCGAAGCAACGCGCGCAGCGCGTTCAATGTTTGTTTCATGTGGTGTCAGCAACTTCGTCCTCCTGACGCTTCTAATTTGTCCGCGGATCCACTCAGCGGTGGAATCGCTTCTTCCAGTACTCCACGAGCACGCGGCCACATAATGATCGCTTCCACAACCATCCACGCCTGCAGCACCAAAGTAGCCAGGCCTATGCTGGTCAGGAGTGGCTTCTCGTTGAAGGCATAGATCCATCCGTTTGTGCCGTTGAATAACTGCCAGCCAAGTGCCCAGGCGGGCATGATAATCATGATGATCATCGGGATCACTGCGAACCAGACGGGTTTGCTCCGGCGCCAGAGATAAAACACGATTACCATAAAAGCCAACCCGGCAAGCAGCTGATTCGTCGCGCCGAACAACGGCCACAAAATCAAACCGCCCTTCCCTCTCGCGCCTTTTGCGTCGGGGATCATTGCAATCAAACCGCCAAGAACTACAGCAACAACTGTGGCAACATACATGTTCTTCAGTGGTGGCACTCTCAGCGTGGTTCCGAGTTCCTGAATCACATAGCGCTGTAGCCTTGTCGCGGAATCAAGCGTGGTCGCGGCAAAACATGCTACGAGAACAGCGATCAGTCCGATGCCCAGCTTTAAAGGGATTCCGATCACCGACAGAAAGTTTGCGCTGCCCATGATGAAGGCGCTGATTTTCTTGTCGAGGCCGAATCCTGACCACGAACCTTGTGAGCTGTAAACAGATGCCCACGCCGGATACATTTCATCCTGTGTGCGTTCCGACTCAGGCGTTAAGACTTCCGGCGCCATAGCTAGCTGGTAGTCCGTTCCACCGCCATCAAGCTCGACTTTCTCCAGTGCTCCCATGCCCAGTCCGGCACAGCACGCAAGGATAACAACCACTGCAAGCGCGCCTTCAAGCAACATCGAGCCATAGCCGATAGTTTTTGCGTCACACTCGTTCGAAATCTGTTTACTGCTTGTTCCGCTACTGACCAGACAGTGAAAGCCGCTGATCGCACCGCATGCGATGGTGATGAACAGGAACGGCCAGATCGGCGGAGTACCCTGTGGAAGTGCCTGAACATCAACTACCGACGGCGCCGAACTGACCAGGTCAGCTTTACCTGTCAATGAAGCGACAGCCAGTCCGGTCACCAGCAACCCCAGTGCGAGAAACAACTGGTGACTGTTTACGTAGTCGCGCGGTTGAAGGAGTAGCCAAACCGGCAACACCGATGCAACCGCACAGTAGGCAAGCAGGATGATCGTCCAGGCCACAACATCATTTGACGTTCCAAGCGTGATCGGCAGGTGGTACGCACCGATGTAAATCGAAATGTAAATGATCCCAAGCGCCATCAGGGACATGGAAAGCAGGTTCTTCGCCCCTCTTCGGACCAGCAGTCCAATCACAACGGCAATGGGAAGTGAAATCCAGACAGGCAGAACCGACTCCGGATACATCTTGAATATGACTGCGATAACCAGACCGAATATTGCCAGGACAATCGTCAGCGCAAAAAACAGAATCAACAGGAAAAGAACTCGCGTTCGAGGAGAAATCAATCGTCCTGCGACTTCTCCCACCGTCTGGCCGCGGTTACGAAGGCTGACCACGAGAGAACCGAAATCATGAACGGCGCCGATGAAAATGCTGCCGAACACAACCCACAGCAAAGCGGGCAGCCAGCCCCAGAAGACCGCAATGGCCGGTCCGACAATCGGGCCGGTTCCCGCAATACTCGTAAAGTGGTGTCCGAAAACGATTGATTTTCTCGTCGGGACGTAGTCAACGCCATCGTTGACCTCGGCGGCCGGACACACTGCCGTTTCATCCAGATTGAATATTCTTCCGGCCAGCCATCGCCCGTACGTGTTGTAAGCGATGATGAAACCGAAAAAAGAAGCAGCTGCAATTAGAAATGTGCTCATAAAAGCTGTCCGTTGTTCGTGCGTCGCTATTATCTGCTCTGACTGCTCAAACTACAAAGCCACATTGAGGACAAAGCCCGGGAAATTCCCTGCGGGGGAACCCGGCCGTGCCTTAAAGAAGGACCGGCAACGACCGGTCCGACCTGCTTCATGAAAGCTGTGTCCCCGCTTGATCAGTCCACTGCCACGACGTGTCAACGCATCCTATAATCTTGACCTTCCAAATCGAATTGCGAATCACTGTGTAAGGATTTCGCCACGGATGAGTCATTTATGCCGGCTCATCGTACGCAAAACAGGAGATCAAGATGGCTGAAAAAGTCGTCATCATCGGAAGCGGGCCTGCTGGATGGTCTGCAGCAATCTACGCAGCTCGCGCAAGCCTGAATCCGCTCGTATTTGAAGGCACTGTCAAGCCGGAAATGATTCCACTAGGACAGCTCGCTTTTACCACTGAAGTCGAGAACTACCCCGGTTTCCCGTTCGGCAATGTCCGTGAATTCGTCGAAAGCGCGGTGGACAAAGACAGGCACTGGAATCTGCCGCCGGCCCCCGATCATAAACGCGACGGCGTCTACCACTACGCCGTTCAGGGCGTCGAGTTGATGGAGTTGATGAAACAGCAGGCTCTGAACTTCGACACGCGAGTGATCGGCGACGATATCGTTGAGGTCGATTTCGAGTCTTCTCCGATGAGGGTCATACCCGCCTCAGGTGAACCTGTTGAAACGCACACTGTGATCATTGCCACCGGCGCACGCGCAAACTATCTCGGCTTGCCGTCAGAAGAGGAATACAAGAACAAAGGCGTCAGCGCCTGTGCCGTTTGTGACGGAGCGTTGCCGATTTTCCGCGGCAAGACGCTGGCAGTCGTTGGCGGCGGTGATTCAGCGGTAGAAGAAGCCACCTATCTCGCGAACCTGAAAGGTGCCGCGACGATTCACATGATTATCCGTCGTGATGAGATGAGGGCGTCGAAAATCATGCAGCAACGAGCTCTCGATCATCCGAATATCAAGGTTGAGTGGAACACCGTCGTTGATGAAGTGCTGGGAGACGGCAAACTTGTCACAGGCATCAACCTGAAAAGTACGGTTGATGACTCGATCCGTCAGCTTGATGTCGGGGGCATGTTCGTAGCCATCGGGCATACGCCCAACACTTCGTTCCTCGGAGGTAAAGTCGACATGAACGACAAGGGCTATATCCAGTGGTCGAAGCCGTTCCGGACAAATACAAGCGTTGATGGCGTTTTTGCTGCAGGTGATGTGGCTGACGATTATTATAGACAAGCTGTAACTTCCGCAGGCACGGGCTGTATGGCCGCCCTGGATGTTGAGAGGTGGCTCGCCGAAAAAGGAATCGAATAACCTTCCGGCTGTCGTCTGCGATCTGAATTTCACTGCAACAGTTCCATCGCTGCCTGTCAGCGATTAATCCACTCATGGCCGACGACAAAGTCTACCGCGATCGTAACATTCTCACCGCTGCACAAAGCAAAGGGCCGGTTTCCACGCTTTTTGCTTTTTTTCGTCTTTCCGGACCGGGCTGGCTTCAAAGTGCTATAACCCTCGGCGGCGGATCTCTCGGCGGCGCGTTGTACCTGGGGATGCTCGGTGGAACGAGTATGCTCTGGCTGCAACTGGTTGCGATCGTGATCGGCGTGATCATGTTGTCGGCTATTGCATATGTCACGCTTTCAACCGGCAAGCGACCGTATGCGGCGATCAATGAGTACGTAAACCCTGTGCTTGGCGTCGGCTGGATCACGGCGACCATACTGGCCAACATGATCTGGATTCTGCCTCAGTTCAGCCTGTGTTACGACGCACTGGAGAACTCGCTGTTCCCCGGAAAACTGCCGGACAACGACAATACAAAGTTGATGGTCACACTCGGCATGGCAGCGCTCGCGCTGGTGATTGTTGTCATGAGCTTCAAGCCCGGCTGGATGTCACGGACGTTTGACTGGCTGCTCAAAATCATCGTCGGTGTCGTTGTTATTTGTTTCGTCGCCGTCAGCTACCGTCTGTTCGCACTCGGAGAGATTGACTGGGCGGAGGCACTGCGTGGTTTCATTCCTGATTTCTCCCAATGGAATTCAACAGCACCGGAAATTGACGGCATGCTGGCTGAGATGCCCGGCGAGCAGGTCGCCTTCTGGGAAGACCAGATTGTTGAACAGCAGCGGAGCAGCATGATCGGCGTAACAGCAACCGCCGTCGGCCTGAACATGACTTTCCTTCTGCCCTACTCAATGTTGGCGAGGAAGTGGGACAAACCGTTCCGTGGTCTCGCGAGGTTTGACCTGATCACGGCGATGGCGATTCCCTACATCATCGTGACCACCTGTATCGTGATTGCATCGGCACATGCTTTTCACGCGAAAGCGGACGAGGCATTCCTCAGCGATGATCCGGCGGTAATGCAGACCAGCGTGCTGTTTGAAAGCACCATGGGAGTTCTGGAAAAACGATACAACGACGCAAACGACGACGATGTGATGGCGGTACTGAATGATGCCATCAAGGATGTTGAGCAAAAGCTGTCCGACGATGGATTGGATACTTCGACGCGTAAACAACTGGAAGAAGAGCTCGATACGGCAAAAGCTGCCAAGGCACAGGTAATCGCCGAGTTTGCTGCGGGCCTGACGGAGTCTGAAAAGAGAATTGCGCCGACCCTGGTCAAGCCGAACACGAAACAGCTGGCCGCAACACTGGCGCCTCTATTTGGCGAAGGCAAGGATGGAGTCAAAACCGCCAACCTCGTGTTCGGCCTCGGTGCGCTTGCGATGGGCTTTTCGACCATCATCATTCTGATGTTGATCAACGGCTATGCGTTCGCGGAGATCATCGGGCAGCAGGAGAGCACGATCGCTAGAACGGTCGGAGCGCTTGCGGCGGTTGCAGTCGGTTGTTGCTGGTTTGTAATCTGGGCCGGCGGTTCAAAAACGTGGCTGGTTATTGTCGCTTCAACGTTCGGTGCGATTCTCCTGCCGATTGCATATGTCTCATTCTTCGCTTTGATGAATAACCGGTCACTGCTCGGCGTTGAAAAACCGACGGGTGTCCGGATGACTGTCTGGAATCTGCTGATGGCTGTAGGTGTGATCGGCGCCATCGCCCAGGCCTATGCAGCGGTAACAATCCGGATGGAGGATCCGGTAACCGGCAAGTACGTTGTGGGAGCACTGGCTATGTTCGGATTGCTCGCGCTGGTCGGATTTTCTGCTCGTTTCCGCGGAGGCGGGCGTTCACAGGATCGAAATACGGGCCTGCAGTAGTACAGGCTTGCGGTAGTTTCGACACTGTCGCTGCGCCGTGTTTCGCCTGGCCGAACATATCCGCTGTTTGCGTGTCCAGCCTCCACCATAGGCGCAATCCTTCTGCCGTGGATAATCGAAGCAGAAGGAAATGACTTCGATTTCAACAGCGGATGCTTTGATGGAAAAAATCAGCGTAAAAGTCGCTCGTGATGCGGCTTCGATCGGCGGGACGGGAATGCTTCAAGGCTGGGTGCGCACGCGTCGCGATTCCAAAGCCGGTTTCAGCTTTATTGAGATTAACGATGGAACCAGCCCGGGCAACATCCAGATCATCGCGGATAAAGACCTGGAGAACTATGAGTCGGAAATCAAGTCACTGACGGCCGGTTGCAGCATTTCGGCCGAGGGTGAAATCAAGGAGTCCGGTGGCAAGGGCCAGGCGACGGAAATGCTCGCCACAAAAATCACCGTTCACGGCTGGGCGGATCCTGAAACATACCCGCTGCAGAAGAAACGTCATTCTTTCGAAAAGCTGCGTGAGTGGGCCCATCTGCGCGCACGAACAAACACATTCGGGTCGGTCGCCAGAGTGCGCAACTGCATCTGCAACTCGATCCATCAGTTTTACCAGGAACAGGGATTCCTGTACGTCCACACTCCGGTCATCACCGCCAGCGACTGTGAAGGGGCCGGGGAGATGTTTCAGGTGACCACGCTTGATCTCGAAATGCTCGGCAAACGGCAGGTTGATGTACTCAACTTCAAGTTCGACTTTTTCGATCGCCCCTCATATCTGACGGTCAGTGGACAGCTGGAAGCGGAAACCTACGCCTGTGCCCTTGGAAAGGTGTACACATTCGGACCGACATTCCGGGCCGAGAACTCGAACACCTCCCGGCACCTTGCTGAATTCTGGATGATTGAACCGGAAGTAGCATTTGCCGAACTGACGGACAACATGGACCTTGCTGAAGCGTTTCTGAAACGAATCTTCAGAGATGCACTCGCAAGTTGTCCGGACGACATGCAGTTCTTCAACGACCGGATCGATGAATCTCATACGCTCGTGGAAAACCTGCAGGCGATCATCGACAGCGAATTCGTTCGTCTGCCGTACACCGAAGCGATAACCTTGCTCGAGGGGTCAGGGCAGAAGTTCGACTATCCGGTCGAGTGGGGAATCGACCTGCAGAGTGAACACGAACGGTATCTGACCGAAAAACACTTCAAGAAACCGGTCATCCTGTTTGATTACCCTCGTAGCATCAAACCGTTCTACATGTACTGTAACGACGACGAAAAAACGGTCCGGGCAATGGACGTTCTTGTGCCGGGCGTCGGTGAGATCATCGGTGGATCGCAACGCGAACACCGCCTGGACGTTCTTGAATCCCGGATGAAAGAACAGGATCTGCCCTGCGACGAATACTGGTGGTACACCGATCTGAGGAAATACGGAACGGTTCCCCACAGCGGATTCGGACTCGGACTCGAACGGGCTGTCCAGTTCGTGACGTCGATGGGCAACATTCGCGATGTGATCCCTTTTCCCCGAACTCCGGGCAACTGCGAATTCTAAAGACCTTGATAAGGTACATGCGACCGCGAACATGTTTCGCGGTCAATTCGTACTGTTTCACGTAGAAGAACCGAATTCTGTAGTCACCGGATTCTTTTCGCCGTTATTTCTTGTACGGGGCGAACAAGCTGATACAAGTTTCCGGAAATATCGGAGTGGCTGCGCAATCCGTGTAATTCGAAGGTTCTGTGGTCTAGAATTCAGGATGCTAATCGCAATCTTGACGCTCAGGTGTCGATGGACAATCAGATAACCCAGATCCTGCAATCGCTGTCCCGCAACCAGGCAACTGATCAGTTGTTGCCCGCGGTTTACAGGCAATTGCGCCAGATGGCTGCAAGGCACCTGAGCAAGGAATCGGATACGCATACCCTTGAGCCGACGGCGCTGGTTCATGAGGCGTACATGAAACTGCTGGGCTCCATCGAGGATTCGTGGGAAAACCGCTCGCATTTTTTCGGCGCTGCAGCTGAAGCAATGCGCCGCATTCTCATCGATCACGCAAGAACGAAAAAACGAATCAAGCGTGGTGGAGACTCGGAGCCCGTGCCGCTAGAGGACCAGGATGTGGCTGCCGCCGAGTTGCTCTCTCTCAAAAAAGCAGACGACCTCATCGCTCTTGATGAGGCTCTGAAAAAACTCGCCGAAGTAGATGAAGAGAAAGCCAAGCTGGTTGAGCTGAAGTTTTTTGCCGGCCTGAAGATGGAGCAGGTAGCCAATCTGACCGGAACGTCGCTACGGACCGCTGAACGGCAATGGTCATTCGCCC
>JBCCFB010000140.1:0-15997 GCA_039029995.1 Planctomycetota bacterium
ATATGTTCACGCAGAATTTCCGGTTCCTCGCGCAAAAGAATCACAGCAGCACCGGTCGGTCCATTTGATGCAAATTCGCGAGGCGTATTCACTGATCGGATCGATGGCTGGAAAAGGCTGCTCGTATTCCGTCAGTTTCCGGCTCTGTACTACTTCGCACTGAGTTCATGAACGGATTCAACTAGCGCAATCGCATTTTCGACAGGAGTTTGCGGCAGAATGCCGTGTCCGAGATTGAAAATATGCCCGGGCCGCCCGGCCGCCTCGTCGAGAACCCTTTTTGCCTGACGTCTTATTTCGTCCGGATTCGTAAGCAATACCGTTGGATCGAGGTTCCCCTGAACGGCATACGTAGAACCGACTGTTTCCCATGCCTGATCAAGTCCGATACGCCAGTCCACCCCTACCACGCGCGGGTTCGCTTCCGCGAGGAGAGGTAGCAGAGCGGGGTTTCCGGTGGCGAAATTGATTACGGGGACGTGCTCGGGAATCGAGGCGACAATCCTTTTTACATACGGAAGCACATACGTCCGGTAATCGGGAACACTCAGGCAGCCCGCCCAGGAATCAAAGATCTGCAGGCACTGAGCGCCTGCCTGGACCTGCCCGTTCAAGTACAGCGATATTGAAACGGTCAGGTGCTCCATCAACTGACTCCACGCTGCGGAGTCACCGAACATCAGCTGCTTCGTGCTCGCGTAGTTGCGACTTGCACCGCCTTCGATCATGTAGCTTGCAAGCGTAAAAGGCGCGCCGGCGAATCCGATCAACGGGATTCCTTCCGGTAGATCTTTGCGAGTCTGCGTTACTGTTTCCATGACGAACATCAACTCGTCATTGTTCTCAAGCGGCTTGATTCTATCGATGTCTCCGGCCGTTCGAACCGGATTATGGATCTTAGGTCCGTCACCTTTGACGAACTCAAGGTCACAGCCCATCGGAACGAGAATGGGCAGTAGATCAGAAAAGATGATGGCAGCATCGACGCCCAGCCGATCGACTGCAGTGCACATGACTTCACTACACAGTCCGGGATTAGCACATAGGTCGAGAAATGAGACCTTTGCGCGGACCTCGCGGTACTCTTCCATGTACCGTCCGGCCTGACGCATCATCCAGATCGGTGTGACTTCTGTTTCTTCGCCGCGACAGGCTTTCATGAACGGGCTGTCATGCCAAGCAGGCAGGTTGGAATCGGCAGCGGGAGCTGAATCAGTTTGTGACATTTGGATGATCGTTCTTGATCTGGCGTTGTGGTGTAACGTGACCGGAGAATTGAGAATTGAAACGTCGGAAACAGGCACCCCTAGTCGAGCGTTTGCAAACTCGCAGAGAGCCGAACCTGACGCAGTCACTGTGATCTCTTCGAGCATATGCTGCAACCTGACTGGAAGATTCGACGGCAGAATTGAGCTGCTGAGTTTGTTTTCCGGCTGTAATTTCTTCACAACCTGGGCAACGAAATGACAGATGCTGTCAGCGCTCGTAAATGCGATTGCATTGATGTTTCCAGCCAGAACCGCGTCAATCAGATCAGTGGACGGCGAAACATTCGCCGTCGGCGCGAAAGGGTCCAGTCGGAACACCGTTGCACCACGCGCGGAAAGCCCTTCTTCAATCGAATGGGCGTCCGGCCAGACTTCGATCGCGACCGAGCGGTTGAGCAACATCGTCTGACTGTCGAGCGCCTGTAGAAGCTGACGCCAAGACTGTATGACAGTTTCATCGACTGAAACTCGCGCTGTGCCGATTCCAGCTGCCTCTGCACATCGTGCGGCAGATTCGCTGGTGACAATCACTTCAATGTCGCAAAGTGCATCGATAAATCGTCTGGCGAATCCACTTGCCTCGGCAGCTCGTACTGTCGTATTAAATGTCTCCGCCGAGCGGAATATTACGAGATCAATTCCACCGGTGATCGTCCTTTGGATCAACTCAACCACATGGCGCCGATCACGAGGGGGTTCGTACTCGAATATCGAATACCGTAAATCAGCATTTGCCAGCTCTGCGAGCAATCCGGGATCCGGAGGACTGCCGACCGGTGCAGCAAGGCCCAACGTTAGTTTGCTTGACTCGGGATTCTCTGCGCTTTCCTTTGAATTCATAGCCGCATGCTAACAGCCAAATCGATGCCGGCAAGACGCATCGAAAAGGCACTCCCGTCCAACAGTTGACGAGACAACATGGCAACGGTTCAAATCAGCATTCCAGACTTGAGCCACTGTCATTGTTCAGCCGTCATTCACACCAGCCATGCCACGAAGGCATTGTTTCTCGTGGACATGATTCGCCTGTGCAATCGTCGGTTGGCAGGATTCGATGAATGCCGCTGATTCACAGCGGCATCAAAAAGAGAAAATAGAATAGAAGATAGAAAGAACATGAGCAGCGCTTCAGAACTCTTCGCCGAAGTCCGGACAATCGCGGAGCAAGCCGGAATCGAACAAGCGCTAGCTCGACTGGCGGATCATTTCCGTGACCGGAGGATGCATCACGAACTTTTTGAAGTCCTGAAGATGAATGTCAGGCACGGACTTGGAATACCGCTGCTCTACGGCGAGAGCGCTGACGACCTTGATGAAGCCGGACGGAGAAGATTGGAAGACGGATTGCTGGAAGCCTGCCGCGAGGTTGGGACGATGCTGGTCGAAGATGGCCAGCTGCATGAAGGCTGGGTTTATATTCAACCCGTTGGCGATCGTGAGTTATCACGGAATCTCATCACAAGTGTTCCCGTCACGGATGAGAATATTGATGCACTCGTCGAAATTGCGTTTTCAGGCGGGGCGGCTCCTGACTTCGGCTACGACCTTGTGCTCAAAAAATATGGAACGTGTAACGCCATCACGACGATTGACACCCGCGGCGCCCAGTTTGATGCTCCGACCCGTCGGCAAATTGCCGCGATGCTCGTCAACCATCTCTACGACGAACTGTGTGCAAATGTCTGTTCCCACATAGAACAGGAAAAAGGAGAAGGGACTGTCGCAGAAGGTGCATCTCTTCGTGAGCTCATGGCTGCACACCCGTGGATAACGGCAGGTGGCTCCCACCACGTTGATGCCACTCATCTGGCGTCGGTAATGCGAATCGGGCTGGTCGTTGAGGATGGGGTGGCGCTGAAACGTCTGGTCGAACTTGCCGCGTACGGCGCAAGTCTGGCATCTGATTTTCAGTATGCGGGCAATCCACCGTTTGAAAATACCTATCCGGATTCACAGATCTACTACCGCGCGTTGCTCGGCGAAAAAGTGGACGAAGCGGTCGCTCATTTCGATCGCAAGGCGAAAGAAACAGATCGTGGACGACATGGTTCAATTGCAATCGACACATTGATCGATCTGCTCAAAAGGGTCGGGCGGCGCCAGCAAGCTCTCGATATTGCATTCGATCAGCTCGAATCAGATGAAACCACGACGACGGCAAACGTTCATGAGCTCGCTGAGTCGGGACCCGAGATGGACAGTGTCATGAAGTTTTTCCAGCAGCGCAACGATCTGCTCGGCTATTCGGTGGGTTTGCTGAGAAAGCTGGATGCGGGTGAAAACGGAAGCTGATTCAGCTTCGACTCGCAGGAAGCGTGTATCCAATGCAGCATAAAAAAAGCGGCACAAAAAAAGCCCGCTCTTAAAGAGCGGGCTTTTGATTATCAAGTTCAGCTGGAAGCTGCGCCGGACTAGTTTCCGCGGCCGTTGCGGATGATGAACGAGCTCGGGTTAACAACTGGAGTCGTCCAGTTGTGAGCACCCGCGTTCGGATCAACAGCTTCAACTGCAGGAGCTGCACCGGCTGGAGTCGGCTCACCAACAGGAGCCAGCATAGGCTGGTTCATGTTCATTGGCTGAGCTGCATCCATTACTGGCTGCTGCATTACTGCTCCACCCTCAGCGTGACCTGCGCCGTAAGCGTAGCCGTCGTTGCAGCCACAACCTGAGTTGCCATAGCCATAGTCACCACAGCCATTGTTGCATCCGCTGTTGCAGGAGAATCCGCCACGAATGCGGCTCAGAGGGCTGAAGCAACCAATGCGTCCGCGAAGGTTGAATCCACCACCGCAACCGGTGTTGCATCCGCTGTCGTAGCAACCGTGATCCTGATGCTGGTAACCGCAATCGTTGTTGCATCCAGTGTTGCAAGACTGGTAGCAGCCGCCACCGCAGTTGTCGTTGCAGAGGATGTTGCACAGGCGACCGCGAACGTTGATTCCGCGAACACGAGATGTGATGCCGCTCAAGCGACCACGGATGTTGCCGTTAAGCAGTTTTCCGCCACATCCGCAACCTGAGTCGTAGCAACCGCCGCAACCGTGGTCGAAGTGGTTGTCACCACAGCCGCCGCAACCGCCATCGTATCCACCACAACCGGTATTGCAGCCGTTGTTGAATCCGCGGCATCCCCAGCCTGAGAAGAACCCGCTGGAAAGCAGGCCGCCACCGCAGCTGTCGTTGCAAACAGGCATGCAGTTGTTGTAGCAACCGCAGTCGCCACCGGTGTGACCGTAACCGCCCGAGAGCAGTCCGCCGCCACCGCATCCGCCTGACAACAGTCCGCCACCGAATCCGCCAAAGCCGCAGCCGGTGTCGCAACCGGTGTTGTAGCCGCAGCCCTGATCGAATCCACAGCCGTCATAGCATCCGCCACCGAAGCCACATCCGTGACCGCCGCCGAAAAGGCGACCGGGAAGTGTGACGCTCAGCGAGATGCCGAAAGTGCGTCCGCCACAGGCGGAAGCAGGAGTGTCGCAACATGTCGAGGCGTAACCGCCGCAACCACCACGCCCAAGCATGCGGTCAAGCAGTTCAAAACCCTCGGTCGTCTGGCTGCAACACATCGTAGCGCCGATCATGAGCGCTACCGCAGCAAGTTTGAGTTTCATCGAGACTCGTCTCCTTCTACATTGAACCCCGTTCAAAGTCCATCAAACCATCTCCAACGCAGTTGATGAATCGGCCGCACCATCAAATCCGCGCTCGAGGCAGATCCCGAAGGTGTCATGCCCCGCCTTTCGGGAGACACAACTTGCTGGTTGTGACCGGTTTGATCGCTTGCGCTATGAACGGAGTTCTACGATGAACACCAGGCCGTACGAGCCATCCCTTGGCTCGAAGAACACGACCCGCTCCACGCGGGATTCGCGCAGAGCCGTTTGATTTATCAGTTGAAACATCGACTTGCTTCAAAACACCCTTGACGCACGCGATGTCAAATTCCGCAATTGACTGATCCAACCATCGTGACGGTCGTTATGGAACTTTGTGTCAGAAAAGCTGTTCCGGTTAGCCGCGCTGAAACCGGTGTGAATACCACCAACAGTCCCGTTTAAGGGGTATGGATCGGAGGTCCGTACGGACTTGCACGGTTATCACAGTGCAATCATCATGTTTGGAGCTTTCAAAAGTGCGGTGTGGTTTACCCCCGTCGCATTCACGACAGCCGTTCCAATCCGTACAGCCATCCACTTCGTGGCCGCATCTTCGTTGTCCGGTCGACGTCAAACCTGTGCGTGACATAATTAAAGAGTCTGCTGCACCGCCTGATTTTTACGCCAGATCGGATTTCTCCGATGCGACCGACCGCTGACAAAATGCCACAAATCTCAAGCTGCAGGACCGGATTGCGCAAGTTCGTTCCAGGAGCGCTTAATCATGTGGTCATCGCTGTGACCTGTCTCGCTGTTACCTGCCTCATAGTGACTGGCTGTAACCAGCACCGTTATGAACCGGCCAACTGGAGAACCAAAGTCGACTCTACACTGCCGGGTGAAGCGACCGCTGAAACAGTGGGGGCCTCAGAATCTCAACATCGTTCGGCAGCCAGCTATTTCAATGGCGGGACGAGCATGCCCGGTCGCGGCAACACCATGCCCGGTCGAGGAGGGACACTACCCGCCCGAGCCAGCACTCTGCCGGGGCGCGATTCGACTCTACCGGCACGTGGCTGGCAGCCGGGAGGCTCAACGCTGCCCGGACGTTTTGGCACAGGAATCAGCGCAGGAAGTTCATTGCCAGCCCGAGGCGCAGGTGTCGGCGCAGGTTCGACGACCTTGCCTGCAAGACAGAATCCGGGGCTGAGAGAATTGCCTGGCCGACTCCCGGGGTCCACATTGCCACAGCGCGATATCTACCCGGGCGGAAGGCTTCAACAATTGCCACCCATCCGCCGGGGCGGCACGCTGCCGCAGTAGATCGCCGGCCCGATGACAAGCGAAGCAACCTGAAATAGGCGAAGCAACCTGAAACAAAAAAGGCCGCGCTGATGCGCGGCCTTTTTAAATGGATTGTTCGATCAAACGAGACTACTCAGCGATCTCTTCTTTGACCTTCATCACAAAGTGTGGAGGTTTGCCTTCAGGGCTCAGCTCTTTGGCTCTCTTCTCGGCAGCTTTTCGCTGATTGAATTCATAAAGAGCCACACGCTTCATAGCATGGTTGAAAACAGCCCAGAAAACGCGTTTGCGAATATCCTCGGGAGCCTTGGCGCGACTTTTTCGCTTGGTTTTCTTTTTCTTGGGCGCTTCTTCTTCATCATCGTCGCCGGCAGCTTTTTTCTTCTTAGTTGAAGCCTTTGTGGCTTTCTTGGCTGCTTTTTTGGTCGCGGCCTTCTTCTTGGCCGGAGCCTTCTTTTTTGCTGTAGTAGCCTTTTTCTTGGCCATGCTCAATTCCGGGATATCTGGAGTTGATTCCGCTTGTCAAATATCGCCAAAGCCAATCTGAGGCTTCGCGATCAGCCCCGAATCTTAACGGTTTTTTGCCGGTCTGCCTACCAGTGTTTCCTTCACGCTTCAGGCGGTTCAGCCTGCCTTTTCATCCTCGCAATCCTCCGCGGCCGGCAATGACTTTTTATTTGCAATGTGCTGTTTGCGTTGCTCTGCGTATTGTTCGCTTGACCAGTCGTCAAAGCCCGAGATTTCCACGGTTCCATCCTCGCCAGCCGCTCTCGCCGCGTTCACTTGATCAAATAGCTTTCGGAGGATCGGTCGACACCAGCCACAGCCGGTTCCGGCACTCAGGCATTCACTTATCTGGGATACGCGACGTGGCTTCTCGATGCGAACGAAGTTCACGATCTTGCGCCTCGTGACGTGAAAACAAAGGCAGACATGATCATCGTCTTTCATCTTTCGCGGGCCGTTGGTCGATCCAGTGGATAGTCAGAAGTGAGAACCGGCAGGCCGGTCCTGCATATTGTCTCAGGTTTTGAACGGCCAGCCAGTGAGCAATGATAATTTCGAGGCAATCTGGATGACCGGCAGCCGGCAGTGGCTCGCGAATTTGTTTTCGTTCTCATTCGGGCGGCGGTTGTTACAATTGCAAAATGCATCCTGCGGATAAAGGATGTCAAGAACTCCACTGGGACAGCTGGATTTCACCGGCCACCGGATATCGAAATGAACCATCTGCTGAACAATCTGACTTCGCTTGAAGAAGTTGTCACCGGAATCGGGCAACCCGGGTTCCGTGCAGGCCAGCTGCGCAAATGGTTGTTTCAGCAACGAGTTCTCGAATTCGAGCAGATGACTGATCTACCAGGTAAGTTCCGTGAACAGTTGCAGGAGGAGTATTCGATCCTGACGACGGAGATCGCTCGCCACGAAACTTGTGACGACGGTACCGAGAAACTCCTTTTGAAGCTGGCAGATGGCGGCATGATCGAATGCGTTCTGCTGCGCGACGGACATCGAAGAACGATCTGCGTGAGCAGTCAGGTCGGCTGCGCAATGGGCTGTGTTTTCTGCGCGAGCGGGCTTGATGGTGTGATGCGAAATCTCACCGGCGGTGAGATCATCGAGCAGATGTTGCTGCTCTCGTCACTGCTGCCACCGGAAGAACGGCTCAGCCACATCGTCATGATGGGAATGGGCGAACCACTGGCGAATCTGGACAACGTTCTCAAAGCATTGGAAGTTGCGAGTTCACCCGAAGGACTCGGCATCAGCGCGCGTCGGATCACTATCTCTACTGTCGGGCTGCCGCCGGCCATCAACCGGCTGGCAAAGCTGAACTCCAGATATCATCTGGCGATTTCTCTGCACGCTCCGAATGATGAGCTGCGTACCGAAATCGTCCCGGTCAATGCAAAGATTGGTATTGATGACCTGATGAATTCGGCTCAGTTCTATTTTGAAACAACCGGGCGCAGGCTGACGTTCGAGTATGTTCTGCTTGCCGATATCAATGACTCGGAAGAACACGCGATAGAGTTGGCTGACTTGCTCAAGGGTCGAGCTTCGTTGTTGAACGTGATTCCTTACAATCCTGTCGCAGGACTGCCTTACAGGACACCCTCGTCCAAAGCGATTCGCCGGTTCCGTGAAACTCTGGAAAGACGCAGCATTGTCGTCAAATTCCGCCAGAGGAAAGGCGACAAAATCAACGCTGCTTGCGGTCAATTGCGTCGCTCACAGGTGAATTCAGTCGTTGATGCGACAACTCTTCCCCTGGTCGAGCCGAACCAATCGGCCGGAAATTCGTAGAAGCGACTCGCGCTGGTAACATCCCGCAATCGGGGGCCCGCCTGCTTGGAAAGATAGGCATCTGCGCTAAAATGTGGCCTCGAGCGCGACAATCCTACCGTGAGTTCCCACATGAAACTCTCACTTCCCGTCCTGGCCTTAATGGTTCTGGTCTCTGCTGATGTGGCAACTGCCCCTCAGCAAAAGACACCACGTCAAAGCAGCAAGGCGACCGCTGGCCCTGCTAAGGCAGAGTCCGATTCAGTTGGAGAATCGGAGCCTTCAGATTCTGACGCTTTTGAAATGCAAGCCGAGGCCGTCCAGGCGGATGTGGCGTTGATCGGTGCAGCGCAACAAGATGCAGTACAGGATCGTGCTGAACCCGACCATGCTGAACCCGACCATGCTGAACCCGAAAGTGCTGAAGCGGACAATGTCGAACAAGTCAACATAGAACAAGACGCACCAAACTCGGAAGACGTCGTTCCTGAGCAGGATCGCAAAAAGGTCGATTATCCTGAATCCGACTTGTTCCTGTTTGAGCTGTCGCTTGATGGTATTGAAACATCGGTGAGCGAAGGTAGAAACGTTACTGCACGGACCGGTTATGAAAATCAGCCGTTTTTCCGCGCCGACAGCCGGTCGTTTGTATTTTCGCAAAGTGATGAATATCAGACGGATGTTTTTGAGTACTTTATCGAGTCAGGTGAGACCAGGCAGTTGACGCGCTCAGCCAATATGGAATTTTCGCCGCAGCCGTCTCCGGATAATACGACGATTTCGTTTGTCACCGACGGCGAAGGAGCAAACCAGAGCGTCTGGCACGTAAGTACGCAGCGTGACGCTGTGCAGTGGACGCTGGAGCATCTGCCTGAGCGGGAGCCTGTTGGCTATTATGTCTGGAACCATGACACAGGATACATTCTTTACTGGTCTCGCTACGGGTTCAGTATGCGGCTGACTCATGAATCAGAGCCACTGTTTCATTACGTGACCGGGGACGCAGTCCCGACGACGCCGCGTATGATTCCGGAAACGTCAAAATTCAGTTTCGTTCACCGACAGGGCAACAGTCAGGTATGGATCAAGGAGCTTGACCCTGAAACCCTGGCGATCCGCCCTTTGACACCAGTTGCCGGAACCAACACGCATTACGACTGGGCTCCGGATGGTTCGATCATGATGATGCAGGGCACAATGCTTTTCCGCTGGAAGGAAAACGAAAGCGAAGGCTGGCAGGAAGTTGCCGACCTTGCAGATGCCGGTATGCAAAGCGCAACGCGCGTGGGAATCAGCCCTGATGGCAGCAAACTGGCCGTTGTCGGGGTTCCAGTTCCGGAAGACGAGCCATCTGAAGATGAGTGACCTGGCCGGCTTCTCACCCCGTCAGATTCCCGGCAAGCACATCATTCGCGGGGAGCATGTGACGGTCGAACCCGTTGACTGGGACAGGCATGGCGAAAGCCTGGCCGCCCAGATCGCGGGCGACGAAAATGCCGGGTTGTGGACGTACATTCCGGCTCCCGCTGCAGCAGGGCTGGAGGAGCTACGGGCCGGTGCTGAGTATGCCAGTGCCAATCTCAACTGGTCGGTGATGGCTATCGTTCGAAACGCTGACGCGCGTGCACTCGGCATGGCCAGCTACATGCGCATTCGAGCCGAACACGGAAGCGCGGAAGTCGGTTGCATCATTTTCGGCCGGCAACTTCAACGCACCCGCGCTGCGACTGAAGCGATGTACCTGATGGCAAAGCACGCTTTCGATGACCTCGGCTACCGAAGGTACGAATGGAAGTGCGACGACAGGAATGAGGCGTCCAAACGCGCTGCGGAACGATACGGCTTCAAATACGAGGGCCTTTTCCGGAACGATCTGGTCGTCAAAGGGCAGAATCGTGACACGGCCTGGTTTGCGATGACCGATTCCGACTGGCCGGACATTCGCGCAGGCTTCGAACGCTGGCTGGCTGATGAAAACTTCGATGAAGATGGATCGCAGAAAAAATCATTGCGCAAATGCCGGCAATAACTGTTCGTTGAGCAGATCATGTTTCGTCTCAGCCATCTCGCCTGACGCAAAGTCTGCGATAAATGCTCTCTGCGCGAATCTAGTTGGAGTATGACAACTGGACCACGCGATTTCTGTTCGCGTCGGGCTGAAGAGTTTTCATAGAAAACCGGGGTTCATTCGCAGACTTCGTTGAACTGTGCAGAACTGTCGAGAGGACCGGGGGTTATATGTCCTGAATAGAGGATCGGCGACGTTTGCGATCCTTACCACCCGGATATAAAGGCAATCGAGACGTCTATGTACTCTTTCACGGTGTTGTCGACGTTTGTTTTTGCATTTAGTTTTCCGGTCACGTTCACGACCGAAACAGGTCTGGAGTCCGGTTCGACACCGCCGTGCATTTTGAATCCTCAACAGGAGCAATCGGACGACTCGAATCCCTCTCCATGCCTCGAACGACGGGTTGAGGGAGACGTGCCGGTTGCCCCGATGCCGGTTCTCGGAATCAGCCCTACACGTAGACGGATTCTTCAAATTCAGGAGTTCCGACGACTGCAGGGTCTTCACGCGGTAGAACTAGATGTTCAGCCAGTGCAATCAGATGATTCTGTGCAATCAGATGACTCTGACTGGTATTATTTTCCACCTGAAATTCCTGAAGGTGCCGAAAAGTTTTGGCGTAGTCATTTCGGTGTTGACCTGAAGACACATCCGGTTCCTCCGGATGCCGGCACCTATGTTGACGGTTCCCTTCGCTATGTTCGGAGAATCAGATTGGGTTGTTTGGAAGTCGGATACACGTGGGAACTGCCCGACAACACCAGTCGCGGGAACGTTCAGCACCATTCGGTCGTTCCAGTGGCTATTCCGTCCAGCGAATCGAAAATCTACCTCGATGCTCAGGAAATATTAATATTCGGGTCTGTTTTCGAGCCGTACGAAATGCGTCGACTGGAACCTTCTGCCTGGATCGGGGAACCACCTTCGCGGGAAAACCGTCGCTAGAAGAGGTCTGGATGCAGACTCCTGCAATTCGCGTAGACTTCACGTGGGCTTTTCCGGATTGCTAGAATGCCGGCATAACTGATGCCGCAACAGCAACCGGAGACCCGACATGGAATCGAACAGGATTTCACGCAGGACCTTTGCGAAGTCCGCAGCAACAGCCGCAGCTGCGATTGCCGCCCCGACAATCATTCCAGCCAGTGCCCTTGGGCTGGGTAAGCGACCGGCGCCGAGCGAAAGGATCGTAATGGCGACGATCGGAACCGGAGGGCGCGGAACCGGAGACATGAATTCATTCATGGGATTCCCCGAAGTGCAGATGGTCGCCGTTTGTGATCCGGTACTCGAGCATCGCGAACGCGCGAGGGAACGCGTCAACGGTCGTTATGACAACGACGACTGCTCGGTCTACACCGACTTCCGCGAAGTCAACCAACGGGACGACATCGACGCCGTTCTCATCGGGACCCCGGATCACTGGCACGCGATCATCACGATCGACTGCTGCAAGAACGGCAAAGACGTTTTCTGTGAAAAGCCGGAATCGCTGACAGTTGCTGAAGGGCGCGCGATGGTCAACGCGGCTCGCCGCTATTCACGTGTCGTTTCCGGGGGCAGTCAGCGCGTGCTGGGTGATTACGGCGACATTCCCAGGCTTGTCCGCGGTGGCGCCATCGGGCAGATCGAAGAGATCTTTGTCAATTGTGGCGGGCCGTCAGGCGAATGCTACCTGGAACCGGAAGCTGAACCAGAGGGGCTGAACTGGGATTTGTGGATCGGTCCCGCGCCATGGCGTCCGTACAACACGCGCCTGGTCAAAGGCGGATACCGTCCTTTCCGGGACTACAGCGGGGGCGGCATGACGGACTGGGGAGCTCACCGGTTTGGAGCGGCAATGTTCGCTGCCGGGGTTCACCACATGGGGCCGGTCTCTGTGACTCCTCCTGATGGCAACGACGTCGAATTCCTGACGTACGAATTTGAAAATGGAATCAAGATGTATCACGGGGGCACAAACAACATCACATACAAAGGCACCGAAGGTGAAATTCCGGGGAAACATCCTGCGATGCTCGAGAGGGTGGATATGGAGGGGTATCGAGGGCGAGGCGGAATCTTCGGTGATTTTGTCCACTGCGTGAAGACGCGCGAGTTGCCGTTTCGCGATATCGAAATCGCACATCGTGCATGTACCGTCTGCCATCTTGGAAACATTGCGTACTGGCTTGGCCGGCCTCTCAAGTTTGATCCGGAAAATGAGGAGATCATTGATGACCCGGCTGCCAACCGCTGGCTCGATCGACCCAGAAGAGGCGAATGGACGCTCACTTGATCTGCAAACTGAATCTGCAATGCACAACCGCTCCTTAACTGACGGCCCCCGACTCACAGCTAAATCATGAAAACTAACAAACTTGTTCAATTTGCGACCGCTGCGCTTTTGCTTTTCTGGGCGGTGCCCGTTCTGGCTCAAACTGATTTCGACCAAAACCTGTCTGACATCATTGATCAGATTGGGCATGAACAATTTGCTCAGCGACAGGGGCCACAGCAGGCATGGGAGAAACTCTGTCTGGAGGCGGGCGCACCGGGAAACGAGGCTGATCGCACGGCAATTTGCGCGGCGATGGTGGCTCAACTCAACAATGAGATCTCTGCCGACGCCAGGATCTTTCTGCTTAGACAACTGGAAAAAATCGGTGATGTCGAAAGCCTTCCTGCAATCGTCGCGCTGACGGTTTCTGAAGACGCTGACGTTTGCGATGCGGCAATCCGCGCCTTGTCCGGAATTCCCGGACCTGAAGCAGTCGATGCGATTATGGCTGCATTCAAAGAAGAGGAGCGACGCGAAACCGGACTGGCCTTCGTAAAGGCACTCGGCTACCGCGGCGACGCGCAGAGTGTAGAAGTGCTCTACGATTTTTCTATGAGCCTGTCACCTGAGTTTCGCGACGCGGCAATCGCAGCGCTGGTGCGAATTGAGACGGAAGCCGCCGAATCTGCAATTCGAAAGCTGGTAGAAGACGGTAATTTCAGACCTTCTGATCCGATACCGTTTGCCGATGCCTACCTGGCCGTCGCAGACCGCATGCGAACGCGAGGTGACAAGGAAACGGCTGCCGCAATGTACCGCACTCTAAGAGATAAGGATCTCGAGGGTAGTATCATGCTGGCCATCGAAACAGGATTCCTCAACACCTGCCGTTCGCCCGGGAATCAAGTCGAAGGCTTCTTTATGAGTGACGATCCGATGCTGCGTGAAGTCGCCGCCGGATTCTTTTCGCAGCTGGACGACCAGTCAATCATGAGACTGACGTCCAGCGTCGGTCAGTTTCCCGAAGCATCACAAATCGCGCTGTTGCGGGCAGCCGGGGCATCAAGGAACAATATTGCCGCAGACTGGGTCATGATCGCGGCCGAGCGTGCTGAGAGTGGATCCGTCCGCATTGAGGCGCTCAATGCAATGGCTGGCGTCGGTACTGATCGGCAGGTGGTTCAACTCGCGGTCATCATGACCGAAGGCGGAGAAGAGGGCGAAGCTGCCGCGCGGGCGCTCGAACGGATGTTTGCCGACGGGGTGGATGAGCGAGTCGTTGGATTGATCAACAGTGCCGGAGAGGATCTCGAACTGCGGAAGCGGCTGCTTCAGATCCTCGATCGACGTCGGGCGACAGCGATGATCGACACCATTGTCGCGGACACGACCCATGAAGACGCATCCGTCAGACAGCTTGCCGTTCAGATTTTCTCGCGGCTTGGTTCACCGGAACAGATTTCAGCCATGGTTGAGTCGTGGCAGTCGAACCCGGAGCGCCGTGAAAAAGACGAAATTGAAAAAGCGATCGTGGTTGTATGTCGCAGGATTCCAGAACCGGACGAGCAGGGTCTTCCCGTTCTTCAGATCTACGAATCGGCTCCGGAGGAATTGCAAAACGGTCTGCTTCCGATGATGGGCCGGATCGGAACGGAGCGGATTCTAGAGACGGTCCGCGGAGCCGCAGGCGACAGCAGCTCACGCGAACGATACACCGCCGCAGTGAATGCTCTTGCAAACTGGCCTGACGCTTCCGTCGTAGACGACCTTCTTGCGGCAACCGGCGACGAGGACGAGTCCATCAGGATCAAAGCCGTACGCGCGCTCGCTAGAGTCGTGGTTCTTGGAGACGAGCGGACCGACGAAACGCGACTTGAACTTCTACAGCAGATAATGGAGCTGGCGGAACGTCGGGATGAACGAGATCTGATCATTGACCGGGCTCGCGCGGTCAGGTTGGTTGAAACCCTGCGTTTTGTAGTTCCGTACCTGGACGATGAAGACCTGCAGCAGCGTGCCTGTCGAACGATCATCGAACTGGCCCACCATCGGGGATTGCGCGAGCCGAATCAGGACGAGTTTGATGCGGCGCTCAAGCGGGTCATCGACATTTGCGATGACGAAAATCAGGTCAACCGCGCGAAGGGCTATATGACTCAGCAATGATTTGATCATAGCGAGATCACGGCTGTGCCGAATGACCGTCCGGCGTAATTTGAACAGGAGAGAATGAAGTCAAAAGGAGTCGGTCTTGAACTCTGTTGTCTTTGTTTCCTTCTGTTTTGCAAGCGCCGCGAGAATTACTACCGCTTAAAAAACTTTGCCAGCGTTTTCTGGTCCGGAGCCCTCGTGATCAATGAAACGACGACCAGAGCGACAGTTGAGGCAATGGTCACCGTCGCAATCGGTGCCATGACCGGAATGTCAAACAAACCCAGCGATACCGGTTCGGCGGGAAACGTATAGCCTTTGTTGGCTCCAAAATCGGATTGCCGGAAAAGATAGATCCAGGTCGCCGTAGTCGCAAAGATCGCGGCGATGGCTCCAGGAGCCGTAACTCGTTTCCAGTACAGTCCCGCCACCACGATCGGGAACAAACCGGTAAATCCGGTGAACGACCAGATCCCGAGTTCAAAAACGGAACGAGGCAAAGTCAGGCTCAGAACAAATGTCACCGCGACGATCGCAATGACAAAGGCACGTGCGAACAGGACAATTGTCTTGTCACTGATGTCGCGGCCGGAAACGCCGCGGACGATGTCTTCGGTGAACATCGTTCCCAGACAAAGGAACTGGCTGTCCAGAGACGACATGATCGCCGCAAGGATTCCTGCGGTCAGCAGGCCGCCGAGCAAGCTGGTCGTATGAGCTTTGACCATTTCTGCAAGCACGTCATTCGTACCGACGCCTTCTGGAATACCAGCCTCCGGCGATGCAGCCCAGACGCCGATCATCACACATGGCGCCCAGACGATCAGGACCATGATCGGATGCATTACGATCGGCAGCTTGAACGCCTTCGCGCTGCGGGCGGTCAACCAGTGCTGAAAGATGTGCGGAAACATTCCGACGGACAGCGGGATCAGCATGTAGGACAGATAGACAGACCATTTCATCGACGACATCGTGAGTTTCTGCTCCGGCACCGATCGGGTTACCGAGCGTAGATTCTCCAGAAAGCTGCCTTGCCCACCCATCGAGTTGGCAATCG
>JBCCFB010000141.1:0-15667 GCA_039029995.1 Planctomycetota bacterium
TCCTGCCGCAGATAAAGTCGCCTTCGTTTTCACGGTCTTCGTCATCAAGAACGATCACAACTTCACCACGGCGAATTGCATCGACGGCCGCCGGGATTGATGAAAATGATCTTGCCACGGTTTACTCCTGTTTTTGCTGATTCAGATATGACGCTACGATAGACGATCACACTGTTATTTACGATGACTCAAATTCACCGGTCTGATGATAAGACCGGCTTGTTGATCATTATAGTGAGCGGCCAAACTGGAATAGACTGAGATTTCGCGAATGTGAATCACGCAATCAAATTGCAGTCAGTATTTCCAGCTGGGTAGCCCCTGACGCCCCCGACTCTTATCCTGCCGACCGTTATCTGGACGATGAAAATGTTCAAAGACAGCCTAAAGTGCTTTCCGGCATCCCTCGCCCTCGCATTAACCGCTGCCCTCTGCGGAGTTTCACAACCGACTTCCGCGTCAGGTCAGTCAACCGTGCAAAGCGGTCCGGAATCGCCTCAAGTTGAGTCACCTTCTGACCTCGGCGACGCAACTGAGCCTGAACCAAACGGCGCCTCTGTGACGGAAGAACTGGCATCGAGGCCGGAGCAGGCAGAAACGCCCGATCAGGCCGTCCGCCGGTTATACAGGTTCGAGAAGAATGCCGGCCTCGTCTACAAGCGTGGAGAGGACTACCGTTTGACCTGTGATGTCTACGTCCCCGATGGCGACGGGCCCTATCCAGCCATTCTCGCAATTCATGGTGGCGCCTGGAGGAGCGGGTCCAAGTTTCATTTACTGCGACACAGCTGGCGACTCGCCAGGCGCGGTTATGTCGTTGTTGCCATAAATTACCGCCATGCACCCGATCATCCGTGGCCGGCACAGATCAATGATGCGAGAACCGCTGTCCGCTGGATGCGTTCAAATGCACAGCGTTTCAAAATTGATCCTGATCGAATCGGCGCCTACGGTTACTCCGCAGGTGGACACATGGCCGCACTCCTGGGTGCAGCTGCGGACGAAAGTTCACTCGATGGTGAAGAAGACGAAGGGCTGCTGGAATTCAGTCCAGCCGTGCAATGTGTCGCCGCCGGAGGGGCTCCCTGCGAATTCAGCTGGTTCGGCGAGAATTCGAGTGCGCTGGCCTACTGGCTGGGCGGTTCGAAAGCGGATGTTCCGGAGAATTTCCGCCAAGCCACTCCCTTGAACTACGTCGACAGATCAGACCCTCCCTTCTACTTTTTTCACGGGAAAGAGGACATGGTCGTCCCCCATTCCACTTCGGAGAAAATGCATGAGGCGCTGATCTCTGCAGGAGTGGATTCGACTTACGAGATGATCGAGGGCAAAGGGCATATGGCTTCGTTCTCAAACCTTGATCACCTTAATGATGCGATCGTCTTCTTTGACCGGGTTCTGAAGCCGGAAGTCGGAAGCAATCCGGCCCCCGCAAGTGAGACCGGAGCTGGAAGATAGCAAGGTTCTTCGTGAGAGGGCTGACGTCCTCGATGACTCTTCAAACGCCCTGTAAACCCCGCCGCCATCGTTTACAGGCTTGTCTGTAATCCGCGGTGGTTCTAAAGTTGCTAGACCGAGTGAACTTTCATCGCAGGCAAATCAAATGCGCCAGCTTCTCCCGCGTGAAGAATACGTCGAACAGGCTTATCTGTTCAAAGCTCTGGCCGAGCGTTCCAGCGAGGGTGAGCCAGTTCAATCGCTTCTGAAATTTCTCAGGCAGGAAATTCTCGCGACAACAAAACTGCCGATGGCGATTGATTATCTTCTGGCAGAACTCAATCATGTCGGAGCCATGTCGACGGCAATGCGCGGTTTGTCGCATTACTTCACCGCGTTTCAATCTTTTATCATCGGCGCTGCTGAGAATGTCCGTGGCCGTTTTGACATTCAAACAGCCCTGAAGGTGCTGGAGCACGAAGCAAGCTTTCGTGCCGACAACGATTCAGCTGCCGCCTTGTTCTTCTACCAGTTTGAAACGCTGTGCCGCAACCGGCTCGAATATGATCATGGCCTGGTTGCGATGTCACACGATCCCTTTTACGACGAAACGTGGCAGAGGTGGATTGCGAATATTCAGCACAAGATCGGGATCATCGACATCGCTGATCTCGTGTACGTACACAGCTACTACTACGTGATCAGACAATCCAAGGAATCGCCCGCTGACACCGAGTCGCCCGACCCCGTACTGTTTGACGAAAAAGAAGGACGAATCGCACTTGCGAATCGCACCAAAGAACCTCTCTTCTTTTTTTCAGCTCTGCAGCGCCAACTGAACTACCCCGAGGTTCCCCGCCCGAAACGGCGCGACGAAAACGAAGACATCATTCCGAAACTTCTTCGCACAGTTCAGCAGCTTGAGACTCGGCTTAAGCTTCTTGAAGATGAACAACGCGGCAAGGGAATCGACTTGTCGCAGTTTTTTGAAAAGCCTGGCTCTGCAGACCGGCCGTAAGCGTGCTCTTCCAAACAGGGCACCGGCAATAAGCAAGATCAATGGACGGCTATTGGTCCGTCTGCACAGTATCCATCGGCTCAGCTCTTCCTCTAACGGTTTCTGACAGATTTCCGGCTTTCCCCATAGGGAAAAATTCCTGTCAAAACGAGCTTCTCACGTTTGTTTACCCGTTCTTTCTGATCTTTTTTCGCGGGACTATGGAACGAATCATATACCTGGATAGAATCTGAGCTTCCGGTTTTGCGGCCAGTGCGACTTCCGGACGAAAAGTTTGCAGCGAAGAGGCGCGTTTATGCAAACTGTCCGCTATGTGTGACAAGTGCGGACATCACCAGCTTCCAGAATTCGGCTTCACAGGGCATTTCAACGATCCCGAAATCACTTACCTGAAACCACTGCGCCAGAAGCACTCCTTGCTGTTTCGCGATTGATGTTATTCGCGACCCCGTTTCCTGTCCCCCGGACAATGTATGTCCCGCCAATCGACTATTGAACACCTCGGCTCGCACCGGCCATCGGTGCTGCCCTCTTTGCTGCTTTGCGATTTCGGCAATCTTGCGGCTGAAATGGAAATGGTGGAACAGGCTGGTGCAACGTCACTGCATCTCGATGTTATGGACGGTGTATTCGTTCCTAATTTCACCTACGGCATGACTGTCGTGGATGCAGTAAACCGTGTCTCGGAATTGCCGCTGGATGTTCATCTGATGATGGTTCAGCCGGAAAAATATATCGAACAGTTTGCACAGGCAGGTGCAGACCTGATTACGATTCACGCCGAAGCCGTTGACGACGCACCTGCGGTTCTTGAAGCCATCAGAAGGCTCGATGTGGCATCCGGAATCGCCATCAATCCCGGAACACAAGTTGCCGAAATTGAAAAAGCAATTCCACATGCTGACCTCGTTCTTGTTATGAGCGTGCAACCCGGATTCGGAGGGCAGAGCTTCAATGAACAGGTGCTGCCGAAATTCGAGGAGATCCGCAACCTGCCCGGAGGTGAAAACGTACTTCTGGAAATCGATGGTGGTATCAACAAATCCACTATCGGTACCGCAACTGCAGCAGGCGCTGAACTGCTGGTTGCCGGAAGCGCAATCTTCAAACAGGCTGATTACACCGTCGCCGTCAATGACCTGATGTCGGAGGCGAAATGTCTGAAGTAAGTCATATCCCGATGAAATCGGAAGCCGGATTGATTCTTCTTCGGTCAGGCTCCACCGACATCGAAGATCAGGGGAGGCTGCTCGGCCAACTCGATGTCCCGCTCAGCGACAACGGAATTCAGTATGCCGACGAGATCGCCGACCGTTTTGCGGAATGCCCGACCAGGGTCATCTTCTGTTCGCCGTGCGCGGCGGCTCAGCAAACCGCCAAGATTGTCGCTGAAAAGTCACGGGCCAAGATTCGAGTTGAAGAATCACTTGCAAACGTCAACCTTGGACTCTGGCACGGCAAATTGATCGATGAGGTGAAGAAAAACCAACCGAGACTTTACCGGCAATGGCGGGATCAGATTGATTCTTTTGCTCCTCCCGAAGGCGAGACCGGATCAGAAGTCCGCGCTCGAATCTCAAAAACTCTCCAGAAAATGTATAAGAAGGCGAAGTCCGTCAGAGTTGTTGCCATCACGCCCGAACCGCTTTTCAACATACTTCTGGACGAAATCCGCAACTCCTCACCGGACTTTGAATGGCTGGCGTTGTCGGAATGCGGACAATGGATCGCTGATCCGAATGCGGACACCATCGACGCCATCGCCTTCTCAGGCTAGTCGGTTCTTTCGCGCCATCCCGTTTTCCGGCCGCCTGACTTTCTTTTTCTATCGGATTCCGTCTGCGCCATTCTCGCCAGATCCATTGTGCTCTCGGCGCGAGGGCGCTGACATGTCCACTTTTTCAGACTGGGCCCGGTCGATACGCTGAACACGTTCAGGATCAACAAGGGCAGGGGAAATAGCTGTGTCAGAATCAGAAAAGTTCGGTCAACTCTGTGCACTCGTAAAAGAGACCGCTTATTTGAAATCAACGCTCGCATCTCTTGAGTGGGATCAGCAGACCTACATGCCGGTTGGAGCCGGTGCGTTTCGTGCGGAGCAGATTACTTTCCTTGCGGGTGAAATTCATCGACGGGAAACGGATCAGCGTGTCGGCGATCTTCTTGGCGAACTTTCCAGCTCGGATCTCGCCGCAGATAATCAAAGTGATTCCGGCGCAACGATCACCGGACTGAAGCGGGAATACGACAAGAAGATCAAGCTCCCGGAATCGCTTGTCAAAGCTCAGGCGAAAGCCAGTGCCATTGGGCAGCAGGTATGGATTGACGCCCGCAAGAATGACGACTTCAAGTCGTTCGAGCCGAATCTGAATGAAATCTTCAACCTCAAGAAAGAACAGGCTGAAGCCGTTGGATACGAAGAGTGTCCCTATGACGCCCTGCTTGATGATTTCGAGCCGCACGCAAAGACCAGTGAAGTCGCCGCGGCGCTTGAAGGACTGCGTCAGGAATTGGTCCCGCTCGTTGCTGCAATCTCAGAAAGCAGCTCACGTCCGGACACATCCGTTCTGAAACGAAACTATCCCACCGAAGCGCAGCGCAGGTTCGGCAGGGAGGCATCTGAGAAGATCGGGTTTGACTACACGCGCGGCCGCCTTGACGTAACACACCACCCGTTTTGTACCGAACTCGGGCCGGGCGACGTTCGAATCACAACCCGTTTTGACGAATCGTTCTTCAACACATCCTTCTTCGGAACGCTTCATGAAGCCGGACACGGAATCTATGAGCAGGGACTTCGCACTGACTTCTACGGTCTGCCACCGGGAGCTTTCTGTTCGCTGGGAATTCACGAATCACAATCACGACTCTGGGAAAATCTTGTCGGGCGAAGCGAGGGTTTCTGGAACTTTTTTTACACAAGAGCAGTCGAGATTTTCCCGGGAGCGCTGGCTGATGTTCAGCAGCATGACTTCTATAAGGCCATAAACAACGTGCAACCTTCTTTAATTCGGGTTGAGGCCGACGAGGCAACCTATGATCTGCATATCATCATCAGATTCCAGATCGAGCAGGCGATAATCAACGGCGAACTTGAAATCGCCGATCTACCCGGCGCGTGGAATGAGAAATATGAGCAGTACCTTGGAATCACTCCACCGGATGATGCAAACGGTTGTTTACAGGACATCCACTGGAGTGCGGGGTTGGTAGGATATTTCCCCACCTATTCACTCGGCAATCTTCACGCGAGCCAGATGTACGAAGCTGCCGAAAAAGAACTGGGGAATCTTCAGGGGATGTTTTCCGATGGAAACTTTTCCCCACTAAGAAAATGGCTAAACGAAAATGTTCACCAGCGAGGCCAAACGTTGACTGCGCAACAACTTGGTGAAAAAGTTTCCGGCACCAAACTGTCACAGGAAGCCCTGATGCGCCACCTAAACGACAAACTCGCACCAATCTACGCCTTATCACCAATTTGACGGATTGTCCGTTGAACATTCGTCTTTTCTATTTCGGCCGCCTGTTATAATTTGGTAGGCCAACGGAACTCCAAGATTCTCCTCATCAGATCTCGTCCGATCATTGATCCCATGGGCTCCCCCGAAAACAACTCGGAAAAAATAATCGTCGGAAACTGCGTAACTTGCGACGGTCTTGTGCGCATTCCCTTCGACGCTTCACCTACCAGCATGGTGCGTTGCCCGCATTGCGGCGCGAGCTTTAGACTTTCGACGGTTCTGGACCGCTCGGTGCCAAGCCTGGAGGTTGTTGAAGAAGTCCCACAGGAATTGAATTTCATCAAACCTGCTACACCGCCGATGGCAGGGAGGATAGATCTCGATCGTTCCGGGCAGGACCCTGAAAGGGAGCCGGGAACGCGTTTTGAAGTATCTCCGGTTCTGAAAAAAGGCGCCAAGAAAAAGCGAAGAAAGAAAAAACGTAATCGTCCTAATCAGAATCCTCCAGCCAATCCATGGGCTCCTGCGAATGCCGAAGATAACGGCTCGGATTCAATGGGACCGGCAGATTCCTCTGAGTCATTCTCATTGACACAAACAGAGACGGTTACGGCAGAGCCGACAGAACCTGAAGAGTCGGCGTTCACAGTGCCGGACGAAACCGTCCGCCCGCGCAGCATTGAGGTTCACTCAAGTTCGAGAGAACGGCGCCGGCGAAACGAAACACCCCCCGCTCGTCAGCGGCGTCAGAGACCGGCCCGTAAACGACCGGCTACTTCCGATGGCAGTTCAGGTATCGAAATCGTCAAAGTCATCATCGGCGCGATGCTGGCTCTACCAGTGGCCCAACTATTGATCTGGTGGGTATTTGGAAAAGACCCCCTGAACCTCGGCCCCACCGTTAGCGGGGTTATTCCTGCGGTCGTACCGGCTGATTTTCAGCAGTCAGTTGAGAATGGGGACGATGACTCGTCTACCGACGATGTCGCGGATGATGATCAAGGGGGTGACCTCCCGCTTCCGGATGACAACGTCCGCCCCTGATTTCTATTGAGGCGGATTCAGGGTGGCAATCCTGCGTGAACCGGTCTCAGCATCCTGCTAACCGGCACACCCCGAAAATCGTGAATCGATTTTCTGACTGCGCGCTGACTTCTTCTACAAAAATCCTGCGCGCTGCTTAACGCGTGCTACCTTTTCGCACGATGCGCTCCGGAATTTTTCCGGCCGGCACCCGGACGTGCCCTTCGAGCGCTCAGTGATGGATCGGTACGATGCAAAGTCTCACGGAACGAAATCAGGACTCAAGGCAACGGAAGTCGCCAACACCCGCACTAAAGGGTTTTGCTCTGCGCGAAACGATGCGCCGAAGATTCGCGCGGCAGTGTTTTCTTCTGGCCGTCGTTCTGGCGATCACGGTCTATCTGACAGGTTGTGCTCAGATTCGCATCCCTCGTATCGATCCGACCGGAAACAGCATTTTCCTTCCCCCGCAGTACTCAACCGAAATCCTCACACCGGGAACGGTCGCCAGTAATCAGGCGGGACCACCCCCTAGCGTTGCGTTTCCGCGGAATGTTAACCCGGGGCCGCCGGCGGGTAACGTTGTCGGACCGGCAACCTCGCCAACCTACCCTGCTCAGCCTGCATTTGCTCATCCCGCCGATCCGCAGAGCTGTGACCCGAACTGCCAGTCAGGACGTCAGGGCTTCCATCTCTGCAACCACCGTGACGGGCATGTCGTTCCACACCCCGGACCGGCACGTACCAATGGCGAGTCGGGCCAGATCATTCTTACGCCTTCAAGAATTGTCGCGCCTGTTGGAAGTGAAGTTGTGGTCCTCGCCGGTATTTGTGGCGGGGACGGCTACTATGTCGTCCAACAGCCTGTCGAGTGGATCCTTTCCAACGACTCAGTCGGTCAGTTCATCGAGGTGGGCGCGTCCAACGGTCCCCATCCGGGAATCAGCCGGCTGATGCGACCTGAAGTCCGCAAATTCGATGGCAGCTATGCGTTGGGGCGGACGCAGATGAAAGACATCCTTTTAACCCGGGGTACACCGACTCCGGTTGATGATATTCAGCTTCTCAAGGGCCAGACTTATGTCAGCGTTTCATCGGAATCACCCGGCACCAGCTATGTCACTTGTGTCGCGCCGGACGCTGTAGCATGGGACAAGCGGAGGCAGTCCACTGTGATTCACTGGGTGGACGGAACATGGTCAATACCCGTCCCTTCATTGGCTACCGCAGGAACGGTTCACCCCCTGACGACGCGAGTAACCAGTTCAACAGATGGTGGCGGGCTCGATGGATGGAAGGTCAACTACACCATCATTGGCGGCGCACCAGCCGAGTTCGCTCCGATGGGATCACAGTCGGCTTCCACCGAAACGGATCCAAACGGCGAGGCTACTGTTCAACTGCGTCAGCCTGCCGGCCAGTTTGAACCGGGTACGACTCAGATCCGCGTCGATGTCATTCGGCCGGCAATGTTCGGCGAACGCGAATTGCAGGTGGAAAGCGGCGTTACGTCCGTCACCTGGAGCGCGCCGGCGCTGACGATCCGCGCGATCGGTCCAAGGACTGCAGGTATCGACGAGTCGTTCAACTATCGAATCGAAGTGACCAATCCGGGCGACCAGGTCGCGCGTGGCGTTGTGGTACGAACCCGCGATTTCGGTGAACAGGCTGAGTTCATTTCCAGTACTCCCAAGCCGGTTGAGTACGGAAACAGCTACGAATGGAATCTGGGGGACGTTGCACCGGGAGCCCCGGCTTCGGTCATTGATGTTCAGCTGAAATCCAACAGCCGCGGCAACGTGAACATGTGCTTTGAAGTGGCCAGCGAATCCGATGGTCTGCGAACGGAAGCCTGTGCTCAAACAGAAATCGCTGCACCTTGTATCGGACTTGAGCTTGAAGGACCTACTGAGGCCAGTGTTGGCGACGAAGTCACGTTTAACATTACGCTGGTCAACCAATGCGATGAGACCTTGAGCAACGTCGAACTTGTTGTGAACTATGACCAGGGGCTTGTCGCTACAGGGCTGGGCAATCCGATCCGCTTTAATGTCGCACAACTGCGATTCGGAGAACCGCGTGTTGTTCCATTGACATTCCGCATCATCGAAGCGGGACAAAGATGCTTTGATCTTGCGGTCACGGCCGACGGCGGGCATACCGCCCGTGCACGCAGATGTGTTGAGGCGTCTGTCTCTGCTAACAACTCCGTTGACCTTGTGCTCGAAGGTCAGCAACGAACGGCGGTCGGGCAAACTGCCCTGGTTCGTGGAATCGTAACCAACAACGGGGGAAGCCCGCTCAATCAGCTGGTCGTAACTGCGAGATTCCCCGAATCGCTCCGGCCGGTAGGCGTAACCGATGATTATCCCCAGGGAACTCTCGGTCGGGATCTGGCATTCAATGTAGGAAGACTGGAGCCAGGCCAGCAGGCGATCATCGAAATCCAGTTTGTCGGTGAAGCGGCAGACGGAAACGCATTCACTGAAATGACGGTGACGTCGGCGACCAGCGACGCGTCAGATAGTGAACGAATCAACATACGCGTCGAAAGAGCGCAAGGGCAGATCGGCATTCCTCAAGACGGAGCGCAAACGCAACCACCGCCAGCGGGAAATCCACCTGCCGGGAACCCGCCTCCAACACAGCCCCGCAACCCGGGTGGACTGAACCAGGGCGGGCAGAATCCGGGCGGTATCGGCATCCCCGGCGATCCAGTTACCCGGGGGGACTTGAGAATCCAGGTTCGCGCACTCGATCGCGAAGTCAATGTCGGAGACGTAGCGAGGTTTCAGTTTGTGGTCATCAATGACCGGCAGGTCGCGGATCAGAACGTGAATATCACTTTACTGATTCCACCCGGCATGGAATTCTTCGACTTCGATCCCGGACAAGGCGGACTACGAATTGAAGGCCGGAAAGCAGACCTGACCGAGTTCTATCTGGGCGAACGTCTTGAAATGCGCCCCGGTGAACAACTTCCCTTCACAATCTCGCTTCGTGCAAGTCAGGCCGGGAGCGGGACGTTTGAAGTTCAAGCGACCAGCGCCCGTACGGCCGGGACTGCATTCGGACGCGACACCGTGTCGATCATCGGTCAGTAGGACCGTTACGAATTCCGGCGCTTCGATGATTGACGATTCCCCAGAGATAGACGTCCTGCTCGATACGCTCAACGTGCCGAATATCGAAACTCGTTCCGTCCGCAATCAAGCTGCTCCCCTCTCCTTTCACAGGTGCAACTGCTGCGCGTCCTCCGATCAGGCGTGGCCCGATAAAGGAATGCACCTCGTCGATCTGCCTCAGGTCGTTAAATGCGCCCAGTAGTTGGCCGCCACCCTCGACCAGCAGCCTCGTCATGTCACGCTGGCCGAGTTCGCGAAGCAGCCACATGATTCGCTCGTTGGAGTCTTCAAGTTCCGCTTGAAGAACTTCCACTCCGCTGTCTATCAGGCGGTTCATTTTGTCCCGGGCCGCGTCAGGACCGCAACAGATAATGACCGGTGATCGCGTAGCGGATTTGACCAGCCGGGAATCGACCGGCAGCCGCGCACGTGAATCGATAACGATTCGAGAAGCGATTCTTGGTGGCGGCTCCTCGAGTCGATGATTCAGCATCGGGTCATCTGCCAACGCCGTTCCGATTCCAACGACAACTGCGTCAACGTAGCCGCGTATTCGATGGACGATTTCGCGCGATGAAGGACAGGATATCCATTTACTGTCTCCTTGTTCGGTCGCAATGCGTCCGTCCAGCGTCATCGCCCATTTTGCGATCACCCACGGAAGTCCAGTCTCAATCCTTTTGAAATAAGCGCGGTTGAGCGTTCGCGCTTCTGCTTCGAGAACACCGGTTGTGACTTCGATACCGGCTTCTGCCAGTTGTTCCAGGCCGCGGCCGCCGACTTTTTCGAAGGGATCAGCGTTTGCGACGACGACGCGACGGACGCCGGCTTTGATCAATGCATCGCTGCAGGGCGGTGTCCGTCCGTGATGACAACATGGTTCGAGACTAACGTAGGCCGTTGTCCCTCTGGCGTTTTCACCCGCTTCGGCAAGTGCCATCGCTTCAGCGTGCGCTTCGCCGCACGCGTTATGCCATCCGGCGGCGACTCGTTCTCCATTTCGCACGAGAACACAGCCGACCATGGGATTGGGCGCGGCTCTTCCAAGCCCTCGCGCGGCCAGCTCGATGGCCGCCTGCATCCATTTTGAGTCCTGTTCTTTATCCGGCATTGGAACCTGCAACCGACTTGAACTTGCGCTGAAACTTCAAACGTAGACGAACCGCGTGAAAAAAAAAGTGCCCGACAGACCCGCCGGGCAATTTGCATGGCTCTTTAATCCGGATATCGGATCAGCCGGAAAGTTCTTCAACAGTGCCGTTGGAGTCCGAGAAAGAATCCACCTCAGCACCGATTCGCTGGAGCATCGAGACGTAAAGATTGGTCAGCGGTGTTTCGTTCCTTAGCTGGATATGACGACCGGGCGAGATGGAACCGCCGCCACCGCCGAACAGTGCGATTGGAAGGTCATGATGAGCATGCGAGTTTCCATCGGCAATTCCACTGCCGTACATGACCATACAGTTGTCCAGAAGAGTTCCGTCGCGCTCGGGCACCTGGCTCAATCGTTCAAGAAAATGGCCGAGTAATTGAACGTGATAGGAATTGATCTCACTGATCTGCAACATCTTCTCACGAGAGTTGCCGTGATGGGACAAATTATGGTGGCCACCGCTGATGCCGAGGTTCCGGTAGCTACGATTGCTTCCGGCGTTTGCGTACATCATCGTGATAACGCGAGTCGAGTCCGACTGGAACGCGAGAGTCATCATGTCGAGCAGGAGTTTTACGTGTTCACCGTAGTCTGCCGGAACACCGACCGGCCTTGGAAAATCAGGAACTCCGGCTTCCTGCTCGCCCAGTTTTTCTACGGCGGCAATGCGACGCTCAATATCTCGAACGGCATAGAGGTATTCGTCGAGCTTTCTTCGGTCCTCGACACCAAGTTGAGTGGACAACGATCGGGCGTCTTCCTGGACGAAGTCGAGAATACTCTGGCGACGGCGATCTCTTCTCGCCATCGCCACCTGGTTTTCAACCTGGTCGTAGGAACCGAACAGGCGTTCAAAAACGGCCGCCGGATCAATCTCTTTAGCCATTGGAGACGTCTCGTTGCGCCACGACATGTTGGACGTATAAAGACAGCTGTAGCCGCTGTCGCACCTTCCGGCCGGCGCGCTGGATTCTGTACCCAGTTCCAGTGATTTCAGTTTTGTCAGATGCCCGATGTTTTCGGCAGCAACCTGATCTACGGAAATACCATTGCGAATATTGTCGCCGTGTGTCTTTCGCGGATGGGCTCCCGTCAGAAAGGCGGCCACACTGCGCGCATGATCGCCTCCTCCATCTCCAAGAGCCCTTGCTCCATTGAGCGTGAGTCCCGAAAGGATCGTCATCTGCTCTTTGAATCTGGAAACCCCCTCCAGAATTTTCGGAACCTCAATTGTTGCTCCGCCGGACCTCCCCGGCTTCCAATGAGCCATGTGCATTCCGTTGGGAACGTACAGAAAGGCAGCGCGAACAGGCGGCGCATCGGCTGTCACGGGGCGAATGACAGGAGAAGCGATCAACGGCATCGGACGAGCCATCGCTTCGAGCCACGGAAGCGCGATGGCGGTTCCAAAACCACGAAGCAGTGTTCTGCGTGAAATAGCCGGCTTATTCATCTTGAAATCCTGCGGTTGATTCAACCTTTGATTATACGCGACTCAATCGCGAGACTACTCGGTTTCCTGTTCCATTCGTTTCCGGAACGGCTCGCTTTCGGTGACGGCAATCACAAAAGCCGAAAACCGGTAATCTTCCGCGGCAGCTTTTTGCAGAATCTGATCGATCGCACACTCGTCATAGTATTCCAGGCCGCGCCCCAGAGCATAGATCAACAGTTTTTCCGCGAAACACCGCAGGAACTTCTCTTGCATTCTGGTGGTCAACAGGTCCTGAAGACCGGGTGCACCGTTGAACACCGTTCCATCAGGAAGCTCCCCGGTGGCATCCACCTTCAAACCTTCATCCTCATCACGCCATCGCCCGACTGCATCAAAGTTTTCCAGCGAAAAGCCGAGGGCGTCCATCGTGTGATGGCAGGCAGCACAAGCGGGATCCGTTCTATGTTGCTCCATCCGCTGGCGCAGCGTGCCGGTCAACTCAGTTTGATCTTCCAGCGCCATGATGTCCGGATCGGGAAACTTCGGTTCTTCACCCAGCAGGTTTTCCTCAATCCATTTTCCGCGCTTTACGGGACTGGTGCGTGTCGGATTCGATGTCAACGTCAGGATACTTGCATGCGTAAGAATGCCGGAGCGATTGGTTTGCTGGACAGATACACGTTGAAAGTCATCGCCACTTAGTTCTGCCGCCATACCGTAGTGATTGGCCAATGGTTGGTTGACGAAGGTATAGTCTGCGGTCAATAGTTCCAGAACACTTGCATCCCGCGCCACGATATCCGCCGCGAGCCGAACAGTTTCCTCGGCCATGAACTGACGCAGTCGCCCGTCAACGCCCGGAAACAACTCCGGATCCGGTTCGAAACCCGGCAGGCTTCGCAGCTGGAACCACTGGGAGAAGAAGTTATCGACAAACGCCGAATACTTCCTGTCGTCCATCATTCTTTGTACCTGCAGCCGGTATTCGTCGCCTGACAGCCGGTCTTCGAACGCCGCCTGAAACAACACATCGTCCGGCATCGTACTCCAGAGAAAATATGACAAAGCGGTCGCCTGTTCATAGTTGGTCAGCAATCTGGAATTTTCGCCGGCAGGCCGTTCAACCTTATATAGAAAGTTGGGCGATACGAGGACGGCCTGCAGTGAAAAACGGACAGCACCTTCAAATGAATCACCTTCGTTTCTTGCGAGCTGATAGAGACCGGTCAGTCGTTCAACTTCATCGGCTGTCGCCGGCCGACGATAGGCTCGGCTGGCAAACCTGCGGAAAATTGTCTGTGCAGCGACGCGGTTCTCGTCAAACGTGTCTCCCGGTTCGACAAAAATGATCTTCTCGTGCGTGGAAGGCATTCCTGTCGGACCTTCAATCCAGATTCGTGATACGAACAGGTTGCGATCGCCGCGCCTTCGCTCATAGAAGTCGTTTACAAACGATATCCCGAGTTCAATTTCTCCGGAATCAATGTGCGTGGTTACGGAATACTCGTGAAAATCAGCGTTGTCCGCCGCATCAACGCTGATCTGACCGACGGGGTTCCCGTTCACAGAGACCGCCATTTCAACAAGTTCATCTGTGGCCTGATCTGCAGCTGCTTCGATTCGAATCCGGTAGTCACCCGGCTCAGGAATCGCGATCCTGCGGGTGATCGTTGCGTTGGTTATGAACGCAATACTGCGTCCCGAGGGCCGCGTTCGACCTCGTAGATTTGCCATCTTCGAGGCAGGAAACGATCGGCGAAGTTCGGGTTGCTCAGGATCCCCTACTGCGGAACTGAGTATGCCTTCAGCTGCATCGAGATACTTTTCCATCAGTATCGGAGGAAGAGAAAGCACCTCGGCAATGTTGTCAAACCCGTAGCCGATGTCGTCACCGGGAAAGTCGTCTGCCGGCTCGTAGTCGATTCCAGTCAGGTCTCTGATTGTGTTCCTGTATTCGGTCCGGTTGAGACGACGGATCGTGATTCGGCCCGGATTGATATCCGTACAGTCTACGGTGTTGAACAGTTCGTCCAGCCAGCTGAGCAGCAGGTCTTTTTCTTCAGACGAAAGTTGCGGTTCGTCTGCCGGTGGCATCTCCTCATCACTGACAACTTCGACAACCTGTTTCCATTCCGAAGCATCTCGAAGCATCTGATCGAGCGTCTGCTCCGGCTCGAAATCAAAATCACCGTGCGCTTCGCCACCCCAGTGACAATCGCCGCACTTCGCCTGAAGTAGCGGTCGGATACGGTCAAGGTACGTTCGCTGTACATCTCGAAGCTCACGGGATGGATCCTGTTCCTGTTGAGCCTGTTCCGTTTGAGCCTGCTCCGTTAAAGCCTGTTCCGTTAAAGACATAGCAGTATTGAAGAGACTTGCGGACAGACCCGTAGTGCTGAGGGCCGTGTCAGTATCCCGAAGTACTACGATCTCGTTGTCAGTGGGCTGCCTGCTTTCCGTCCGGGACGCGTCATTCCAGACGATGAAAATGCCACTCAGAACAGCAAACATTACCAGCGCCCATCTCCTGAGAGATCTACGGGGGTTCAGGTTTGTTTCAGGGTGTTTCATGCGTGCAATTCTGCGTGTTGGCTGTTCCTGGATTTTGTTCGCGATTTTGTTCGCGATTCTGTCCGCAAAAGATGACCTGATTATCACCTCTTACCCGATCGAAAAGGATCACCTCAACACAACGTTTTGGCCAGGTTTGCGTCAGTAGATCTTATGAAATATCAGTCAAAACACGGTTTTTAGCGGGTCAGATCCGCCCGAAGGCTCGGAAAATTGGGGAAAACCGCGCCTATTTGGGCAAAAATAGCGGATTTCGTTGAGTTTTCGACCCTCTCCGCTTGTTTTTCTGGGTTAACGTTGTCTAATTCTCGCGTTCTGAAAACGTGAAATTACACGTATTTTACCGACAAAAATTACTCGCTCCCGAATCACAAGGAGGATAAACCATGGCCAAGAAAACTGGTCCCAAACCCCCGTCGAAGTCGGAAATCCTTAACAACA
>JBCCFB010000142.1:0-15637 GCA_039029995.1 Planctomycetota bacterium
CAATGGGGCTGCTCGTGCTCATGAAATACGTTTCCCCGGTGGTGACTGCACGTCAGACATCTGGAGCTAGGGCTTCGTCCACGGCAGGCTCTCCAGTCCTTTCAAGACATCTGAAGCACGCCGGCGTCGTGTTTTAGCATTCGGGATCCGAAACTCTGGTTGAACCAACCTTGTTTCGGGTCCCTTATATACGTGAAGAAATTCGAAGCATCATTACAACCGGACCCCCATTGGTGGCCGATGGCTCGAACCGCTTTTGCCGCCTTTCGATGAATGTTGGTCACTCTCCCGCTGCACGTGCTCCGTGCAGATCATTTCCCCATCAGAACGTTCCGTCCAGGAGGAGTGAATGCCATCACGGTCTCGGGCCCGCGTGTTGGAAAATGGTCTAATTGCTTTGCTTTCCGGGTTCCCATGACGATGCGATGAATCAAAATGGGTGAAGTATCTAACATAGATATTTTGCCTAAGACCCAACACCATGAACCTGCAACCGAGGGCTGCCGCAGGCCTCGTTTCCACCAGGCAAAGGCGGAAAACAGTGCCGCAACTTGCTCGCGTCGAGCAATTCACGCGCGAGATGATTGACGCATGGAATCGCATCCGCGAATCAAGCGCCAGTTACGCCAGCCCGTATTTCGACTTCGAATTCACCCGAGCCGTCGCGCGCATTCGCGACGACGTTTCTATCGGTGTATTGACGGGCAAGTCCGGTGAAATTGTCGGATTCCTCCCTTTCCAGAGTCCGCGCAGCGGTCACGGTCAGCCAGCGGGTGGTTGGCTGAATGATGTTCATGGAATCATGAAATACGACAACGCTGACGTGAACTTCCGCGACGTCCTGGAGCAATGCGGACTAACCTCGTACGCATTTCATGCCTTGGCGGGTGAAACGAACGACCTTAGTGGCTATGTCTTTGACACCCCTGAAGCGCACTATATCGATATGTCTGATGGCTGGGAGGCTTACAGACGCTGGGTGCGAAAACATAGTTCAACGGTGAAACGACAGGGGCAGAAGACCCGTGGACTTGAACGGGATATCGGCGAGATCCGTTTCGAATTTGACTGTCTGAATGCCGATGCTCTTGAAGAGTTGATCGAGCTCAAGCGAGCCAAATACACGCGCTCAAAGACGTTTGATATTCTCTCGGTTGACTGGGCCTGCAATTTGTTGCGGGAGATACACCGGATTAGAAAACCGGGATTTCAGGGACTTCTTTCCTGTATGTGGGCCGGAGACAAGCTGGTGGCAGCGCACTTCGGAATGCTCGCAGACAGGATTCTGCACTACTGGTTTCCTTCTTTCGATAACCGGTTTTCGCGCTACTCGCCCGGGACGGAGTTGATTCTTCGTGTCTGTGAAGAAGCATCGCGGCGCGGAGTAACGATGGTGGACTTCGGCTATGGCGATGATCCCTACAAATTCAAGTTCTGCAACGCTTCTACGCCACTATCGCGCGGACTGGTAACGGAAAGTCGTGCGGCATTTGTCGTGGCCAGCCAACGTTATCGCCTGCGGACGTCGCTGAAAAAGATTCCATTAAAGAGCAGCGTGAAGACGATTCTTCGCGGAATCTATCCGGGGTTCGGCGGCTGGAAATTTCGCTAGACGACATCAACCGTAATGTGAAAAGTGCCATTAAACAGAACGCTTATTCTTCTCGCATCTGGCAGTAGCTTTCGTACCGTCGCACGTCCACACGTCCATCGGCGACGGCCCACTTGATGCCGCACTCGTCTTCGTGTGTGTGGGTGCAATCCGGGAATCTGCATGAATCGACGAATGGTCGAAGGTCACGGAAATAGCCAGTCAGTTCATCGGGGATGACATCCCACAACTGGAACTGTCTGATCCCGGGCGTGTCGATCAAATGTCCTCCGCAATCGAGCGGAATCAAGCAAGCCGTAGTCGTGGTATGACGGCCTTTCTGGTTTTCCGTGCTGACATGCGAGACCTTCAACTGCAAACCCGGCTCGATGGCATTGAGAATTGATGATTTTCCAACACCGCTTTGACCGGTAACGACACTGTCCTTGCCATGAACGAGGTTTCGCAGCCTCGGAATTCCGGCTCCGGTCTCAGCCGATGTCAGTAGCACTGGATATCCCATCTGGCTCCAGACAGAAATAACGGGCTGAAGATCCGCCGGATCAACGAGGTCAACTTTGTTGATCACAATGACAGGTGTGATTCTGGATTTCTCAGCAGACACCAGGTAGCGGTCAATCAGATTCGGTTTCAATCCGGGCTCTGCAGCGCTGGCGACGATCAGGGCAAGGTCGATGTTGCTGGCGATGATCTGTCGTTTCTGGCGACTGGTACGACTGATTTCATTCTGTCTTGGTTCGACGCGAACGATAACGCCCTGCCCGCGGGATTCACCTTCAGGCCTGGCCCCGGGTTGGACAGTTACATAGTCACCAGCGACAACAACGTGTTGAAGATCGGTGGACAGAGATTTAAGTATGCCTCGTATGGTACAGAGGTACTCCGTACCATCTGTCGCGCGAACGACGCTTTCAAGTCCGTGAACGCGGATGACCCGTCCCTGGACACAAAGCGAAGGGTCGATATCCAGCTCAACAACGAGTTCGCCCGCCTCGGTTTCAGTGACGTTGCCGACAACCGTCCTTCGCCTGGTCAATCTGCCTTTGCCGGAAACGCGCTCGCCGGATTCGATGTTTTCGACCTCACCCTCGTCTGTCTCGAACTTCCGGGTCAGATCGTTTTGGCGTCGTCTGGTGTCTCGGCGCTTCCGGAAGTCGGTGCGTACTTTGCGTTTTTTCTTTTTTTTTGCGGCCATGGCCAGCCAGATTCCGTTTTCATTACGGCTGTTTTCGAAAATTCAGCTTACTGATGACATTCTACCGTTCAATTCAGCGATCGTGCATTAGGTCATGGATTTCACCCACGCAGTCTTTTGGTGGTAATTCTGTTCCCGTTGTTGTGGTGGGACCGAAATGTCCTCGGCAGCAGCTTTTGACCATCGTCAATGTTGCGTTCGGTGATGTCATGTGAAAGCAGGTAAAGCGGTGTTGCTTTACGTGAAAAAAGCGCGTCATAAATTAACTTGAACGTCTCTGATTTCCTGATTCTTATTGAAGATAACGACGTTGAATTGTTCGATAACCGTGTACAGTTGAATTGTTAAGGGAATGTACGGTTTGATCAAAACCGTATTGCCGGTTGACCGGCAGTTGCAACAATTGCGCACGTCAGATGCAAAGCAGAATCAACCTGTTGGCTTCAAGCGGCTGCTAACCATTCCCGCCTAATCGTTGTGAGTCAGTTATTTCTTCTTCATCAATTACCGTGACCAGGGTTCTACTCGTTAACGGCGACGGGCCTCAACGCCCGATGGCTCCGGATGCTCTTCCGGACGACGTGGAAATTACGGGCTGCCGAACCCTCGCTGACGCGGTCTCCAAGTTACGCGAAGACCGCCACGACGTCATCTACTGGCAGATTGCACATGAATCGCCGGATCCTCTTTCCTGTTTGATTCAGTCCCATGAGATTCTGGAACAGTTGTCTGACGGAGTCGCACTGCTCGACAAACAGCACAAAATTGTAAAAGCAAATCAAAGGCTGGCCAGGTGGTTCAAGAACCACGACATGGCCGGCCTTGATTTTTATGAGGCGATCGGGTCGCCCGATATCATCGGCCATGAAGCCAGTCCTCTTGGAACTGCCACTGCAAGGCGCAAGTCATGCTCGGCGACATTACAGATAGGCGACCGCTATTTCGATTTGAAGGTTGCCCCGTTTGTGCCTGCCGGCGCCGAAGAAGATGAATTGTTTCTTGTCGTCTCGATGCGTGATGCGACGGACTCGGTACTGCAAAGACAGAAGCTGGATGCTCTTCGCAAAGCCGGAATGGCTCTGGCGGATCTGAGACCTGAAGAAATATTTGACATGGATGTGCCGTGCAGAATCGATCTGCTCAAGGACAACATCCTGCACTACACCAACGACCTGCTGGATTTCGATGTTGTAGAAATCCGCTTGCTTGATCGAACCACAAATCTGCTTGAACAACTGCTTTCGGTTGGAATCAATGCGGAACGGGCAAGCCAGCCTTTGTATGCGGAAGCGGAAGACAACGGCGTTACAGGATTCGTCGGCGCTACCGGCACCAGTTACATGTGCGAGGATACCGCCAGTGACCCGCTCTACGTTGACGGATTGATAGGCGCGCGTAGCAGCCTGACGGTTCCACTTATCTATAACGATGAAGTCATCGGGACTTTTAACGTCGAGAGTCCTGACATCAGCGCATTTACTGAACTCGATGTTCAATACGTGGAGTCGTTCGCACGGGACATTGCGGTTGCAGTCAACAAGCTTGAACTTCTTGCGGCACAACAGACGACTGCTGCACAGAAAAGCGTCGAGGCGATTCACGGTGCTGTTGCGATTCCAGTGGATGAGATTCTCAATGACACTGTACAAGTGATTGAGAGCTACATCGGTCACGATCCTGACGTCGTAAAACGGCTGCGCTCGATTCTGAGAAACGCGCGGGATATCAAACAAGTGATTCAAAAGGTCGGTGAAACTCTCGCGCCCGCCGATGCAGTCCCTGCAGGGATCCAGAGGAGCCCGCGGCATCCGGCGCTTAAGGACAAGCGCGTGCTGGTCATTGATTCGGACACCGAAGTTCGCACCAGCGCACACAGTCTGCTCGAGAAATTCGGCTGCATTGTGGAAACGGCCCACGAAGGCAAAGAAGCTATTCTGATGGTCAGAAACTGCGGCCCGGATGATGCGTATGACGCGATTATTGCTGATATACGGCTTCCGGATATTTCCGGTTATGAGTTATTGATTCAGTTGAAGGATCTGATTGAACAGCCGCCGATGATTCTGATGACCGGTTTCGGCTACGATCCGGGGCACTCTATCGTTAAAGCCCGTAAGGCCGGACTGCGAGCCGGAGCAGTGCTTTACAAGCCGTTCCGGCTGGACCAGTTGCTCTCGATTGTCGAGCTGATTGTTCAGCCCGAAGAACAGAACTCATAATCCGGAATTTCTGCTGGATGTGAACGATCAATCGTTCTGGCCGTTGGCAGCGCCTTGCCGTTGAGGGTTTCCGATCCTACTCAATGGATGGTCAACTCTTTCCGGGATTTCCTGAGGTATGTTGTCCTGTTCCTGTTCGCACTTCTTGAGACTGCGGGCACATCGGGCTTACGCTTCCTCCAGCTCGTGCCCGGATTCCTGCCAGATCACGACTTGTCATGATGATCGACATCCTCAAATGGACTTTTGCGGTTGTCGGTCATATCAGTGTCTGGTTGCTTCTCTACAACCGCATCCATGCCACTGCCTGGAAGCGCGAAACCCGCAAACGATGTGAGAAGGTCATCATCGTTCTCGTGACGTTTCCGATGGTCTGGGTGCTCTACCATATGGTCAATGCCGGAACGATCAGGTTCAGGCTTTTCTACGAGGTGTTTTCGCCGGCCTACTGGTACGGGATCGTCAGTGTGCTGATGGGATGTTACTACGCCATCCGCTGGTGCTGGAGGTTGCTGACTTTCCGCGTTCCTGCTGCCATAACAAGCAGTGCGACGGAGTTGTTGCATCTGGATCGCGAAATTGAAGGACCGCTTCTTCATGGCACGATTGGAAAGGTGCTGTCTCATATTCCCGGAAACCAGGCGACACAACTGGCAATCGAGCATCGCTCATTTACGCTTCCTGGTTGTCCGCCGGAACTGGACGGACTGAGAATCAGCCATTTGTCTGATCTGCATTTCATCGGCCAACTGGATCGCCGCTATTTTGAACGGGTTGCCTATCACTCAAACGCGTTCCATCCGGACATCGTCCTGATAACGGGAGACATTGTTGATTCTCCGAACTGCCTGGACTGGATTGAATCTGTCCTGGGCAAGTTGATTTCGAACCACGGCGTCTTCTACGTGCTGGGAAATCACGACTTGCGGATCAAAGATGAATCGCTGCTGCGCAGGCTGATTGAGGAACAGGGGTGCGTTCGGGCTGGCGGAAAATGGAATACAGTTGAGATAAACGGACACCGGATTCATATTGCCGGTAACGAGCTTCCCTGGTTCAGTGGTGCTCAGGATCTCAGTCTTACACCGCCGGGGTACGAGGAGGGCGACTTCAGGCTCTTGATGACCCATACTCCTGATCAGATTGACTGGGCGAGGAAGTACGACTTCGATTTGATTCTGGCCGGCCATACTCATGGTGGACAGATTCGAATTCCCGTGATTGGACCGCTCGTCGCTCCCAGCAACTACGGCATCAAGTACTGCGGTGGAACGTTTCAAATCGGCAAATCGCTGATGCATGTCAGTCGCGGACTGTCGGGAGATGAATCGATTCGTTTGAACTGCCCGCCGGAACTGGGGTGCATTACAATCCGGTCGAAATAGCACACTGCTGTTGAGACGGAGAGAAAGCTGACCCAAAACGACACACAAGGTTCGTGGCAGACTGCGCGCAAGTGGCAGGCTGAGTTGAGTCTGATCGGAGTTGCGCTTATCTGGGGCGTGAACATTCCCGTGATGAAGTATGCGCTTGGCTATATCGACTCGTATGCGTTCAACGCGATCCGGTTGTCGTTTTCGGCGCTGACACTTGCCGTTTTATTCCGGCTCCAGTCGAGGCCACTTATAGACAGGTCAAGCGACGCCGTTCCGGTCTTCAGGCAGATTGCGATGATCTGCTTGTTTTCGTTGCTTGCCGGTTTCCTCTATCAGCTGCTTTTCCTTCTGGGAATAGATGGCACATCAGGAGGAAACACCGCGATCATTCTATCAACGATTCCCATGTGGACCGCGTTACTGGCCCTGTTGATTCTGAACGAGCGATTACAGGTATATGCATGGATCGGTCTGGCGATTGCATTTGGAGGCACGATTATTGTGACGCTTTCCAAATCGTCTTCAGGAGACGATACAAGCAGCCTGTACGGCAATCTTCTTGTGGTTGCCGCAGCGTTTGTCTGGGCGTTAAGCGTGGTATGGAGCCGGCCGATACTCAGGAAGACTTCGCCGGTTGCGCTGGCGTTTGTGAGCGTTGCGGCCACCGTACCGCTGCATTTTCTGGTCGCCTCGCAGGGAGCAGGTGTTTATCTGGAGGCTATGTCAAAACCAAAGCTTGCTGTAGCAATTCTCTACTCGGGCGTGTTCTCCACCGGGCTCGCCTATGCGATGTGGAACTATGGCGTTCAGCAACTGGGGGCAGCACACGCAGCCGTTTTTCAAAACCTTGTTCCGTTGATCGCGCTCGTTGCCGGATGGGTTTTTATCGGCGAAGTCCCTTTTCTGCTGCAACTTGTCGGCGGCGGTCTCATTATCGCCGGGCTGGTGATCATGAGATCCAGAGGCAACGGCGCAACGATGAAAAAAAAGAGTCAATCGCCAGATTCCAAGGGCGATTGACTCTCCATGTTTTCTCGTGATCTTGCGTGACCGCAATGGCTGACGCTCCGCGTAATGTTTCCGCAACGCGCGATGTTCCGAATTGGCGTCAGGATTGGAACTAGTTTCTCAAGTACCAGGCGCCATCGTATTTTTCGAACTTCATCGTACGGCCATCGCCAATCTCGCAGGATTCACCTTCGACTTTGATAAGACTGCGTCGAATGGCCATCAAAGCGGCCATCAGCCGGTCCTTTTTGCGTTCTCCGAGTTCGCGATAGACTTCTTCAAGCTCGCCCTGCTCTTTGATTTGTTCGAGGTCTTCAGGATGGGCGATCGAATTCACGATTTCCTCACCAGTGCCCGTTTCACAGATTGCAATCATATTTTCAATTGCAGCGGCAAGTTCCTTGGAGGCTTCGTCCTGATCTTCGAAGGTTCGCTGAGTTGTCGCTTCGGTGTCCGGGAAGTCTTCAGGAACTTCCTGAGTCACATTGCCGGTAGCGGCCCACTCGGTTCCGCGCTGGAACATGGTGATAAACCCGGTGCACTCCATTGAGTAATCCGCGTGTCCCATCGGTGTATGGAATACACGGCCTTCACCATAGGATATTGTCATCGCCATCGGTTCATGCCTGGACGTTCCACGTTGTTCCGGTGATGCGTAGGCCGTCGCAAGAACGGTCATGTTGGCAGCCGGGCCACGCAGTCGTTCATAGAGCTCATCTTTGGCGTGCATGAATCCCGCCGGCAATCCTGTGGTGATCGGGTGGGAATCATTTCGGATAACGATTGCGAACTCATGTTGTGGACCGTGACCTCCGCCACCACCGGCTGACTCGTCACGGACTTCTTCACCCTCGTCGTTGTAGTAGACGTAGGGGCCACTGTTTTCGTTTCGTCCGCCCCAGCCTCCGAGGCCAATCATCTCATTAAACTCCCGCCAACCGGGAAACGAATTGTCAGCCGCATGTACGATGACCAGTCCGCCTCCGTTTTGCATATATTCGTCGAGCGCTGTTTTGGTTTCGTCTGGCCACGGGCTGCCGTTGTAGTTTGAGATCACGACTGCATAGTCGGAAAACACCGGTTGGAAGTCAGGATCAGTGCCGTCCGGTCGGGACGTGGCAACATCTACGACAAACATTCCCGTCTCTTCCAGATAGCGACGCATCATCTGAGTCGTCTTCGGCCAGACACCATGATTGTTCTGACCGTCCACAATCAGTGCTCTGAGCGGATCGGTTGACCACGCTCGATCAGCTTCTTCCTGCGCGAACAGGCAGGAACCGGCTGATACGGTTAAGCAAATGGCCAGATACAAGCTGCACTTCAGTAGATTCCTAAGACGCTTCATTACATTCTCACAACTCGGGGTATTGGCAGTCATAGTCAAAACCTGGCAACATCGGCCGCAGGCGAATCGCCACAGTCAACCGCAGTCGCATTACCAATGTCGGCCGCACCATCGTAAAACACAACCTGTCGGGTTGCACCTGCTAAGCCAGAATCGTTTTTTTTCGGGCATTGCCTCGCATCACGGGGATTGGCGTCGGTTTGCCCGTTCCATCCCGATTGTTATTGGATAAAATCTGTTGTGCAGGGGCAACGGATAGGAACGAGACCTGATGGCGACTGCGACTCGAGCAAAAACTGGAACATCTGGAGAATCCATGGACATCAATACGGCTCCTGAAACTCAACAAAGTAAACACCAATCCCTGATTTCGCGCCTCGTTCTGATGGCCGGAGGCGCGGCGATTGCATTGTCGGCGTTCTTCGCCGGCACTTCATTCAGCGATTCCAATGGCAACTCTGAAGCTTCGGAATTGCATCGGCAATTGATCGAACTTCAGGCTGATACATCCTCCAAAGGCAAGACGATGTCACTGGCCACCGGCCTGATTGACAACAACCGCGGCGATCTGGCCGAAGGGCTTTTCCTTCTGGATCACCTGACCGGAAATCTTGATTGCTGGGTCATCAACACACGGACTGGCGAAGTCAGCGCGAAATTCTCCTCGAATGTCGCGCGCGATATGGCGTTGGAACAACTTGGTGACGTTGACTATGTCATGGTTACCGGACGCACTGATTTTGTCGGTGCAAATGCAGGAAACGTACGACCGGCAAAATGTATCTGCTATGTCGCGGATGCAAACTCAGGTGCCGTTGTCGCCTATGGTATCCAGTTCAACCCTACCGCTTTTGCACAAGGCGATCTGCAACAGAGTGAGATGATATTGCTGACCAGTGGTATGGCCCGCGGGCAACAAGTCGAACGGGATCAGTAATTCTGAAGCAGGGCGATGTCGGCATTCAAAGGAGAGGGAGCAGCGGGTAAACCAGGCTCGGCCGGGTCACTGGTCCGGCCCCAGCCCCGTTTGCGGGAAACCGGAAATGCTGGCTGGCTGGATCGCAACCTTCTGGGGGTTGTTGTTTTTGCTCATGTCATCGGATGCCTGATGGTTCCCGCTTTGATGTCTGCTTCGACAGCCTATTCGTTTTCGGGAATGCCGGTTTTTTGCCTGCTGGGTACCGCGATTGTGGTGCCGGTGGCTGCCGGTTTTTCTCTGGTATACGCTCCTGTTCCGTTTGTGATTCGCGTATTTGTCGCAACGTTGGTCGTCGCGGCCTGTTATGGAGCGTTCTGGACGAGTAACACGCTCCTCTACGGAGGGCCGGAAATTCCGCAGATGCTGAGCTGGTTCACCGTCTGGCCCGGCCCGATACTGGGCTTTGCTTTTGCATTCGCCGTGATGCGATTCTTCAAGGACCGTGTTCTCATCAGTCCGGTTGCTCATCTTGCTCCGCCCGAAAAGCTTTCGATCGTTGGAATAATGATGGCAACCGCTCTGGTTGCCATTTGCACGACAATTGCAGGAGTGAAGCCAGAGTTGATGCTTGCTTATGGAATTTCGGCGGTGTCCTGTGCAGGACTCGGGTTACTTTTGTTTGTACCGATGACCATGTTCTTGTTTCGCTGTCGTCGGTTCTGGACTTTTGTTCTCGCCTTTTCTTTTGTGGCCGCTGTGACAGGTTCCACCGCCAGCTTTCTGACAGGAATCGCGCGAGGAGAATTCTGGATTGTCGTCGGATGTGGTCTAGGGCTGGCAACGCTGATACTCACGTGGGGCGCACACGTTTATGCGTACCGGAATGCCGGATATCAATTGGTTCGAATGCCGGAAATTGAACGCAAGATTGTTCAAGGTGGGACTGCCGAAGCCACGCGTTGAGCTGGCGTAGTGTTTCTACGTGATGGCAGGTCGCACCAACAACGCACGGAAACACGCGAGGATTGACGCATCCAGTGCTGCGCTGCAAGACGCATTTTCTGCTCAGAATGCGATAAGAGTTCTCAGAATGAGAGCGGTTGCAGACACTTTGCGAGTCACTACGCCCAATTCCATTGATTTATTGTGATTACAAGGTTTTCAAAGTATGGCACGCCGGTTGCTTTACTTTATTTCGTGAGCGGAACTATGGCCCATGATCTCATCTCCGCCGTCTCAAAAGGGCTTCCGCTCATCCTTCCTAAAGTAACCGGACGCTGTCAGCACTGCCGACAGCGTCCGTTTTTCGTTCACGGGGGTTTTGAAGATCCGGCCTTTTTTTCCTAGCCAGGCAAACGCATGCGTTGGCAGGCTATATGCAGACCTGCTAACGGGGCGTGCAAGAAGACTTGACGGAGCAGTCAGGCGCCACCTTAGATGGCATCGCGGAGTTTCATGGCTGGTGGCTGAAAGTCTGCCATGTCACGAAGAAGTTGACGCCAATTTGAAGGATTGCCCGGTGTTAGTCTGCCAAGAATTCGCTGGGAACTGGCCCCGGTAAGCCACGGAACGTTGGCTGGAAACTGGTCAACGTTCATCATGCCTAGAATCGCGGCTACAACGGCATTCAATTTGAGGCCTTTGAATCCAGCATCTTCTTTTGAGAAGACATCGCCGGAATCAAACTCTCGGGCAAGACGATTGAGTAGACACGCCTCGATCACGTCGCAGGAACTCAGCAGGACTTGCTGCCGGGCACCTCCTGTAGCCTTTGCGCCCGCGCGAATCGTTCTTGCGATATGTTTGCAGATCCATTCGATCGTTGTGCACAATAGTTTTCCAGCGACTGAAGCGTCTGCGTTGACATTGTTTATATAGCTACAGGCCACCTTTTCGAATTCGCTTCGACCGCCATCCAGCCAGGCCGATTTCAGCCGCAATGATAATTCGTCATCTACCAGGTGGTCGGAATAAAGTTGCTTGACGTCGTTTTCAGTCAGACGCGTAGCAAGAACTCGTTCGAGTGCCTCGATCAGGAATGCTGTTCCGGGCAGTATGGTGTGTTCCAGGGCAGGCAGGTCGGAGTCCAAACCGTCGGAGGCAGGAAGGCGGAAATAGTCTGTCTGGCGGTCGCATGAAACGAACGCAACATTCGTGCGTGCGATCTTTTCGTGACGATCGGAAAACAACAACCACAATGGGATTGCTTCGAGCGGGCTGCCATTTCCGCCGGCATCGATGTCACGTTGTGCAAACGCATCGATAACGGTGATGCCCGATCTCGATGCAAGACTGGTTGCATTGCATAGCGGGGCGCATGCGCGTTGCCCGTCAAAATCAGTTGTCCACAAACCGGGGTCCAGAACCGAGACGGTAAGCAACCGGTCTACGTATTTGCCCGCTTGTTGTTTCAACTGGTCAGCGGCTTGAGCCTGAATCCCCGTCAAGTCATCGATTAACTGAGTGATTCTGGAAACGGAGACGTCGGGGTCATTGGTGGCTTCACGGAGACTGGCTCCGAGCGCATCAGGTATCTCAACGGATGAGCCGAATGAGTGTTTCACGCGAAGGAATTTGCCTCTTCCGCGTGTGATCACCAGCGCGGAAGCGACTGCGCTGAAATCGCGCTGGACAAATAACCCGGCTGACAGGCGTTCAACGCGGTCAGCGAGAAAGCGATCGATTCTTGCGGACGGATCATTGAGTGATCTGCCGGACCAGATTGATGCAATGGATTGGCGCATTTGGCTTATCGATAAAAAAACGGAGATACCGTTTTAATCGGCATCTCCGCGGGTTCGGTTTGCAGTATTTGGCGGCGTTCGCTAGCAGGTGCTGCCAGATACTCTCTGCTGGTATCAATCAAATTTTCTAGCTGGTTTCCTTGCAATAATGCTTTAAAAAATTTCGACGTCGCTTTGAAAATGCTCGCGATAGCCGCTTCCTGCGGTCGTCCCTGTGATCTTCATGATCAACTTCGCTTTACATTCTCGAATGTGCCTTCGCAAAACTACCTTCCTTGTTGCTCTCCCTGAGACGGTCCGTCGTCTCTAATGAGCGGTATTGCGTTCTCCCTGGCTACGTCCGGCAAAAAGATCGGATTGACATGTTGATTTGAATCGGAGTGTTCGTGGAATTCTGACTGCGTTCGTGGATGAAAACATTGATGAATTGCAGAATACTCAGCCCCACTACAAGTTTTGCCCACTTCCGGCAACGGTGCTGCCGTAGTGACCGTTTCCGAATCAGGCAACTTTCAGCATAGGAGCGCTGTTGGCGCGGATACCATCGACGAATTCCTCGAATACCCTGACGTCCAGAGCCGATGCAGCCTCGTTTTCTGGATGAAACTGGGTACCCAGGGCGAACCAGTCGGGCATGTCACTTTCGATTGCCTCAACAACTCCGTCGGGGCAACGGGCGGTAACACGTAAACCGTCAGCCACTTTATCAACAGCCATATGGTGGCGGCTGCTGACACGGATTTCACCGTCTCCGTAGACGCGTTCCATAACCGAATCTGGGACGACTTCGAGACTGTGACGATGGCCCGGATCCTGAGGATCGCGGTGCGGAATCGCTTGCGGAAGATCTTCCGGAATATGAAGAAAGAGATTTCCACCCATGGCAACGTTCAGCAGCTGCATACCTGCGCCGATGCCGAAGAGAGGTGTACGGGAATCAATGATCGCCTGAATCAACTTACGATCAAAGCGTTCGCGGCGGGCATCCATGGCCCTAACGGTGTGGTGCAGCATAAATCCGTCGCGACGTGGATCGAGATCAGCTCCGCCAATCATGACGAAACCATCGAGCTTGCTTAACAGACCGGCGATGTCGTCTTCATCTGAAACCGGAGGAACGATCGCCGGAATTCCTCCGGCCCGAACGATACTGTCATAGTATCCCGCAGCGACAACCGAAAATGCTGGCTGGTTTCCTTTGGCTTTGATGAAATCCGAATTCAGGCCGATCAGGGGTTTGTTAAGCATCTCAACTCCTTTGTGGTGCTTATTGATTCATCTTGAATCAGTAATGAAATATCAGGTATTGCAGAGAACCTGGAGAAGCCCGCTTCGACGACTCCGTCGTGAACCGGAATGTTCTTTGATGAACGGGGGTGGCCTGTCGCTCGGTACCGCTTTCAGCGGTAACTGGTTTAGAGCCGGCAGGTCATCAATCGGGGGATTGAAACCACTTCCTTGCCGGCTCCGACGTCAAGCTACTCCTTAGCTTTCTCGCCGGTTACTCCTGGTTTGGGAGGAATAATTCCATCGCAGTCATGTGCGATCCAACGGGCGTTGAGTTTCGCGGATTCGCGAAAACCGTCAATCAATCTGCAGTATTTTGTAACCGTTTTCAGGCGGCCGCGATATATTGTGCAAGCACTTCCGGGCCTGCTAGCAGGCGTTGGGGTGTCCGAAATGTGAAGCGCTGAAATCGCATGTCGGAATTTGCATAAGATCGCTCCGAATTCGCAGGTACCGGTGGTTGACAGCCTGTCAAAATCGCATAGGTCGTGGAACATGTCTCGAATCAAGGGGCGTGATACCGGGCCTGAGCTGATTGTTCGCTCGGTCATTCACAGGCTGGGGTACCGCTTTACCGTCAACGGCCCCTGGAACAAACAACTGCCCGGCCGCCCTGACATCGTGTTGCCACGGCTCGAGATGATCGTGTTTGTGCACGGTTGCTTCTGGCACCGGCATGGCTGCAAAGACACAAGCACGCCAAAGACCAGGACGGAATGGTGGCAGAACAAGTTCGACGCCAATGTCGCCAGAGACAAAAGAAACGTCCGGGCTTTGAGGCGTGACGGCTGGAGCGTGATAACGGTCTGGGAATGTCAAACGACCCACAGAAAACTACCCGTTCTCGCCAGGCGGCTGGATAGAATTCTCAGTCAAAGAGATCGTGAGTTAGACTCACGCCATCAATAGAACAGCTAACAGAACAGCCATTCCGGATGCGGTCAGAATGAATTATTGCAGACGCTTCAACCCACGGCAGCTCTGGTGGCATCGTGCCGCCATTATATTCACGATTGCGATAGTTGCGGGTTGTGATTCGAATCAACCGGCGGTTGACCGGCTCGAAGTTCCGGACAACTCCGTGCAGGTTGATGTGAGCACACCCACGGAGGCGCCGGAAATGAAGCGAGAAAAACTGGTTTTGAAATCGGGGACGGTGGCCGACTATGCGTTGTACATTCCCGAGGGGTACGTGGCTGATCAGCCTCGACCCTTGATTCTTGGTTTGCATTTCGGGGGTCGTGCCCAACCGGCGTATGGACAGGCGATTCTGGATGCTCTGGTAATACCCGGACTCGGTGAGCTAGGGGCGATCATGGTAGCTCCAGTGTCGATTGACGGTCGCTGGAACACGGATGCGAATCAGGCGGCCATTTTCGAGATTCTGGACTACGTTGAATCCCAGTATTCCATCGACAGTGATCGCGTGCTGGTCACAGGGTTCAGCATGGGCGGCCAGGGAACCTGGGACACCGCTGCAGCCAATCAGCAGCGTTTCAGTGCCGCGATTCCGGTCGCCGGAAGGATTCCGGCGAATCCTGATATTCAATGGGAGATTCCTCTCTACATCATCAATTCCAAGGCGGATGAGGTCATCCCGTTTGAGATGGCAAAACAGTATGCCGAAGATATCGAGGCTGATGGAGCGAACGTCACATTCCACGCTGTGGATGATTTGCCGCATTTCCAGACAGGTCGGTTTTCAGTACCCCTGAAGGAAGCTGTTCCATGGGTTCGCGAAATCTGGGGGTTGGATTCACTGAAAGAAGATTCAGCGTCAGGTGAGTCTACCGATACAACGAGCGGGCAATGACATTTAGCCTTCGCAGGCCATTCGATCGGATTGTTACTGCTGTGTTGAAGATGAAATCAAAAAGCGACCGGACGTTGCCGGTCGCGTTGCTTTTGAAAGTATCCAGCTTGTTAGAC
>JBCCFB010000143.1:0-15594 GCA_039029995.1 Planctomycetota bacterium
TTCACCTTCAACAACAGCGTCGCGAATTAGCCCGAACAGCAGGGCCATCGTCTGTTCTGCCACCTGAGGCGCAAATAGACCGGAGCAGCCGGACACCACGATGTCGGAATCGATAATTGGCGGCGTGAGGCAGTGATCAAGGCCCGCGGCGGAAGATTGAATCCACTTCAACCTGCCTTTTTCCACGACCGCTTTCCAGTCCACCGGAACCTTCGCGTGACCGCAGAAGATGTCGGCCTCCATAATATCTTCTGCAATGCTCTCCTGACTGGAGACAACGACGTCAAATCCGTCTGCGGACGCCTGGATCAACTCCGCCTGTTCTCCGGTCAAAGGAAAGCAGGTTACGATTCTTCTGTCAGTCATTCGCGATCAGCTTACAGTTGGAAACTCGATTCGAACCGGCAAATTCATTTAAGCGATGAATAAAGTCGGTTGACCATCCTACGCCTGTGAGATTCAAATACTTTGACATGCGTTGCAAAGCACTTGCATCCTAGCCGCATCAAGTTTTGACGAGTAGGGCCAATTCAAATGACTGCCACCGACCCATCAGCCGATCCGGCAGCCGGCGGATCGGCTGAATCCGAGCTTACGATCAGAGACGCCCAGGCGACCGTGGATGAGTGGATCAAAGAGATAGGTGTTCGTTATTTCCAGGAACTTACCAACCTGGGGCAGCTGGTTGAGGAAGTAGGTGAGCTATCGCGTTTGATGACCAGAATCTACGGCGAACAATCATTCAAGTCCGGAAAAGCGCCGGATGATATCAATGCAGCGGTCGGGGATGAACTTGCAGACGTGCTGTTTGTCCTGATTTGTATTGCCAATCAGACCGGAGTTGATTTAACTGAAGCATTCAAAAAGAACATCGGCAAGAAAACGCTTCGGGACAGCGAACGGCACAAGTCAAACGAAAAATTGAGCGAACGTTGAGTTCCCTGAGATCGCGAGGGCTCGGGTACGCCCGAATAATGCAGGCCCCAGCCAATGCGCCAACGGGCGTCTAAAGAAAACAGAATACTGGGCACCGTCTCCAAATCAGATCGCAATAAGACAGATCGCAATAAAGATGAACATTACCGTAATGCGCAAAGTGGATTTCTGTGCGGGACACCGGCTGGTGGGCCACGAGGGAAAATGCGCTCATTTGCATGGCCACAACTACATCGTTGAATTCCATGTCACCGGATCGAAGACCGATGAGCTCGGGCGTGTTGTCGATTTCTCCTGGCTCAACAAACTGTTCAAAGGCTGGATCGACGAACACTGGGACCATGGCTTCATCCTCTGGGAAAAAGACACCGATGCAATCTCGGCTCTAAATCAAGTGACGCCAAGCCGGATTTACGAATTGCCGTACAATCCGACGGCGGAGAACATGGCGCGCTATCTGCTGGAGAACATTTCGCCGGGTCTTGTTCGTCAGATAGAGGGCTACGAACTTGAAGTGACCAAAGTCGTTGTTCATGAGACGGTGAACTCGTCGGCTGAAGTCACGTTGGATAGCCATTCAGGCAACCGGATGCAAAACCGGTTCGCGGAAGAAAACGCCGGGCTCTGACTGGATCTGTGGCCCGGACACTGTTGCCCGAAAATTGTTGTACGGACAATGCGGCTGAACGGACAATGCAGCCTGGTTACTGCGGCAGATCAAACCGTGCAACGGTCCCGGATCCGTGAAGGGGGACATGCCGGTACGGTGTCTCAAGGATCAGACAATTCAATGCCGTCACCGTCAGCCGCCCGCCTTTTGATTCAGTGTGGTTTTCCGGGTTGAACATCCACGAGCCATCCGCTTCCTGATTCTCAATCAGATAACGCATCATTTCGGGGTGCCATCGCGACCGGTAGTAGTCGCCCGAATTGTGCATCAGCAATGTCAAATAATAGTTGTCATAGGTATTCGTGCGGGAGCCGACGGAAGGCCCTCGCGCAAGGAGCCAGTCCAATCCTTCCTGCATTCTCGGATCTTCCGGTGTCCAGCCGTAGTGCAACCTGCAGTAAAGACCGATTGCCGTCATGGCCTTCCTTACAGCACCATCGCGTGTCGGATGCTGGTATCCGTAGAAGGTGCCATTGCTCGTGACACTGTCAAGAAAACTCGCTGCCTTCTCGTAGGTCTGGCGGTTGATATCCAGCCCGGCATGTTCGGCCGCAAACAAAGCACTCATCTGCCAGCCTGTTACCGATAAATCCCCCGGCTGCCCACGAAAGTAGCGCCAACCACCTCCGGCAGGATCCTGCCCGAGTTCAATGTACTCAATGGCGTTCTGCGCATAGACCTCAAGGTTCGGGTCACGCGTCATTTCATAGGCTTCACATAACGCGAGAGCTACGAGTCCATGGGAGTACATGGAGCCGCCGTCTTCGTGCCATGACATTCCGCGGCCGTCTTTTCCGAAATTGGCAAGCAAATACTGCAAGCCGTTCGAAACGGTTTCCGAATAGTCCCCTTCGAGATGGGTGTTGCCTGCGCCTAGAAACGGCAGCAGAGCTAGTGCAGTTGCGCCGTTAAGTGCCTCGCCAAGTTCCCCAGGGTTGTCGTAACCCGACGGGTTTCCGTCCACTGTCAGATCAAGATTCCAGCTGCCGTTGGAATTCTGTAATCCGGCTATCCATTGAAGACTTTTCTGAACAGCTTCTTCAGATTCAGCCGTGACGCCGTAGCGTGCTACTGCCTGTTGACGCGCTTGTCCATTTCTTGCGCCGAATACCCCGAGGAACTCGGTCTGCAGCGCGTCGAAATCGCCGGCCTCCGCGAAATCCTGCTCCGGCGATAATCCCTCCATTGGCTGGAGTTCGCGAACGTCCTCTTCGAGGGGATGTAGCTCAACTTCGCCAAAATTGATGTTGATCTCGTCCAATGGCAATTCATCTAACGGCACTGCTTCCGCGCCGACCAATTGCTCACCGGCTGGCAAAGCAATGGAATGTTCAACCAGATGGTCTTCGGCCGATGGTGTCGGCGCTGCATCGACGCTTGTGGCCTCTTCGGCCTGGTCTGAATTTACGCCCTGTGGATCCAGGGGCTGGACGGGTGTTTGAAATACCCGCGGGACGGCCCCTGCCTGGTCTCCTACTTCCTCCCCGGCCTGATTTTCTGCCGTTTGCCGGTCGTATCTGTTCTTGAGTACAAAATAAGTCACCGCAAACAGACTCAGCCAGAGAAAAACGCAAACGGCGAGACCGATTAGCAGTACTTTGACCCACGAGAAAGCTCTTTTCGAAGCTGGTAGCGCAACCGGCTGATTCAAAGGCGGCACTGATGTGTTGTATTTTGCGGTCGGTACTGCACCCGGTTGCGTTGAAGGCGCATCCTGAAACTGTTCGACACGCTTTGCAACCACAGGAAGGCCCCGTGTCCCGGCAGCGGGCTCAGAAACCTCGCGAGGCGAAGCCGATCCGGTGATTCGGCGAAGTTGATGTTCAAGTTCCGGTTGCAGGTGCGAATATTTCTCGACGATCCCGGGAATGTTCAGCCGCTTACCGTTTGCGACGGCCTTGCGCGCCTGACGACAAAGCAAGTTGAGTTGCTGTATGCGATTTTGCGAATCGTCGTTCGAGTTGACCGTCATTGCGCCCTCCGACTTGAATAGAGCCTCATTCTAGCGTTCGTTCGCTCAACCTGCCCACTTTTCCGGAAGCGCTTGGATTGATTTAATGAAATGGTCTTTCTGGTCCGGAGCACCATTGAACCTCTTCTACAGCGACACGTTCGAGTTACCTCTACCGGATGGCCATCGTTTTCCAATGGCCAAATACAGGCGCCTGCGCGAAAGACTTCAAAACGCACCTTTCCGGGAATCATTACAGTTTCACTTGCCCCCTTCGACAACTGACGAACAGTTGCTCCTGGTGCACACTCCCGAATATCTGAAGTCGATCAGATCCGGACAGCTTTCTGCACTTCAGCAACGTCGAATCGGATTTCCCTGGTCTGAAAAGATGGTTGAACGTTCGCGCCGTTCCACCGGGGCGAGCATTGCTGCCGGCCGCGCCGCGATGGTAGGCGGACTAGCTGCAAATCTGGCGGGCGGAACCCACCATTCTTTCGCCGAATGCGGACAAGGCTATTGCGTGTTTAACGACACCTGTGTTGCCGCACGTGTGCTGCAGCAGGAGTCACAGGTTGAAAACGTATTGATCGTCGATCTGGATGTTCACCAGGGCAACGGTACAGCAGCGATCGTCAGAGACGATCCGTCGATATTTGCGTTTTCAGTACACTGCAACAAAAACTACCCGTTCCAGAAGACCAGCGGTGATTTTGATCTAGCGCTTGAGGAGGGTACCGGGGACGAAGAATATGTCGCAGCGGTATCGGATGCACTCGAACAGATTGATCGCTATTTCGAAGCTGACCTTGTCTTCTACCTTGCCGGCGCGGACCCGTTTGCGGGAGACCGGCTGGGCCTGTTAAATCTCACCAAGCCGGGGCTCGCACGAAGAGACCGGTTAGTCATCAATTATTTTCGGGATCGTAACGTTCCGCTCGCCCTGGCAATGGCTGGCGGTTATGCGCCGGACCTGGACGATATCGTGGACATACATTTCCAAACGATCGAAATTGCGGTCGAACGGTTGATCCTTGAAAGGAAAAAGTTGGACGTTTCGACGACTGGCCACGGGGAAGAAGACGTTGGCAAATCTTGAAACTCCACGTAGTCCACAGCGAGCCGTTTCTGCCGTACAATCTTGGAGATGCGGCAGGAGTTCGAATCGGCATATCAAGCTCCAAACAGAGCCCCCGACCTCCTGACTAAATGAGGAGCGGTTCTTCGCACGATCACATAAGGGCCATTCCGGGGGCCGAATGCAGCCGCCAGTTAAGACGAATCATGGAGAACTAATGTCAGTCGTTCAAGAAGAACACGTCCTCGTTGTTCCTACCGAGTTGTTTCGAGATTGCGGTTATTTTCAAGGATTCACTGCTGACACTACGGCGTACCTTGACCGTTTACTCGATCCACTTCAGACGAGCTACCGGCCTCGTGGCCTGATGGAAGAAGACCCTTCCTTCAAGCAGTTGATTCCGTACTGTATTTTTCAGCACACTGCGGACGATGGCACTGTTCATGTTTTCGGCTATACCCGCGGAAAAGGGCAGGGGGAAAGCCGGCTGCACAGCAAACGAAGTGTCGGTATCGGCGGCCACATTTCGACACTCGATCTTGATTCGGACTCGGTGTACGACCGCGGGATGCAACGGGAACTTGACGAAGAGGTGAAAATCAACACGGCTTACAATTCGCATCTAGCGGGGCTGATCAACGACGACTCGAACGAGGTGGGGAAGGTTCACCTTGGAGTCGTCCACGTATTTGATTGCGAGTCGCCTGACATTCAGCCAAATGAGGACGACATCTGCGAGGCTGGTTTTCAGCCGGTCGAAAAGATCCTGTCTGATATCGAACGGTATGAAACATGGTCGCAGATTTGTCTGAAAGCGATTTACGGCGGATAGGGATACCGAGCCTGGTCGAATACGTTTGAGAAAATGCCCTCAAACGATGTGGCCGACCCTCGTTCAAATCGTTATTTTCCCCGTGAAATACGTATACGGGGTCTCCTGCGTCGAAAAAGCACTGGACAACTAAACCACCGTTACAAAGAATGACGATATGACAGGTATGCATCCGGTCTCCGGCAAATACCTGCTCGAATAGAACCAAGTGGAGAGAATAATGAGCGTTACGCTGACCGAAGTCGCCGCCAAGGAAGTCAAAAGATTTATCGAGGAAGGCGAATACGAAGATGGGGCAGTCCTGCGTATCGGAGTCACCGGTGGTGGCTGCAGCGGATTCAACTACGCCCTGAATATTGCATCGGATTTTGATTCGACCAACGACCAGAAGAGCGAACAGCATGGCGTCGATGTCGTAATCGACAAGAAGAGTGCTCTGTTCCTTGAAGGTACAACGATCGACTACTACGAAGGCATTGAGCAGCGTGGATTCCAGTTCCACAACCCCAACGCCAAACGTACATGTGGTTGCGGAAACTCCTTCGGCGTCTAGTCGGCGAAGATGAGCAATTGAAATTAGAAAGGCCGGCTGTTTCAGCCGGCCTTTTTTCCTGCGCTGTGCCGGGGGACACGTTTGGTTCCGGTCATCGACTAGTTTTGAGCAGCTTCAACAAGTTTGCCGATGACATCATTCAGAAGATCATCACCGCCGAATTCCATCCCCAGATTCCGGATCTTCCCGGTTTCAATCTGATGCTTAGGAGCTCTGGGTTCGCCGCTGATCGTCGAATTACTTTGAGCAATATCTTTTGCCAGCGTCGCTACCTGATACCTCGCCACGTACTGGTCGTAGCAGGCAAACGACTGACCGGCGACTTGATCATGCTGTGCGTTGAGCAGAATCTCGATAGCTTTCGCAACGTCCAGCACACAAACTTCTTTGCCCCCGCCGGAAACTGACACATCTCTTCCATCAACGATGTCTTTTATCAGCGAAAACCACTTGGAAATCCCGACTGGTCTGGCAACACCATAAATACCCGTTGGACGCAGGGCGCAGATTCCGTAACCCATTCCCAGTCCGAAGCTATGGACGAATTTTTCAATGGCAGCTTTGTGTGCGCCATAGTGTGTCATTGGCCATAGAGGGTGAGCTTCGTCGAGCGGACGATCGTCAAGAATCTGTTCATGGACGGCGCAGGTTGACACGAAAACGAATCGCTCGACTCCGGCCTCACGAGCCGCATCCATGAGCTGAAGTGATCCCAGCATGTTGATGCGAGCGAACTCGACCAGATCACCTTCAGCACCGCGAAAGCCTTTTCCCGGCCGCCAGAGGGCGGAGTGAACGATGGCGTCGCAGCTCTCCAGGAGACCGGAGGGGATTTCACCGGCAGCAATCGAACTGAGATCTCCTTCAATCAGGCTTATATCGGGCGAGTCAGGCAGAAGGCTGGTATCGGAATCCTTACGATGCAGGCAAACCAGTTCATGACCTGCGGCGAGCAATCGGGCAACTGTGGCAAGCCCGACAAATCCTGTCGCGCCGGTAATCGCAATTTTCATGTTTTATGCAAATACAAGAGGCAAAATCAGTTAGACAGCTATTCAAAATTCCCCGTGACGCGGCCGGAGTCCCATCGACTATAAACTTATGGTGCCGTGCCGTGCGAAATCGGGGCTGATAAAGCATAAAGGAAAATCATGAACCGCGAATACCGCTTCAGCAGCCTTCTTACCGTGGCAATCGCCGTCTGCATGATTGCCGTACCGGAATGTCTGTTCGCTCAGGACGATGAACCGCGTCTCTCAAATGCACTTTCGAGAAAGCTTCAGAACGAGATCATTCCGGCGTTGGAGTCGGAGAACGACTATCTGTTCATGCAAGCGGTCGGTCCGGTTATCGAATCGGGGGACCTGCGCTTGTATGAAGCTATCGAGCGGTTCTGTCAGCAGAACGGATTGGCTTCTGTTCAGGAAAAATACGTCGACCTGAAAATTCAGATGGTAGAGACGGGTCTGGCTGACCCAAGGGAGCGAATTGAGCTATCCGTTGCAGCATTGATCGCGCAGGAACTCACTTCGAGGATTCGAGCAATCAACGACCGGGTTTCCGGAACAGACATCATGCAGGATCCCCTGGTTGCTCCGACTAACTGGCGCGATGGAGAGGATTTTTTCTGGGATATTCATGTCGCAAAAAACGAACTCGTCAACGCCGGCCGAATGCTTGAATATTCCGTTGCTGTGCTAATGCCTCATGTGCGGAAAGTAGAACGCTCAGAGGATTTTGACCTGATCGCAATCTACCAGGATGTGGAGTCTCTCGCTGTTGAACTGCCTGCGCTGCATCGCGATATGATCGAGCGAGAAGCTGAATGCCGGTTACAACGTCTGGCACTGGCCCATCGCACGCTGACGGGAACAGCAGATTTTGAAAACCTGCTGCTCGCTGCCATGGCACTGGAAATCGACGGGCCGCTGCTTGAGGATTTCTTCGAGTCCAACAACGCGGGAACGATCCAGCGAATTCCATTACAAAACACGGAAGCGCATTTGCTTGAAGTCAGATCAAAACTTGAAACGGCCCGTGAGTCCAATGAAACGGTAATCGAAAAAGCAACGTTGTTCCGAAACGGACTGCACTACTGGTATCGCGGGCGTTATGGAACCGGCCCACTTGCCTACGGCCTTTTGAAGAGCCCTGCAGCGATGAACTCGACCGAGGCAATGGCGGGGTTGTTCATGCCCCGTGACCCGTCGTATGTCATACACGAAGACTATCCGGGTGAGGAAGCGTACGATCCCGGTTATGAGAGGCGGCACTACTACACATGGGCCGTGGAGCAGCGACAGTTTTTTTCCGCGTACCGTTCCCGTGACACGACTGAGCGACAGGCTTTATCTGCAGAGGCAGAACGATCTGAAAAACAGATCGAACGTTTTTACTGAGGTGGCGTGGCCGACGTGACCGTGTTGTCACACGAACTTACCTACGCAGAAACGAAACTCCGCCACTTCACTAACAATTCGTTCTTTGCCGAGCAGGACAATACAATTCCCTACCGGATTGTCGGCACGTACGAATACCTCAATGCAATCGATTCGCTGACCAGACTTGCAGAGTCCTCAACGACAGAGGAAATCGCCGTCTACGACAAGTTGATCAGTGAAAAACCGGAGTTTTCATTCAAAAGCGGCGCGACCGTGAATCCGCTTGAAATTCAAGCAGTCCCGGCCACTCCGGCTGAAGTTGCCGCCAATGAAGACAACCAAGCCGCGGCTGAGCCTCCTGACCCGGCGGTTGATGGTGATCCCGACTCCCGACATTCGCTGGCGTGGATGCTTGCTCTGGCCCGAATTGAAATCGGATCAACAGTATCAATGTACGGGACGACCGAAGGGCCATATGCGGAATTCGGAAGCCAGACGTTCGGGCTGGACGAATATGCGATCCTGATGATTGACGACGCCGCATCGCACATCAAGATTCTCTCTGAAGACAACTACTTTTTTGATGTTCTCGCTCGCAAAACAGAAGTCGGCAGCGACACACTTGCATACCTGAGGCGCATCAAAGTCGTGGACGACATGATTTATGCACTCCGATCACTTGGAAATCGGCAACTGAATACGGCGATGGAGCCATACTCAAGCGAACTGGATGCCTACCGCGACAGGCTGGTTGAAAAAGTCCGTATCGCAACGGCCTCTTTCACTCAGACCAGCGGAGCGACGACCATTGAGTCAACTCAGCTGAACGAGGAAATCCTGAATCTCAGATTTCAGAACCGGGAAAATCTTCGTAGCTGCCAACGCATGTCGGAGGCAATGTACAACCGTGGCCGCCCCGGAAACACTGGCGGGCAATAGTCAGCCTGAACACCTTCGACCGATTGGATTGGTGCAGTCGTTAAGAAACTTTATCGCTAATCCTGCACACCGGCTCTTGTCTGCAGGTAGATGGCAAACGTCGCCAGCCAGTGCTCGCCGGCGTAGTGACCAGTAAAGACATATCCGTATCCCATTTCGGCATGAGCCGCCATCGAGTCTTCCAGCAACTGGCGCCGCGAGTCACCTTCAGGCAATGCGCTGGCGATTCCCTGCATACACCAACCACGTGACAGATCGAGTCCGGCGAGGTGGACGATGTAACCGTCAGTGACATCGCTGACTCGCACGGGTTTGAGCAGGTTACCGCCATCGCCATCCTTGAGCGACGGAAGATAGCTATCGAACCAGGCGGAAAACTCTTCAGGCGGCAGCACTCGCCGCATCAAGTCGGCTTCGTTGAGGCAACTTGAAAAGAAGTCCTGCCCTGAAGGCTCGTACATCGTCGGATAATTGACGTCGTCGAGATAATAGTCGCGGGCACGCTGGACGAGGAGCGCTTCGAGGTCGGAATTGCCGACGGCACGTGCGTAGTCCAGAGTCATCCCGAGCGCGAATCCGGTGTCGGGGTGGATTCCCGTACGAATGGGATAGTCAAGCACAGGAAGAAAATCCATCGTCCGTTCAACAAGCAGGTCTTCCAGCGGACGTAGATCTTCGCGCCATTGTTTCCCTTGCTCGTCATCCCATGTTTCCAGCTCGCCTACAAGCCGGAAGTACCACGCCCAACCGTACATCCGCTCATAGGATTTCGCTTCCTTTTCCAGGTAATAGCTGAGCTCACCAGCCATATTTTCCGCGTTGATGTTTTCAGATATCCGTTGGCGGACGATCGTATCAAGCTCGGTATCAGGGTAGAGCTTGATCAACCTGATGAGCATCCAGTGCTGATGTACGCAGGAGTGCCAGTCAAAGCTCCCGTAAAAGGCAGGATGCATTTCCCTTGGCGAACGAACACCTGATGCATCCCCCATGACGTTGTTGGGCTTGTTTGGATACTCCACCTGAATGTTGTCGATCCCCTGTTGCAGAAATCGCGTTACTTGATCGGTAGACATCGCTTCACCAATTACCGGCAGCACCACATCCTGCTCCTCCACTTGTTGATCGGTATCTGATTGCTCCTGTGCGAAAACCAGCGATCCCGATAACAGAGCGTGCACGGCAATTCCGGCCACTACGGCGAAGACTTGAAGACGCAAAAGTTGCTGTGTTCGGACGATCACGGTGCTTGCTCCACTTGAGACGGACGGCTGGATTCGTGCTCAAGGGTAAACCCGGGCTTCCGGGCTGACAACCGTCTGCAGGCTCGTTGTGACGTACGGAAAGCTGGAAGAGAACTTAGAATTGTTCCCCTTCCCGGCACCAGGCGCACAAGTACGGATGCACACCGCTATTGCAAACGATTAACCGGCTATGAACCGGTGATAGATATGGACCGGTGATAGAAACGCAGAGCCCGGCCCAGCTTGCTTAGCTGCCTTCCAGCGTGCGTTCAATCTGGAAGATATGGTTCCGGACGCCTTCAAGGTCCGGATTAATCGAAAGCGCCAACCGGAAACATTCCAGAGCTGAAACCGCGTCATCCATCTGCAGCATGCAATGGCCCATCCCCATTGCTGCAGGAAAATGATAACGATTGCAGTTCAAAGTTTCACGGCAGTCTTCTGCGGCAGCTTCAAACTCACCGAGTGCACAAAATGCGATCGCTCGCTGGTTCCAGGCTTCGCCAAGAGTCGGATCGTAGGCGATCAGTCGAGTCGCGTCTTCGATCGCGTCCTCAAGACGGTTCTGAATAACCAGCCGGTAGAGTCTTCTAACACCCGCCTGCAGGGCCGGAGCGCCTTGCCGTGTCCAGATCTGGCGGATTCCGTGATCGGCAAGCAAGCGCACGCCGCGGTCGTCATCCTGCAGAGATCTACCCATGGATTCGTTGACTGCAAAGTCGCCGAGAAAGCCAAGGGCAAGGGTCGCCGAGCGGCGGGAATTGATCTGGCCGAAACGGCAAAGCCGTTTGAGTGAACCGATCGTATATCGTTCACTTACCGATTGAATAAACCGGGCCGAATCCTCGTCGTTCAAATAGCGCTGGTACAATCTGTCCAGCAGCGGCGATCGGATCTGATCGTCCGTCATTTGAATCGGCTCCGTTTTCTAGTTGGGATTTCGAGTTGAATGACCGTGCAAATCGCACGTGAGAAAGATTCAGTCTAGTCAGCGCTCCGGGCAATCACAACGTTCCAGTAGTGATTGCCTTCTTCACTGAATCAGTTTTTCGTTACAATTTAACGGGCTGATTCAAGCAGTAGGGAATATAACGACTGGGTGCTCGGATGAACACTGACCCGGCAATCGCCGGAGACGCAAACGACACAGGTTTGCATGATCTGAACGGAGCTGGCAAAGCAGGCTCATACCCCGCTTTTTTGCCTTTGGGCGTGCCCGATTTATATCGTGAAGTGCCCGATCGGCTGCTTTGCTTGAGTATGCTTTTGCCCGTGCTGATTCTGTTATCCGGATTGAGCGGATTAAGTCGGGCGGCGACATGGGAGTCTGGAAACACTCCGTTCTTCGCTGAGGATCCGGTCGAATGGAAGACCGGTATCGAGCTGGAACGATCGATCGGTCTGGCAACCTCAGTTCGGTGGTCCGGCATTCCGCTAGGGCAACGGCTTCGCGCTTTTTCGCAGCTGCATCGTATCGCTGTATTCATTGACCGCCGTGTTGATCCGACAACCCTGGTCGACCTTCAGGCGAGTGACGTGACGTTCGAACAGTTGCTGTGGCAGTTGGCGGAAACATGCAGCAATGACGAAAGAAGACTGGGGGTAGCGAGAATCGGCGACGTGTTCTACTTCGGACCTGAATCGACGGCCATCAGCCTGCCAGCCATCGTAAAACTCATTGAAGACCAGACACAATCGCAGCCGTTATACCGGAACGGCCCATGGCGAAACCGAAGCCAGTTAACGTGGCCGACACTCGCGTCACCACGTGATCTGATCACGACCGTCTGTGAGTCAGCCGGTGCAACGGTGACTAACGCGGCAGAACTGCGACATGATGTCTGGCCGGCGTGGAACCTTCCCGGGCTCAAGATTGAAGAACAACTGGTATTGCTGCTTGCGGGATTTGAGCAGGTTTACCTCCGTTCGCCAGATGGAACAGCCATTGAGATTATCAGCCTGCCGTCGCTTGATTCGGGACCGCAGAAGGTAGCCGTCGCTGATGATGCGAGAGGTATCGCGAGGCAACTGCGCGAACAGTATCCGAATCTCCAATTCTCTGCCGACGGGCGGGCAATTGAAATCGCCGGACCACTGGCTGTTGTCTACGAGATACGCAGGAAGCTTGCGATGGAAAGAGAAGTTGTCGGTGGTGAAGGTACCACATCGATTTATACGCTGGACACTGGTGACGTTCCACGAATGCGTGGAGAACTGCTCGCCTCGTTAGCACAGAACCTCGAAGTCCAGCTGGCATTTGAAGAGGATGTCGCTCCAGTCCTTGCGGAGACGATGACCTTTTCTGCGAAGGACAAAAGAATTGAGGAGATCCTTGGAGCTGTGCTTGCCGGTACTGACCTGACGTGGATCATCGAAGACGGCCAGCTGTTAATTCTAAAGCGTTGAGACGTATTGGTACGCCCGTCGTCGCAAAGTTGTTCCGGAATTCTTGAAAGCGACCGGCTTTTCTACATTGCCAGCAGACTTCAGTACTTTCCCCGGAATTTTTCCAAGCAAAGTGCTCCACTTGCGAAGTCTCTCCGTTGCCAATTGCGCCCCTGAATTCCGGAGAAAATCATGAGCCGAATATTCCGACCTGTCGCCGTACTACTAACACTGCTACCCACGCTTCTTTTCGCCCAGCAGGCACCTCCTGCAGCTCAGCAGGCACCGCCGGCAACTCAACAGGCTCCCGCCGCGGCTCAACAAGCTCCCGCCGCTGCTCAACAGGCTCCGCCAGCCCGTCAGAGACCGCAGGCCGGAGAGCAACAGCCGGATATGGGAACCCTTCTCATTCAAGGGCTGCAGCAGACAGAAGGCTGCCTTGGCGTTAAGACCTGCCAATGGGATGACGGTAAGACCTCGATCGTTGCGTGGTTTGAAAATAAAGCCGCCGCGCAGCGTTGGTACTATAGTGACACCCATATGGGCATGATCGGCGGAAGCACTGATGGTACCGTCGGCGATGAACAGCATGCCCCGTTGACGCACGTGGAAGATGACGACACGCCGATAATGGTAATCGCGTCGCTGACATTTTCTGATCGACCCGAACTTCCGGGCATCAACATTCCGATCTCGCAGATTTCAATCGAGATGTTCGCTCCACTTCCCGGTGGAGCCCAGATGAACGGTCGCGTTTCTCCTGAAGCGTTTATCGTTCCTGAGATGAACACGTATCTCGAAACCGGGAATTCTGACACCGCTTCGGGAGCGGGAGGGTAGAATCAGCAGTACCCGTCGCGTTTTTGAAACCGCGTTCCCGCAATCCAACTATGCCACCTCCCGAGAACTCGTTCAGCCTGCGACGATTCTTAAAAGATCCGCGAAAAGTCACGATCACCGAAGTGATGATCTGGATGACTGCCGTTGCTGCTGTGATGGCCAATCGCGAATGGCTGGGCGAGTCGTTTTTGCCAGTTGTGTTCTACGGGACGATCGTCCTCGTTTCCTGGAGGCTGTGCCTGATCATACGTCCGTTAATGGCCGTCATCATTGCCGTCGTGCTGGCGTTTGTGCTGGCCACGGTGTTCGTGTACTTCGAACTTGTTCCGGACTTGTAGATCGCTCGAGCCGAAGACCACCTAAAGCTGCATGATCGCAGAAGCAAGTTCTGCATGATCGATCGGCTTACTGAGGTACTTGCTGACTCCGCAGTCGTTGATCGCTTTCTCCATGCTCGGGAACGTCGGCTGCCCGGTGAGAATGATGCGCTTGACCTCCGGAAAATTCTGCGACACCCAGCCAAGCAGTTCTGTTCCGTTCATGCCGGGCATTGATTCGTCAGACACGATGACATCAACATGGTGTCGCTTGAAAATTCCGATGGCTTCTTCAGCTGACCTTGCAGTGAAGAACTCAAAATTCTGATTGTGAAACGAACGCATGAAGGCCCGAAGGATATTCGGATCATCGTCCACAAAAAGAACTACGTTGCTCATACGCGTCTCCTTTTACTGAGAACAATCGGGGATTGGAATGAATCCGCAAACTCAGACGGTGGTCTGCCGGCTGGTACGACCTGCCTGCCACTCCACCTGAGGTGAAATCATGCCGCCGGAAGCCGGTTCTGGTTCCGGTTCCAGCAACTCGAATCCTTCTGGAAGCACGATGCCCCACAATTCGAGAAGATATTCGCCAGCGGCGCGAAACCTGTTTTCGTCGGGTGGTTGGTTTCCGGAATCATGATCGCTGTTTCCTGCGCAGACCCTGCGGCCGATTTCGACGGTCGCATCAAGGCCGTCGTCGTCTGAACGGCTGACCCACGGCATGGCCGTAAACAGCATCGTTCGGGATGAAAGATCTTTGATAATGTCGGTACCGAGTAGTTCACATGCCTTTTCCAGCGAACAACCCTTCACCTGCGGACCGAAATAGCAGGAGTTAACGAGCTGCAGTACCCTTGTCGCAAGGCCCGGATCTTTTTGAAGAATTTCGGCGAGCTTCGAAATATCGCATCTTCCGCAATCGAGTGCTTCACGCATTTCGCCGAAGATCCGCAGATCTACCGGAACGACAGGAAGTTGATTGATCCAGCAGACGGTTTTTTCGTCACCCAGGTCGAAGCGACGGCTCTGGATATTCGTAATTGCACTGTAAAGACGATCAGCAGAAAACGGCTTGGCGAAATACTGATGCGCGATTCCGACCAGCGAGAAGATCTTCTCTTTTTCCGCCTGCCCTGAAAGGACCAGTCGCACGACCGATGGATACAACCGGGCGACTTCGGTCAGAAAGACCGCGCCGTCGAGTTCCGGCATCCGCACATCGCTGACCACGACATCGACCTCGTTCTCACTCAGATATTCGAGCGCATTGAGACTGCCGCAGACGAAATCCATGTTCCACTCCGATCGATGAAAGCGAAGTGTCAGGCTTGCGCCGGACCATCAGAGAGAAAAGAATTACATTTACCACTAGACCTTTCTAAAGTCATCACATATGTTTTGGTTCCTACACTTTACTCAACAAAAAGCGTTTTTTTACAGCTCGTCGGTGGTTTAATTAGAA
>JBCCFB010000144.1:0-15583 GCA_039029995.1 Planctomycetota bacterium
GAACTCTCGAACCTAAAGCGTAAATCAGGTCAACGTCATGAGCCATCATGAAAATTTGCCTGATTTACGCCGCGTTCGCGAAGGCACATTTCCAGAGGATCGGTCCGCGAGTGTAACCTGCTCGCTACTAGTCGCCGGTCTTTACCACTTCACGGGGCCTCGCTCCATCGAAAGTGACCTTCGTGTCCTGTTCACGGAGCTGTTCGCGGTTCTCTTCATAACGCGAAGCATGCTCGGCCATCGTCACGATATCGAATCGTTTGGAAAGCAATCCAAAAGCGCTGGAAAGTAGATCAATCTTTCGTTGTGCCGGCTGGTCCATTCCCGGAAAGAACTCAAGGTCTGTATCGTCTTCCTTTCCAAGAAAGTCGGTGGGATGAAGCAGGAATGATGGTTCGACACCCGTCAGCCGGCACTTGGCAATCGCCGTCCTGAAATATGCCATGGCGAGCGCAGGAGAATAGCGGCCGAGAAACATCAGATAGCTGGCGTGAATCGGTGCTTTCAAAAACGGCATCGTTGTCACAGGAATCTCGACAATGGAACGTCCGTTGGAACGTCGAATCAGATAAGGCTTATTGGACTGAAAGCCGTCAGACAACTTGCCGAAGAGCCCTTTTTGTTTTTCGCGCATCCCTGCATTCAGCCGCGTTTTCAAAAAGAAAACGGCCCTCGCCACCGGTCCGAGAAACGTCGGAAATGTTGATGCATCGTATCTATATCCGCGTGTAATCAATTGATCCAGAATTTCATCCGACCGGCTGAATCCCGGACCGCGAAACCCGGTGGGCACGGCACCCGTTGCCTCGAAGATTGCCGCCTCACTCTTTTCAAACTCTTCGACCAGCTGTTCTTTGGTATAGCTTTGCATCCACGGCTCGTGACTGTACGAGTGGTTCGCGATCTCATGTCCGGAGTCAACAATCGACCAGAGTGGTTCCGCGTTTTCACGCTGCTCTGCATCGCGGCCGACAATGAAAAAAGTGATCTTAAGCTCACGCTGCTCAAGGAAATCCAGCATCCTCGGGACCGCGATACTCAGGAACGACGGGTACGACTCCCAGTCTGAGTTGCCGGCAGCTTTCAGATACGCCCATTTGTTGTCGAGGTCAACGGAGACGCTGGCAGGAGTTCGGGTGGTGCTCATGGTGAGTATTTCAAGTGCGGGATCAGATTGGTGAGCATGCCGAACGGTTCATCACGGGGCTTCCGGATTTCAAAGCCGGGGATTCTGCCGGTTCAGCAGGCAATGACTAGGTTGCTGTGTGTGAGCCGGCGGTGTTTCCGTAATCAGTTGAACGAGACCGGCTTTTGCTCAACGCGGACTGCATGACGTCAATGAATCCATCGGCTGACTTCTCCGGTGTTATCCCTGCCACCGACAACCTTGCTGCGACGCTCATCTCAGCCAGTTGGTCCGGGCTGGAATCCAGAGCACGACTGATAGCGCTGCGACAGTCCGTTTCGTCATTCGGGCTGAATATCCAGCCGTTAACCCCATCGTCACAGACAACTTCGACCGACTGAGCGTGGCGACTGCCGAGGACAGGGACGCCGGACGCCAGCGCTTCGACCGGCACCAGACCCCACTCATCAGCGAGCGTGGGAAAGGCGCAGATATCTGCGTTACGGTATTCTTCGCGAAGCTGTCGTGAATTGCAGTTTCCACGGAACTCAATCTCGAGGGACTCTCCGGCTTTGGCCGCGACCTGGTTTTGCAGCGGACCTGCACCACAAATGATGAGCCTTACTTTTCGGCCGCTCAGTTCGTCGCAGCATTTGCGCAGTGACTCTACGAATTGCATAATGCCCTTGCGCTGGCTGATGGCTCCGCAATAGAGCAATCTCAAAACGCCATCACGGCTGAACGCCTTGTCCCCCGGCCATATCACATCGGTGTCAAAACAGTAGGGCACGTGGAACATTCGCCCGGCTGGAAAGCCGAGCCTTTCGATGTAACGTCTGCAGCTGGGTCCATTGTAGGTGCAGTAGTCAACCGTCCGTTTGAGAACGGACCGTAGTGAGCGCCGGAAGATTCCGCGCTCGTTTTCTATTTCCTCGGACATGTTGCCGACCATGACCAGCGGAACTTTGCGATTGAATATCCGGAACCATGAGCAGAGCAGGGTGCGCACGCCCAGCTCATAGGAGAAGACAATGTCGGGCCTGAGTTTTCTGAGCTGCGACGCGGTGTCTACAGGAAAATGAATGAAGTTCGACTCTTCAAACCCGCTCGGATGGCGCCAGTTTGTGGTGTAAGTCCAGTTCTTCTGCAGACGAACATCAAGCCCTTCCCATTGTGCTTCCCAGTCCCGATCGGGCTCCATTTCTGTGGAAAGCAGAATCGTGAGTTTTCCGACCCGTCTCTCAAGTGCTTTGTAAGCAAGCACGTGATGTCGGCGCACGTAGTTATTGAGAATGACTACATGAGCCTGCTCGACCGGTGTGCGGGCAACGGAACTCATACAAGCTGCCTTTCCGTCACACGCCGGTTTCCGATTGTGTTCCGGCGACTGTCCGCAGCAGGTTTCTTAAGTTCGAGCGCAGGATCACCTTTGAGCTGCCAGAAGACCACCGAAGTAAACAACATGATGGTCGGCATTCCCGGAAGGTTGGTAAACGCAACGTTCTCGACAAAGCCGTTGATCATCAGAAATATCAACAGGCCATCAATCGGATGAAAGCGATGGAAACATTCGCGGATCCGGTAGACGAAAAATCCGACTACCGACAGTCCTGCAAAGGCACCTGCATTCAGTGCCACGTTGAGAACCATGTTGTGTGCGTAGGAAACGTAGTCTTCCAGAAGGAACTTGGAGCAGGTAGCTCCGTAGCCCAGCAATGGCTGCTCGGCAATCAACCTCAACGTGTAGGCCCAGATCTCTGAACGGCCTGTAGCTGTCGTCAACTCCGATACCTCACCTGACTTGGTCAGTGAAGTCAGCTTGCCTTCGACGTAGCCGATCGGATCTCCGATCATCAAGAGACCGATCATTCCGAAAATTGCCAGGATAGCAAGCAGTACCCAGTACTGGAGCATTTCACGGCTGAAAAAGAAGCTTCGGAATGCAATCAGCAGAGCGATAGCCGTCGCGACCGTTGAACCACGTGAAAGCGACGCAACGAGGCATCCCGCGGCGGAAACGATAATGAGCGCCCGCCACAACGATCTGGCGTCATAGTAAACCCAGAGAATGGCGCCGAGTACGATCGTGACCCCGGAAAACTGGCCTAGCGTATTCGGATGGCCGAGTCCGCCCATCCGCACAAAGAATTCACCGTCGGCAATCGGCTCGTCAAAAATTCCGATCTCCGGCACAACGAAAAAGGCGAACCAGCTACCGAGATTGTACAGAGCGAGTGCGTAGAACAACGTGTGCAACATCGGTAACAAACCAATCTGCACCAGCAGAGTTGCAGAGGCCAGAACGATACCGACAAGTCCGGCGGTAGAAGCAATCGCATTTGTTGTGTCCAGCGCCGATGAAATCGCGAGGCAGTAGGCAACAAGGATAACGCTGAAAAAAGCACCGGGTAAGGTTGTGAGCAGCTTCCGTACCCTTGGATCTGTCAGAAAACCCCAGCCACCATAAAGTCCGGCGACTCCCAGGATCAGCAGCTTGACTGCCACCTGCATGTCGAACTCAACCTTGTCCTTTTCAACTTCAAGGCTGGCCAGGTTAAAAAACGCGGCAGCAAAAATCACACAGATCCCGACCATAGAAACGATCGGCATATGCAAAAGGCTGAAAAGCGAAAAGCTCTCCGGCTGCACAGCAGGCGAATGCCCGATGATTCTAAGTTTAGGCTCACCTGTCATCAGGCAGACTCTCCTCCGGAAACGCCGGATTCAGGATTCGTTCGATTCTGCGAGGCCACTTCGCGCAATACAGCTACCGAGATAATCACCATGCTGACTGCCTGACCGACGCATGCTGCGGCAGGAATACTGAACAACCCCATGGATCCGAACGCCGCGTTAACGAAAATTACCATGACAATAATGCTGAACACCCGCGCCGCGACACCGATCATCGGCTTGCCACGTCCCTTCAAGTATCCGTCAACGGACTGAAGGTACCCGCGAATCGCAAACGGCGCTAGTAACCAGATTGCGAAGGGAACCGCGTCATTGAATTCGGGACCGTTAAGGAAGATGATCAGCGGCGGCAGAATGTACAGAAACAACAGGCTGGTAATCGCCTGCAGCACTATCAATCCGCCCATCACGAGGCCGCATTCCCTCATGTTAACATGGCGCCCGTTAGCACCTGCATTGAACGTAAAGACGGCCAGGGCATTGGGGACAATCGTCAGCATCCCGGCCGCAGGAACGGCAACAAAGTAATAACCGGACTGTTCTACAGACGCCCACATCACGATCAGGAGGACGTCCAGCCGCTCGAAAACTTCCGACGCAATCATTGATAATGCGAACGGCTTACCCTCGCTGAGCAACTTCGCCGCACCGGGAATCGCTTCCGGATCCGACTTGCGTTTGCCGGCGAAAAACGCCCGTGGATTTCTCAAGACATCCATGCCACGCAACGTCGGTAGTAAACCGATCAGCCTCGACGCCACGAAGACGACACACATCAAAGGCAGAACGCCGATACCTGTCAGCGCCGGAACCGGAATCAGCCAGAAAACGGATACGGCAAGAATCGGAAATGCGAGCGCAAACAGCAGCCGATTGATGTTGTAACGCCGATAGGCTTCATTTCCGCGGTCAACCGCGGAAATCGTAAGATGCATGTGCTCAATCGGAAGAAACAGGCAACACAGCAGACACATCGGAATCAAATAGCTTTTTTCCGGCGCGAACACCGCCAGCGCGACCACGGCCGATGTTGCGGCTACCACAGCGGTGATGATTCCGCTGATCAGTCCAAGCCGCGCAGCCGAGTATTTCAATGAGACTGAATTCGCGACGCCTCGACTGGCGTACGCGTTGACAATCTCGATACCGCCCAGAAGGCCGGCCCACAAAAAGATATCACGCGGAAAAAAGATCGCCGTGCCGAATTCACCGCGTCCGGCAGGACCCAGGATTCTCGCAACCAGCGCGCCCTGGATGGTATAGATACCGAACACGACCAGAGTTGTGGCAACCGTCGCAACAACACTTTTCAAATCACGTGTGTTGTCGACGTGATCCGATCCCTGCTGCTCATCTGTGCGCACGCTGTCTCTCCCTGTCCACGACTCACCGGCCGTAGAGGAATCGTCAGCGATCTGCTTATCGATAAGACTCATGGGAAGGATGCAAGACTGATCAAAGTCAGCTGTAGCAGTCCGCCGGCGGAACGTCAGGTTAACGCACCGCCGCGGCCACTGCACCTGAATACGCAGTCGTTACGAGGAGATTGATCTGAATAGTCGCTACCAGGTAAACACGACGCATCCGCAATGGACTTGACCGTGCGAATTGAACGCGCCATGGAATTCAATTTGTGTTTTTCGAATCCCGGACAATAAAACGAAAGGCCCCCGGCAGTATCTGCCGTCGGGCCCGGTTGTATCTGCCGTCTTTGAAATATCTACACCGATCCGCGATGCATCAATGCAACGACGGCCGTCTTCATGATGAGCTTGCAGTCAAACAGGAATCCACGACGCTTCAGGTATCTCATGTCCATCCGCATCCAGTCGTCGAATTTGACGTTCCGGCCGCCGTTTACCTGCCAGATACAGGTCAAGCCGGGCAGAACGCGCAATCGTTGTCTCTGCCAGCGACTGCAATTATTGGATTCCTCTACTGGAAGCGGTCGCGGGCCGACGATACTCATCTCCCCCCGCAGAACGTTGAACAATTGTGGAAGTTCATCGATACATGATTTCCGCATGTAACGGCCGACTGTGGTGACTCGTGGATCGTTTGCCAGTTTGAATGCGGGACCATCCTGTTCATTGACATCGCGAAACTTGTGTTGCTGAGTCTCCGCATCGACATTCATCGTGCGGAACTTCCAGATGTAGAAGTTCCTGCCGTCTTTTCCTTCACGCAGCTGCCGGAAAAACACCGGACCCCGGGATGAAAGCTTGATAGCGCCTGCCGAGGCCAGAAGAACAGGCGAAAGCAGTACCAGGCCAGTACCGGCACAGACGATATCAACGCACCTTTTCCACCACGGCGTGGGAAAAGCTCCTGTGAATGCCGTCATCCGCGAGATTGAACTCCGGCCTGACGGAACAAGCTCCGACAACCTTGTTTCATAGCACCCCAACGCACTGAATGCAGAAGCAAGCTCCTCTTCGGTGGTGACAACTTCGTTCTCTTCTGATTGTTCACCGGTGTCAGGTGCTTCGCAATGAGGCCCGTTCAGCGGGAGTTCCTCTTCCAGGCCGAGTTCAGTGGCGCGGGATGAAATATCGTCATCCCAGGGATAGATCAGAAGTTCGGTTTCAATAATGCAGCCTTCTTCGCGGGCGATACTCTCAAGGTCATTGGCAACATTGCGTGCACCGTCCGGCCGGGTTTCAGGGAGCAGGACAGCGATTGAGTTTTCATGCCAGCCGACCAGGTCGGTCAGTCGGAGCCTTTGCTGGAATCTGCAGGCGAGCCGGTCAAGTATTTCCTGTCCGGCACGGGAATTGAGGTCAGTCTGGTCGCGGAATTCGATCAGGATTACGGCGAATTCACGGTCCACCGAGCGGCGGTTGCTGCGCGAAGTTTCTTTGGCAAGCTCTATGAGAAAAGCTTCCGCAGATACGAGGAATGCGTGGTAATGCTCGCGCTTACCGAATGGAAAGCGGAGCAGGCGCTTTAGCAGCGAATCTGAGTTGCGCCTTGATCGAATGATCATCAGTTGTACGTCCAAAGTTGTGTGTGCATGTTGTCACGGAATCCGCTGTCGGAATACGCACTTCCGTGGGTGCGCAGTCCCTTGATTGCTCCTGCAGTTCAGTTTCCATTGGTGGACTCATCAGGGTCTGAATGAGTCCGGCAATTACTTGTTGTGTCTACGACTTGTTAATAACGATTCCGATGATTTCGACTCCGCATTGCTCCATCTGCTTCCGGAACCGCGTGATCTGCCTTTGATCTATCTGATTTGATTCCACAGCCAGAATAATTCCATCGAGTTGCGAAGCAATGGCATGGCAGGCAGTTAGATTGGTTGCCACGGGGAGATCGAATACCACATATCCGAATCCGGACAACCGTTCGGCCATTACATTGCTGAGCATGTCAAAAGGTAGCTCCAAAGCTTCCTGCCCTGAAACGTCCCCGCATCCGAGAATTGAGAGCCCGTTAAGCGGCATTTCGTGAATCAGCTCACCGGTTTCTTCAAATCCGAGCATCATCTCGGCAAGCCCGGGCTTGCGATCCAGCCCCAGCCTGCGAGTGATAAAGTTCTTGCCGAAGTCCGACTCAACCAGCAGAACCCGCTCGGTAACGATGGATGTCATCGCCGAAGCCAGGTTGAAACTGATCGTACTTCGACCGGCTTTGCCGGCCAGAGATGTGACTCCGACATTAGCTGATGTCAGCGACTTCGAATCGGCCCAGCGTCGTACCTGACGTGCCAGAGACACGAAATGGGGACGTAGTGAGGAACTCGGCGCAATGCCTTTGCGACGTGCTGCTGCAAGCTGGTTACGTCTCTGATTGTTGTTGGTAACTCGCTCGATCATCAGTTCACCATGTTTCGGCTTGAGTAGACGCGGGGAAGAGTAACGAGTACGGGCAATTCAAGAATCTGTTCGACTTCGTCCTCACCGAGAGTTCCGCTGAGGTGATTGCGTTCGTAATAAAGTGCCGTACCAAGGGCACAAAGGAGTGCGAGCATGACTCCCAGAGGAGCAATAATGCTCCCTCGCGGGCTGACGTGTTTTACGACAAGCGTTGCCGGCTGGAACACTACCAGCGGATCGATATCGAACTCGTCCAGAGCTTTCGATTCACCACGTTTTCTCTGGAAAATCGAGATGTAGTCGCGTTGCACGTCAATGTTTCGCTGGAGTCGATCGGCTTCGATCTCGGCATCGTTCAGAGCGACCAGCCGCGTCCGCGCGTTTTCCATTTTTGCAACAACATCGTCCAGCGTGGCTTGAGCTGCGTCCTGATCCGCACGGGCTTCTACCAGCGAAATATTCACTGCGTCGTAGACTTCGTTCTGAGCCGTTTCATATTCGGTACGTTCGCCTTCCAGCTCTGCAAGCGTGGCTCGATATTCGTCCACCTGTCGCTGGATCTGCTCAACTCGTGGATGATTTTCGTTAAACGTTCCGATCGCTTCTGCGAGCCGGCCTTCCAGTTTGAATAGTTCGGTTCGCGAATCTTCGTACGACTTCTTCTCGACACCGGAAGTCGGAACGCTGATCGTTTCTTCAATTTCAGCGATCTCAAGTTCGAGTTTTTCAACTCGCTGACTCGCGCCGACAAGTGCTGTTTCCGCCGTGATCAGATCGTTTTCAAGTCGTGTAATGATTCCCTGCAGCGTCGCCCTGTCGCCACCGAGTGAAAGTGACTGGCGGCGGTTCCGGAATTCAACTTGAGAAGCAATCGCTTCCTCAAGCAGCAGCTGCTGCTCTTCGAATTTAGTGTTGTAGTATTCAGTCGATCCGAGAACGGAGTTCGCTTCCTGCATCTTCAATTTGGCGTGTTCCATAATTGAATCGACAAGACGCTGTGCAAGCGAAGCGTTGCGAGCTTTGATTGTGATTGAAATGATGGACGTCTTCTTTTCGGAGACAACCTTCATGTCTTTTTCAAGACGGCGGGCAGCAAGGTGACGCTTCTTCGCTTCCTTGTATTCCTCTGCGGTCATTCCGCCATCGCCACCACCACTACTGAATTCCGGCAGTGAGATTTCAGGGAGCTGAATAGGAATCAGATCGTCCCAGGGGCTTTTCAAAATCTCGTCGGCACCGATTTCTTCTACAACTGCTTCGATAACCGCACGACTTTGAATGACTTCGACGGCCGAGCGGATTTCTGTTTCACGCGTATCCTGAATCGAAACAGTCTCGTTTCCGGACGCGGGGTTAACGCTGATGCTGTCCCGTGCAACAAGCTGCACGTTCATCTGGCCTTCAGACGAATACTTTCGAGGCCAGATCAGAAAGCCTGCCGCCACGACGACGAGCACGAGAAGAAAAGTCATAAAAGACTTGAACTTGTGGCGCTGACAAGCGCCAAGCATCTGAGCAATCGTGATTTGATTACTGTCCATAATTCCAGGGCCACTGAATCAGACAGGTCATCGGTGATTTGCCAGAAAGGAAAATCAGAACCGAGAACTTTGGAATCTTGGTGGCTAAATCAGGTTGTAAGTGAAGGTCTCGTAACGACTCAGCTGAGAAAAGCAGGCGACCGGTCAGGGTCACCGGAATAGTTGAAATCCAATGCGTCAGGGGTGACGCAGGGGTGGGAGCAACTCGGATTTCTCTGGCCACCAGTCTAAACAAACCACCTGTGAAAGCAACAATTCACGGGGGCTTAACGGCGCATTAATCGTGCTGTCGAGACCGACTAATCCCTATATCAAACGCTGTCGGAACTACCGGATTTACCCGCTATTTTACGAAGATCTCGATTAGGGACCGATAGTCCGACATTGTGGGCAGTTGAATGTCAGGTCCTTCCCCCGCAAGCTGGGAGGGGGTTCCACCCCCGGTCTCAACCGCCACGATTTTTGAATTGATGGCTCTCGCACAGTGAATGTCGGAAATGGTGTCACCAATCACCCAAATACGGGACAGGTCAAATTGTTCCCCAAGCTGTTTTTGAGCGGATTCCGCGGCCAGCTTTGCGACTTCGTTACGGCATGCTGTGGTATCACCGAATCCGCCGAACGAAAAATACCGGTCCAGATCGAAATGCTGCATCTTGATCATCGCAGGAACCTTCGCATTTCCTGTCAGCAACCCGACACAAAAACGCTCATCCGTGTGAAGCGCTTCCAGCAACTCACTTACCCCGGGGAGAATTTCCCCCTGTTCGTTCGCCCGCAGTGCGTCGGGCAGGTACTTCCAATACAGTTGCGAAAAAGCCTCCATGTGCCCGGCTACAGCGATTCCGGCATCCGCAAATATGTCGGAGATAATTGCGTAGTCAGTACGGCCGTGAAGTCTGACGGCCGGAATCGACGCGACTCCGAACATCTCCTCCATAGCGCGGCCGATCGCGGCAAAACCAGCCCCCTTGGTGCTGATCAGCGTTCCATCGATATCAAAAAGCAGCGTCCATTTCATTTCGGCCCCGATTCTTCTCGCACCTTCAAATTCTTATCGCTCGTTCAATTTTGCCTCTGGCGCTCACCGTCATTCCGCTCACCTGCGTTTCAGGATTCGCCTACGAATGTGAGCCAATGCGCGGAGGGAGGGTTCTACCGCATCTGTTCGATCGGTGTAATCCGATGCGGATGCATGAGTGCAAGTGCAATCCATTTATCCGACTGGCCAATCGCCTTCTATCTGGCTGACCAATAGCCCTGGCCCTGTCAGTACTGTTTTTAATCTCCAGCGGCTAGCAAGCACAAATTACAGAGCGATTACATTCCAATTACAAACCAGCAAATCGACCATTTCAGTCTTACTTACTGCGGTTTTCCCGGCGTTCGGTCTCCCTATTTTCCGGGGAAAGGCGTAATGGAAACGTAACTGCAATGTGAAATCAGATGGTTGGGGATCGCCCTCTTCCCTTTACACGTTTCAGCAGTCGATAGCGGTGGATATAAATCGCTCAGTGGCAGTCGGAATCTCTCGCCTCTGCCCGAACGAACAAAAATATCAACTGAATTGCAGAATAGATATGTCGATCAAACTACCTCCCGAAACACCTGAAATTGAACAAAGCTCAAACGCCGGAACGGCAACTGTTGACGGTGTACCGGCAAACCTGCAACCCGGTCCGGAATTCGATCAACTCGTTGAGAAATGCGTGTTTGATAAGGATGCAGTTCTCGAGCCTGAAGCTACCACCAGCCAGAAAGTGATGATGCTTACAGCAGTCATCCTTCCTGCGGTCGGGATCGTCTTTGCCGCGACGTTATTGTGGATGAACGGCTTTATGGGTTGGCCGTACCTCGCCATGTTTTTTGTTGGCTGGATGATGACCAGCCTTGGAATCACCATCGGGTTCCACCGGCTCATGTCTCACAAATCGTTTGAGACTTATCGCTGGGTTCGCGCGTTCTGGATGTGCATGGGTGCGATGTCAGTCGAGGGAGCTCCCCTCGTGTGGTGCGCTGTCCACCGGAGACATCACAGCTGCAGTGATCAGCATGGCGATCCACACTCACCGCATCTTCATGACGGTGGCTACTGGAACATGATCAAGGGACTCTGGTACGCACAGGTCGGTTGGCTTTTCGCCGGTTACTGGTCACATCCGAATATGGAAAAGTACATTCCTGATCTTATGAAGGATCGTCTGCTGGTGACGCTCAGTAACTTCTACTGGATCTTTGTCATCATCAGTCTCGCGCTTCCGGCGGTTATCGGATACATGATCGACGGAGCGACCGGCGCCGGTCTTGGCTTCCTGTGGGGAGGACTGGTACGTGTGTTCTGGACTCATCACGTAACCTGGTCGATCAACTCGATCTGTCACGTCTTTGGAAAACGTGATTACAAATCGGGTGATCATTCGACGAACAACTGGCTCTGCGGAATACTCGCATGGGGCGAAGGCTGGCATAACAATCACCACGCGTTCCCGTCATCAGCACGTCAGGGTCTGAAGTGGTGGCAATTCGATTTCAGCTGGATTGTGATCCGTTCGATGAAGCTGTGCGGACTTGCATGGAACATCAAGCTGCCCAGCGAACGGGCACTGTCAATCAAAAAGATCGCGTAGTCCGCCTGCGGATAGCAGTCCATCTTCTGCGAGACAACAAGAGAAGGACAACAAAAGAAGATGGCGAGGCGACACCACCAATGGTGTCGCCCAATGGCAGTGATTCGTTACGATAGGTCTCGGCAAACAGGCGCGTCTGATCGCGCCTTGCCTGTTTTTGCAGAACAGAGCTGGACCAGCACAGTGAACCAACAGGACGATCAACTTGCACGGCCGGGAGCAGGACTTCCTTCGTTTGAACGGTCAGTTCTCAGCCTGGCCCTTCGCAGCGGAGCATTCGTCTGGTCTGAAAAGAAGTTTCTGCGCATGTTTCATGCGGAAACTCAAACACTGCTGAACATAATCTGGGCCAACCCGATTGCAACGCTTGGCGACGAAGTGCTGATAGATCGGCTGACGGGTATGGAAGATTCCAGCCGCTACTGGTCGGTACTCATGGTTCTTGAGCATCTTGCCGCGGTGAATTCAGATATCGCCGACATCATCACCTCACTTAATGACGACGTCGCGCCTGAAATCAGTCGTCGCGGAATCGCTGAGTACAAACCGGACCCTGAAGTAGGTTCAGCTGCTATCGACCGGTTCGAACACGTCTCAAAAACCTTTGAGTCGCGCATTGCGTGCCTTGGCAAGCTCGTCAGTCGCGCACGGTTTCCCCATCCGTGGTTCGGGCCGATCAATTCAAAACAATGGTTGGCGCTAGCCTGTTTCCACCAGCGCCTTCACCGGCGCCAGGCTCAGAAAATCGTTGCCGTACTCGGCGCGGTTTGAATCCTGTTACTCCTGCCAGAAGACCGAGTCGATGTAGACATTCCATGAATTGCGAATGACAGCGCGCGGGGGAGGCTCCCATCTGACCCGCGTTCTTACATTGCCTGTCCCGGCCTCGACGTAGTCAAGAAAGTTCGCAGGCAGCCCGAAATTGTGAGTCTCCTCGGTCGTACTCAGCTGATTGCCTCCGATCGTTTCAAAAGTTCCATTGCTCCAGTTGTAAAACTGGACGGTTTGATAGATACGCTGATGAGAGGCGCGGCATTCAATTTGAAATTCAAGTGAGGATGGAGTGTCAATCGGCAACTGGCCTTCGAATACCAGCGACATCGGGCCAAGGCGATGAAGCCCCGTCTGGCGCCTTATTGTCATCCGAAGGTTGTCTGACAACTGAAGGTAAATGAGGCTTGATCCGCCGATGACCTGCCCGCGCTCTACTTGATAGTCGTTGACCGTGACCGGCACAGGAGGATGGTCAAACTTGACGAGAAAGACGTCGTTGTCGCCCTCACGAGTCCCTCCGAGATCACCCCATGAGTCTCCAATAACGACTGGCTTGTCCGGTTCAGGTACGACGACTTCGTCCACCCAGTCGCTTTCCGGAGTGCCGAACTGATGAACCGAAATCAGCTGACCGCCGGTACTGTATTTGGAAATAAACGCATCGTTGTTGCCCTGGTTTGCACCGCCAAAGTTACCCTTTGTGTATCCGGCGACGTAGACGTAGCTACCATCAATGCTTACGCCGTTTGCTCGATCTGTATCCGGAGTTCCATCCTGCTGGATCCAGACGATTGCTCCCGAAGGGTCATATTTTACGAGTACCGAATCAAATCCGCCGTTCGACCCGTTCAAGTCGCCTCCGGTGTACCCTGCGACGTAAGCATTGCCACTTGAATCAACAGCGACATCGAACCCGTAGTCGTAACCTGGTGTGCCGAGCTGGCGTGTCCAGAGGTGGTCTCCATTGGGCGAATATTTCAGAAGAACGATATCGATGAAACCCGAATTAAAGGCCCCCATCTGCCCTCCGGAATATCCTGCAACGTAGACGTTGCCCTGAATGTCAACTGCAACGCCTGCCGGGCTGTCGTAGTCATCTGAACCGATCTGACGAATCCACTGCTGACTTCCATCGGGAAATAGTCTGGCAACAAAAATGTCACCTCCACCTGCGTGGGGCGCGGCCAGGTCACCGTAAGTTTGTCCGGAAACGATGATCGAATCGTCATCGGCTACTGCAACACAGGTACCGAGATCCGTACCAGGTGTTCCGATCAAGTTCGTCCAGACTATGTTTCCGTCCGGATCATATTTTTGAACGTAGGCGTCTTTGGCACCTGCATTGGTACCACCGCCTAAATCACCATCGGTTTCACCAACGGCAATCACGTTGTCCGATGAGTCCGCTGCAACGCCTTCGATATCGTCGTCAGACGAGGTTCCGTCCTGCACAACCCAAAGCACATTACCGTCGGCATCACATTTAGCGACAAACGGGTCACGGGGTCCGCCGTTGTAACTTCCGGGAAACATGTTTCCATAGGTAAGCCCGCCAACGATAACATTACCGGAACTATCGACTCCTGCTGCTCTGCTGTAGTCGATGCTGGACGAACCGAACAGGGTAGACCATTCCTCAGTCTGCCCTTCGGCATGCGAATACTGCATCAGTATCAGGCTGACAGAAAGTACCGTTAGCATTGAGCAAGTCTGACGAGACATGTCGCTCAGGCTCCGAAAAAAAGAAAAGAAGTGAACGAAAAATAACGGCGTTTCAAGTCAAGAACTTATCCTCAAACAGCAGACTCTCGACGAATCAATGCTAACACAGATTTGGCCGTCCGAATAATTCTTCTTTCATTCAGCAGATCTTCGAACCGCGCCACTATGCCGTTCCGCTCACATGCCGTTCCGCTCACATGCCGTTCCGCTCGCATGCCGTTCCGCTCGCATGCCGTTCCGCTCGCATGCCGTTCCGCTCGTATGCCGTTCCGCTCGTCCGGCCTCAGCGTGAACGATATCCGCGGGAAAGCTCGGTTGTATAATCCTCAGCCTGCTCGGACAGCGATTTCGGCGGGGCATCTTTTTTCCTGATGACGACAAGTGCCGAGCGCGCAACAAACCAGACAACGAATCCGAACCAGATAAATCCATAGGTTGCAATGATCTTCTGATTGATCACGTGATTCGAGGTACCTGTAACCAGAGGCAGGACGATCATCGCTGCCACGGCCACCAGTCCAGCCACCAGAAACCAGATCGACATGTCATCTGTCTTCACGGCGCCGAAGAAAAAAGCCATGGCCATCGCGAACATCGGAAACAGCCAGAATCCCAGCGCGACATGATGCGCGATGTAGTGAGTATCAATCGGAAGCTGTCCGAGTCCGATCAAACCCAGCCCCGAAACGATCCCGCAGATCGCGGAAAACCAGATCGACATTGAATCGCGCTTTCCAGCCCATGGCAGAATTCCGAAAAGCGGTAGAAGCATTACCCCGAGAGCCGTTAGCGCGGTGTTGAACCAGAATGAGGCGTAGTAGTTATCATCGCCGTTGTGCGAACGCATCATGCCAAGATCGCTGAAGAAATTCTGCGTCAGGGAATACTTGCCCGGCACGACGTCACCGGGATACGCAGCCATCGCTATCGCAGTGATGACAAAAAACTGAAGCAACCCTGCCACTGCAACCAGCAGTACGAATACACCTGTCGGATTGAACTCACTGATGTAAAGTCGACTGCGTGGTTTCTTCATGCCTTGTTCCGGAATCCTGTTGGATCGCAGAGAAATGTATCGAAGCAATAATTCTGATGTTTAGCCAGCAGACCGGAAGCCCTCAGACTTCGCATACCTCCGCAATCATGATGAAAATATACATGTTCGACGACGTGATCAATTCCGGGGTTCCCGGCGTTTTGTGTGAAAACTACCGTGTGAATGCGACCGACCGGTGATAGACTAAGGCGTGACGAATCCCGTCACAAAAAGGCATTTCATCC
>JBCCFB010000145.1:0-15580 GCA_039029995.1 Planctomycetota bacterium
CACGTTTGATGAATCCGCCAGGGAATTTTCCTGCAGCACAGGTCCGCTCGCGGTAGTCACACATGAGCGGGAAAAAGTCGATACCCGGGCGGGGTGAACCTGTCGTTGCTGTGCAAAGAACGGTTGTGTCGTTGTATTGAACAATTACAGAGCCGGCGGCCTGCTTGGCGAGATGTCCCGTTTCAAATGAGAGGACGCTTTCGCCGATCTTTCTTTCTACTCTTACTTTCACAATTCAATTCCTGATTAGGTTTCAATCTTCAATGCTGTTTCTGACATTCAGCTACCCGCGGCTTCCCTTAAGACCCGGGGAAGTACAGGACGCAAAGCCCCGAACGGGCTTTCTAAAAACAACTACATACAAAATTCGTCAGCCTGAGAGCGCGCGAATCGGCTTCGAGAAACATTCTGCAGTACATGTCAGCAGCCTTCCGTGCCGCTGGTGTTGATGCAGGAACATGACTTTGCGCCGAAGTCCGGTCGAACTGGAATTCGAACCGGAAACACGTTTTGATGGCCAGCAGAAAATCGCTGCTGATCCGCAGCAGCGGACCGGATAGCAGAACGGCCGGAGCGACAATTCGACCGGCCGGGAATATTGCTACTTACGGATATTCAGTTTTCCGATGATATCCAGATATCTGTCCGGATTGATCTTGCGAAGATAATCCAGAAGACGACGTCGTCGGGAAACCATTCCCAGTAGCCCGCGTCGGGTCGAGTAATCCTTCTTGTTCGAGCGCATGTGCTCGGTCAAAGAGTTGATCCGCGATGTGAGAATCGCAATCTGAACTTCAGGCGAACCGGTGTCGCCATCGCCCTGTTTGAACTGCTCGATTAATTCTTGTTTCTTTTCTGCCGTTATCGTCATACCAAATTCAAATCCTGTGCCTGCCGCGCTGGTGCTGGCCGTCCCGGTGCCGGCACCCGCCGCTTCACCTGCGATCCAACTCCTTGTTCACTTCAAGACTACACTGACAAAACTTTTCTTTTCACGTACTCTCTTAAGCGGACAAGTCTACCGGCACCAGCAATTTGTGCCAACGGGTTTTATTTGATTCATCAGCGATTTCCCTCTGAAAACGGTCATCTGGAGGCGACTCGCGCCAGCAGGAAATCGGTTCCAGAGCTCGATAGCGTACGACCGGTACCAGCCTCAAAATCACTGGATATAACCCAGTTTCCGCCCCGCCACCATTGATCCTGCCACCACTGATCAGGCAGGGGCTACCAGAGTATCGGCTGGATTGTCGGAAAAGATGACAGCTAAAAGGAATCGGCCGTTCAAGGCCAGACGTTCCAGCCCTACCGAATAGCGTTCGCACTGAGGAGTGAATAGACAAACCGCGTTTGAGCCCCTGATATCCGAACGCCCGTAATCCAGCCAAAAGGCCGGTGCCACAGAATGGATGGTATTTCCCGAGGCTGCGGCGTCTGCTCCCTGCCACCGGCCATTGAGTTCGAAGTCACCGGCCATTGAGTACAAATGATGCACAGGGCCATCATTGCGGTGGATTTCTACATCCTCGCTGTGACGAAATGAGGTGACTTGGACATATTTCGTTCTCGAACTCTTCAAAACGTGACTGGCACAGCCTGTGCATTGCTTTCATTACAACACCGGAAGTACCTGAACCAATCCACTTAACTGCCTTAAATTAGCAGCCCTGAAAATGCGAGTTGTCCGGATGTTTCTCTTTGATTCCAATGCTGTGACGACTGTTGAATACGCAGTTGTGATTGCTACTGTCTTCGCAGCTCTGGTAACAGCGATTTCAGTATTCACAGAAGTCATGAATTCAATTGGAGATCACCTCCAAAATGGCGTTTGAAATAACGCCGCTCCAGAACAGTCAAACTCGAAGAAACAAACACAAACCACCTCCGACGGTTTGTTAAAATGCCTCACCTGCCCGCTAACAGGTGAGGTTTTTTCTTGCTCCTGTTTCTTTGCTTCCTCGATTTTCCCCGGTGCTTTCCACAAGTAGTTGAAAATCATTCAATAACCGGATTCCTCGATCGAATAACCGCAAAAGCTCCGATCCCACGAAAGCACAATGAGCGGACATCAACGCGACAGTCAGGATAAAGAAACTCAGAATGTAGATGGCGTTGTCGCAGAACAGGGGACCGATGCAGCTCCCAGTGTCAAACCCGTTCCCAATGCCGAATCCGTTCCCAATGCAGAATCCGTAGTCGAACACCTTTTGTACGGATTGTCTGTTCCCGAGCGCGCGATCCGCTCAACGTCCGCAGCATTAAGCGGTGCCGTAAAAGAGTCCGCCAATTATCTCGTTCCTTCTGCTTTTCGCGACAGCAAGTCGTATCAGGTATTCGTTCAGCAGATGCTGGACTTCATGGCCCATGATATTGGTGGCGTCGAAAAATCCGGCTCCGATGATGACGCTGATTCGGAGATCGAAAACTATGTTGCCCGCAAGACCGTCGGTGGCTTTATCGAACTTTCGACGTTTCCGCTTTTGCATGTTTCGCCTCTGACGGTTCTGGCGATTGTCAGCGACGTTGCTTATGGCTCGCAGACGTTCCTGAAAGAACTCAGCGGTGAACTGAAAGAGCAGGGCGTTATTCCCGAAGACTCTACGATTGATCAGGCATCAGACCTGCTGAAGGTCATTCGCGAAACGAGCAACAAAGCTGCTGACGCTATTGATACTCCGCCGCTTTCGGTGGAAGGGCTGGCGCGAACGATTCAAGAGATAACCGAACATGCTCAACAAGCTGATCTGACAAAGACTCTGCCACAGGCAGAACTGGAGCGCATGTGGCTGGAGATACACAATGTTGCGGCGCAGGAGGACAAGTCAATTCTCGAAGTCTCCAGCGCGATGACAATGTTTGCTATGAACCAGATCGGGGCACTCGGGACCGGCGCATTGTCAACGATCACAGTTGCCGGAAATATCCTCGAGAAAAATGTCGTTGATCATTACTGGCAGGCTCTTGGAGAGATCAACGAGCGCGGGTTCTATACAGTGTTGTCCGAGTGCAGCAGACCCTATATCGATGCGATGTGGCAGAATTTCTCGTCCGGCCGCGATACGATCACCCAGGATGTGCTTTCAGGGCGGCTGATTTCACGAACCTGGACGTCCGTATCCACGTGGTTGCTGGACTGGGAGCGACCACCATCGCAGACTGCAGGACTTGAACATTCCGTTGCTGACACTGCTGCGAATCCGGGGCAGGCGACTGAACCCGACAGTGACCGTACGCCGGCGAACTGGAATCTGCGACAGACAGCGACGAACCGTCGCGCGGATAACGCGATTGGTTTCACAGTCGGGCGCTTCTTTGGTACTTATGTTCGCAGCCGCACAATGTGTGCCTGTCTGCCGGCGGGCAACTCAGGAACCGGGTTGTTAAGAACTTTAAACATTCCGTTGACGAGATTTCGGCGATTTCCTGCGTCACGGTCTGTGCCATATAATTCGGTTTCATCTCTCCGAATCGATTTCTCACGGATCTATTTCGCTAAGGAGTTCTGCGCTCCTTCGCTCGAAACCCGCCTTCCTGCTCCATCTTATTTCATTGGAAACCGCATGAATCGTTCAACAGTCCGCAACGGCTTTACCTTGGTCGAATTACTGGTTGTCATCGCAATTGTCGGCATCCTCGTCGGCCTGCTTCTGCCCGCCGTTCAGCAAGTCAGAGAAGCAGCCCGCCGGACAACCTGCTCCAATAATCTGCGTCAAATGGCAATGGGGGTCACAAACTACCGGTCGACATTTGAGGCGTTTCCTCCCGGATGCAACCTGCAGACCGGAGCTTCGTGGCAGGCATATATCCTTCCGCAGGTAGAACAGGGCAACGTATACGACATGATCAACATTGCCGACGATTCGTTTCGCTGGACCAGCGGTACGGGAGAAACAGCCGTGTCAACTTTCATCAGCTTGTTCCGCTGTGCTTCAGACCCTGTCCCCAAAACGATCAACAGCCACGGAGGAATCATTCCCGAAAGGGTGCCGAGTTCCTACATCTGTGTTGCTTCAGGAACGATCCCTTCAGCAGCCAGCAACAACACTTACACCCGGCTCGAATGGACATCAGGAAGCCCGGATATCGTTCGGCAAATGAGATCCGGTGCACTCACTGCCACACAGGATGACCTCAGAACGAAAATCGTCGAAGACGACATTGTTGATGGTCTCAGCAACACAGCAATTATTGGCGAGTCAATCTTTGACACCTCTTTGCAACTGAGCGGCTCAATAACACTGGATTCGGATCACTGGTGTATCGGCTCCTACCAGATCGACTTCCGTGGCGGGACTGATGGCTCCAACCCGGGAGGCAATGCTCAGGACGAATCCGAAGTCATGGGCTCAACAGGTATCCCCGTCAATTTCTATCATTCGTCGAAAAATCTGCCGTCAGTTTCTACGCTCCAGGCCCAGCAGATTTCGTTCAGTTTCGGCAGTTGGCATGCGGGAAACACTTCGAATTTTGCGTTCGCTGACGGATCAGTGCAGCTCGTTTCTGCCAGAATTGACTCTCAGGTCTATTCGAATATCGGCCAATGTGCGGACGGTCAGGTGATGGGAGAAATCGAATGAGAACGCACAATTTGCTTACTTTTGTGGCATTAGCCATGTTCGGGCTGACTTTGACGGGTTGCCCCGACTATTCGCATCAGCGACCGGTTCCCGACTACGATTCGATGACTGATGACGCTCCCGAGGAAGGCGAAAGCGGCGACGAAGACTCTGTCAGAGACTAGGCGGGCAAAGACCAGGCGGGCAGAGGCTAGGAATAGGCGGGCGGAGACCAGGCGGGCGGAGACTAGGCCGGAGGCACTTGAACCAGCAAATTGAAAGCAATGTCGGCCATTTGCGACGATGGGGAATGAAATGGCTTAAGACGAATCTCGCTAATGGAGCCGTCCCCGTGCGTTGGCAAACGCTTGGGAAAGCCGTATTTGTGAAGATTGGCAAATTTGGAAAGAAAGGGATGTTTTGCCGGTATCGATCGTTGACACCTCTTTGTCCCGGTGAGAGCATGTCTGCACATCAAAGAGACGGAAGGTCGGAAAATGTCTCCGGCCTAAACATCATGGGAGTCACTTACGTGAAAAAACTAATCACTTTCTGTGCAGTCGCTCTTCTGGCATTTGCTGGCTCAACGGCTTCAGCAGATTTAATAGACGCCAATTTCGAAGGTGTTTTTGTAGAACAAACCCTTCCAATCGGTGGCGGCACCGGATCGGCTTTTGGCAACGTGCCTCCGACGGTCGACTTCTCACTGAGCGTGGTCATCGACGAGATGTCCGGGGATATCCTGGATGGTACGGTCGGCGCAAATGAGAATCCGACTGGCATCAACATCATCGGTGGTTCTGTGAATTTCATCGAGAACGGTAACCAGGACATCGCGACGTTCATCATCGACACGTCGTCCGATGGTATGAACATCGATGGTCAGTTCAGCTTTAACTTCGCTGGCGACTTCGTGAACAACAGTCTGGTCAATCAAACAAATCTTGACTCGCTTCTCGGGTCGACGACTTCAGTCAACTTTTTCGATTTCGGAAACAATCAGGTTTCAAACTACACCGGAATCGCGACTGCTGTTCCTGAGCCAGCAACAGCCACGATTCTTCTTGGCCTGTTCGGACTGACTGCAGCTCGCCGCAGAAAGTAGTCAGGCAAGGCCTGAAACGAGACAGCTTGAAACGTTTTAAAAGGGGACTCGATATTCGAGTCCCCTTTTTTGTTTGCGCTGGCATCTTTGCAATGAAGCGTTGCAAACAGGGCAAGATTCGGCGAGCTTCGTGGGCAAGACGATGATCAACAGTCCCTCAGCGCGGGGGCCCGATTCGTTCAAATGCAATAATGCAAGTTCAGGAATGGATTGCGTTCAATCCATTGGCGATTCCTGGATTTGTCTTCTTGCTGTTGCTGCTGAAACCGGTAAGTGGCCGGAATTCTCAATCAGCTTCAAAAGCAGTCGCAGTCAGTCCATGGAGCCAGAAAAACGCGAGCTCCTTCGCCGGTCTTTCTGCAAGCTGCTAATAGTGTAAGGCCGGTGTGAACCGGCCCCGCAACTTTATCGCAACGCTTTTTGTCCCAACGCGTATTCGTCGCTGAGGTTTTTCTGTCGCTACGCCACGCGGCATCTGGCACTGGCGATCAATCCAAGACTGCAAAGCACCAATCCGAACGTGGATGGCTCTGGAATCGCAGTCAGGTTCACCACAAAGCCAGTCGGGACATCGTCATCAAATGACCTGTTCTGGAAATTAATGATGATCTCATTGTCAACCAGACTGATATCGGTGCTCTCTAAATTGGTCGCACCAAATGACGACAAGGAAACAGACTCAATCGGTCGATCAATTTCGGTGATTCGAAAACTGAAATCGGCAAAATACTCGATGCCAAGACCAACGTAATCAAAGGATACAAAAGAGTTTTCCGGATTGATTTCGAATTGGGGAAAACTGGCACCTGCTTCGATGGCAATGATGTCTCCGTCCCCTGTCTCGACAGTCGTTGTATCCGGGCCATCGAAAATTCCCGAACCCAGATACAGGGCAAAATCGATCGTATCGCCCTCAAGCATATCCGCCCGGATATATTCGGAGCCGGAAATGGCGACAACAAAAAAGCAAATGGTAATTACGCTTCTCATCAGATCCCCCTCGAATCAATAGAACTACATATCGACACAGAAACGAATCCTGCGCGACTGCCCGAGGCCAGGCGGATTGCTGGGATGGGAAGCGAAAACCCCTTCGCATCGGCTTCACTGGATGTAAGGTGGGTCCAATGGGATTATTGATGCGGATTGCCCGATTTACAGATCACCCCACGTGTTTCATCTGGATAGTCGCAACGAAGACGAAAACGTCACCGGGAATTTGTCACAGTTTTTGACTGATCGCTTCATCGCGCTTATGGCCAGACTCAGGCTGCGCGGGAGCAGGCTCAGGCTTGCCGGTTGAAGGCTAAGACATGCGTGGTGAATACTAAGACTTGCGTGGTCAAGAAAAAGACTTGCGTGGTGGAGTCCCGGGAAAATGGCTTGACGCAATCGTATTTTTGTTACGGGCAAAATACATGCGTAGCGTTTGCCGGTGCTCATTTCTACAGAATACGGCACATCTGAAATCTGGCTGCTTTCAAAACAGACAATGGACTGCGTTTATGGCCCCGCTCATTTTGTTCCACATTTCTTCAATTGCCGGGGAACAAATTTCCTGATCCGAGATCATTTTTTGATTCTTTTCTATGGTCCGCTAGGATCAAACGTCTAAAGGTGGGCGCCCGGCACTTCAGGGCACAAATTTTCAATGGAGAAGAAGATGAACATCAACAAGTTTTGCATTGCCCTATTGGCCGCATTCTTTTGCACGGCACCTGCGTTCGCTCAGGTTCCATCGGTAAATGACTTTTCATTCACAATGGTCATGAACGAAGGGGGAGGGCTGTCACACACATACACTGTTCAGATTCCTGTGACCGAGCAGGTCGAGCAGGCCTACAACGTTGAGGTTCCTTATACCGAGCAGGTCGAAACTGCTGATGGAAGGATAGAAACCGTCACCAAAACCAGGACCGAGACGAGAACACGCATGGTGACGATGACAAAAATGGTCATGGAGGAGCGGATGCGCATGGTCGACGCGTCTGCTGTGACGACAGTGGGAGGCCAGCCGGCCAACGTAAATTTTGCAGGTCAGATGCCGGCGATTCTACTCAAGCCCGGCGTACAACTCACGGACTTTCATCGAGCAGTATTCCGGCCGGAACTGCTCGTTGTAACCGGGCCTGACGTAGTCGTTCCCGGCGGGGACGGCCGTTAGATCCATCTCTGGAACGAACCAGCAAAAGCGCAACAGACGCAAGCGGATGATCTCAGGGTCAGCCGCTTGCGTTTTTTTATGAATCGTTCTTTTCGTAGAAGGTGTTCTCAAAAGAGCCGGCCGCAATCATCAGCCCACCCCCGACAATCGCTCCCGCGATGCCGGCAAATATTGCTGCCTCGGGAAGATGCAGGAATTTCTGGGAGATGATGAGGCCCGGGCAGGCGAAAAAGCAGATCATCGCAAGGATACGGATGGCCGACCCGATTTTCGTCGAATTGTAGTAGTCCTGAACGTCTTTCTCCGAGGCATCATCAGCCGGGCCGATATCCAGAATTCGGCGGACGAATCCGAGAATCGCAAACATGAACCCGCCGGTGATTCCACAAAGGATTCCCGCAAGATTTGCTATTTCCCGATCAAGGAATCCGAAGCGTCCGCCACCCATGATGAACATCAGTGGGCACGCGATCACCAGAATGAACATGGCCACGCCACCGTAGGCGTAGATCAGCAGATTTGCGGCGGTAACCGGTTTCCTGCGTCCGAACTTCGGCTGCAGACTTCGGTCAATCTCGTGCACGGCCTCTTCAACGGCAGCCAGCCCCTGATTGAGCGCCGCAAACGGCGCCTGATCACCTGCTTTGACCGGGGGAACCGGTGTGCGATCGCCGGCGCGCAGTTCACCCACCGACTGAAGTCCCGTCTGGAACTCGCTGATCTGCTGATAGCGGCGCCCGGGTTCCTTCTCAAGTGCACGCATCACGATTTCGTCGATACGGATATCCACCTCCACCTTCTTTGATGGCGGCTGAAATCGTCCAAGAGGCAGTTCGCCGGTCAACATCTCGTAAATTACAACGCCCAGCGAATAAATGTCAGCGCGGTGGTCTACCTCGGTTGGAGTTTCGCGCTGTTCGGGTGCCATGTAGTTCAGGGTGCCCATTACCTGTTGCGTATGGGTGAGCGTCGGATCATTCACCGTCGCATTGGTCATTTTGGCGAGGCCGAAGTCGGCAATTTTTATCCGGCCTGACCGGTCAACGAGGATATTTTCCGGCTTGATGTCGCGGTGAATCACTCCCTGGTCGTGAGCATACTGCAGAGCGTCACACAATTGCGGGACAAGGTTCATCGCCTCCAAAGGGGTGATTTCCGCATTGGTACACATTTCGCGAAGATTCAGCCCGTCAATAAACTCCATCACGAGGTAGCTCATCGAGCCACGTTTTCCTGTTTCGTGAACTGTGACGATGTTGGGGTGATTCAACTTCGCAAGGGCACGTGCTTCGCGGGAAAAACGTGCCGCGAATTCCGGATCGTCGGCACGATAGAGGAACACTTTCAACGCCACGATGCGGTCGAGATTTTTCTGGCGCACTTTGTAGACTGCGCCCATCCCGCCGCGACCGATCAGCTCGATCACTTCCAGCTCTGGAAACAGTTCCGCAACGTCTTCAACGGCTGGTGCTTCGCTCCGACCGGGCAGGCCACGAGTCGCAGCTGGCTGGCTGCGCTGGGCAACTTCCATCAAGCATGCAGGACACAATCCACCGGGCAGGTCGTCAGTTACCGGGGCACCGCACTGTGGGCATTTTCTTGTTCGCATTGTGGTTTCGTTCAGGTCGATGATTTTGACTTTCTATTGACTCAGGAACGAATAGGAAAAAGTGCCCGTCGGGTTACAGATATTCTAGAAAAAACTCCGGGGATGTGTTTTGCAGGGCTATTTACCCCAAAGAGGGCGAATTACGACGAGGAAACGGGGCATCCACAATGTGACTCGAACGAGAAATGATGGCCCTGCGCGGTAATCGGGCCGGTAACCGTCACAACCGCCGGTCAGGCTGCCGGCCCCCTTAGCGCTTTGAGCAGAATGTCAATTTCGTCGTCCAGAGCGTCCGGATCGGCCAGAGTCTGCGCTACGACTGCCGTCAGTACCTCACGATATCTTTCCCGCATCCGATGAGCTGCGACCTTTACAGCACCAGTGCTCATCGAGAGTTGTTCTGCAATCCGGTCATACGCTTGAAGGTCATCTGAATCAATCGTCAGCATCGGTGCGAGACTATCGAACAACGCGGACTTGTCCTTTTCCCCGTATTCAGTCTGCAGCTGCCCCAGTGCCTGTTGCAGGACCGTAAGCGCCCAGCGCCGGTCAAACAGTGATTCGGGCGTCCAGCCGTCTTCCGGTTCCAGCTGATAACGCCCCTCAGCCTCATCGACGTTCAGGGAAAACTTCGCACGGCCACCTCCACGTTTTTTTGCGGAAAGACGTTTCACCTCACCTGCAGCAAATCGCTGTACGGCCGATTGCATAAACCAGCGGAAGCGTCCTTTCTCGGGAGCGACGCTGCGCAGAAAGTCCTTATCGATCAACTCAACAAAGAAACCCTGGACGTAGTCTGCAGAAGATTCAGGATCGTACCCCTTGCGTCGCAGATAGATGAACAATGGATACCAATACGCCTGGTAAAGCTCACCGAGAGACTCGCGGCGAACGACGGAGTCACCGTTCTCCCGCGAAGAGCGGACGATGCTCCAGTGAGTCGTTTGAAAATCAATCGGATTTCGGGAGCTGGTCATTGTCTCTGCCGGACGTAGAAGAGGCCCTGTCCATTTTCGTGGGAATAGTTGTGACAAGATAGAGCATCTGTCGGGCAGAAACGAAAAAATCCCCGCCGGACAGATGGCCCGGCGAGGATTTGATTTTTTAAGAGCAGTTTTGACTTGTGACTGATGATTACCTCCGGCGTCCGGACTCAGCTACGCGGCTGTTCCGTCGACCCGAGAAAGGATCAGGCACTTTTGGATTCAGGCATCTTGAACTGAGGTGCGCCGCCAACGATATCTTCGTCGATGGTGATCGTGGAGCCTTTCTGCTTTTCAGGGAGATCATACATGATGTCAAGCATGACGTTTTCCACGATCGAACGCAGGCCTCTGGCCCCCGTGCCTTTGTCCATTGCACGCCCGGCAATCTTCCGCAGGGCGCCGTCAGTGAACTTCAGGTCGCATTCTTCCATCCGGAAGAGGCTTTCGAACTGGCGAACCAGTGCGTTTTTAGGCTCTGTAAGAACTTTAACCAGGCCTTCCTCATCCAGTGGTGCAAGTGACGTAATAACCGGAAGGCGTCCGACGAGTTCAGGAATCAATCCGAACTCAAGTATATCGTCACTGGTCACCTGAAGCAGAATGTCTCTCAGTTCGCCTTCTTCGCGATAGCCGGCATCCTGAGAGAAGCCGATTGTACGTCTACCCAGCCGTCGCCGGATGATGTCATCGACGCCTACAAACGTTCCGCCACAGATGAACAGAATGTTTGATGTATCGATCTGGATGTACTGTTGTTCCGGATGTTTTCGTCCACCCTGAGGCGGAACATTGGCAACGGTGCCTTCGAGCATTTTCAGAAGAGCCTGCTGAACACCTTCACCGGAAACATCACGGGTAATCGAAACGTTGTTGCTGGTCTTCCCGATCTTGTCGATCTCGTCGATGTAGATCACACCCCGTTGCGCGGCTTCAATATCGAAATCGGCAGAGTGCAGGAGTTTCAGCAACAGGTTCTCGACATCCTCGCCGACGTAGCCTGCTTCAGTAAGAGTTGTCGCGTCGCCAATGGCAAAAGGAACGTTGAGCATTCGGGCCAGTGTGCGGGCAAGAAGAGTTTTGCCTGAACCGGTCGGCCCCACCAGCATGATGTTGGACTTGTCGATCTCAACTTCCGAGTTTTCCCACTCGAGCGACAGTCGCTTGTAATGATTGTGAACGGCTACGGCCAGAACCTTCTTGGCGTCGGGCTGACCGATTACGTACTCGTCCAGACGCGAAACGATTTCTCGCGGTGTCGGGATCCGGTTGAAGAGTTGTTTTGACGGACCGCGACGACGTTGCTCCTGTTCCAGAATACTCTGGCACAGCTCGATGCATTCTCCGCAGATGTAGACGTCTCCCGGCCCCTCAACGAGAGGCCCGACGTCACGGTAGTTCTTCCGGCAAAACGAACAGTGCGCGTTTTTCTTGGTACCGCCGGACCGGCGGGTACCTGAGTCGTTGCCTGCGGGCATTTTCACTCCTTCACCTTTTAATCGAAGTTCAACTGCTCTTACTTACAGTCGAAAAGGCTTGAACTATGCCCGACAGTTACGAACCGTCGGTCAAAAGGTGCTTCCTTGCCCGCGATCATTCAAGCTCTATCTGTTTTCAGCATTTGTGCTGTCATTTCTCCAGCGGGTGACAGCAGGGTGCTGCAATCCGCTGATCCGCGAAAATCGTCAGATGACGAATTCGCACCGTAGTCGCCATTTCAGTTCTCAGAAACTTGAACTGACCGGGTTCCACGGTCTATCCGTTACATTCAAGTAACGGACAACTTCTTGTCTTTGATTCGGTTGTCGCCGCTCATAAATCCTGGTGTTTTCTGCGCGGGTTCAACTGCCCATATAACCCCGTCAGGTTGAACGGGTTGAACTGCCAGATTGTTCTTTCCGTCAACTGGAATCTTCAGCTGTGTTCTCGCGCGACCTTACTTCCGCCTTCAATGTGTCAAATTCGCTGTCATCCAGCTGGCCTTCGCGGCGCATTTTTTCAAAATCCGTAAGGTCACTCACCGGTTCTCCGGCGTCATCTCCGCCTAGAGCGAGCCGGCGGAACGCTCCCGCAAAGTAGATACCGATCAAAACAGAGACAATCAGGACTGTCGTCCAGACAATCCATCGGGCCTCAGGTATCGACCAGGTATCTGCAACAAATTCTCTTATTGTTTCCATCTCTTACGACGCTGTTCACCAAACGTATTGATGAAGTTGCTGTTCAGCCGGCAAGGGTTCGTTGAACGCGCCGGCGGCGTTTACCGTGCCGTTAAAAGTGGCCGGTTCAAAGTGTGCGGGTCGTGCTGACACTTCGGCAGCTACGGATTATATCCGCCAGCTCGAATCAGGATTAGCTCAATTTATCTCCGCGCAAATTCCCCGGAAATTCAATGCGAAATCTGCCGTCCCGGATACGGGACAATTGAACCCACGAGGCAACGAAAATGTCGTGGAAAGCCGGCCCTGGCTTTAAGAAAGCTCAAATGCCCTCCATTTGAGCTTAGTTTCCGCAAAAGTTCGTTCCAAATGCGGCATTTGATCTTCTGTCGCGGCGTATTCATCAGGCTCTGGACAATTGGGTCCACAGCGATGTTGCAGGTGATACGGCCCACCGGCCTCGCCGGTTCGCTCGATTCATCCGGAAAAGCACGTCTTCATAGAAAAAACCGGAACACGTCTTTCTACCTCTGCGAATGTTGTGTGCGCAGCCTTTGTAGTCTTTCCGCAGTTGATCAGCCGATCCCGAAAGCAGAGGACCGCGCTTTTGTATATGGCAATGAACCGTTCCGGTAACAATCATGATCGCGACAAAATACCCGGCCAGACCCGATGATTCAGGCGCGAGGTCCGCGCAGATGCCCGCAACCTGGCGAGATACAATCGCAACGTATGCAATGGTTCTCCTTGTGATCCTTCTGCCGTGCATTTTCACCGCCGCTGCGCACGGGCAGACCCGTGCCTCGATTGAGCCGGCCGCGGGAAGCTCTGTTCGTGAGATCGCGACCAGTCTGACAGGGTTCACGATTCCTTTTCAAATCAACGCGGACAATTCGGCGTTTATCGAGGTGCAACTTTTTGTTTCCCGGGACCTGGGCAGGACGTGGCAATTCGTTGGACGCCAGGCAACCGATTCTCAAGAATTTCCTTTCTACGCTGATGGCGACGGAGAGTACTGGTTCGCATTGAAGACGCTCAGTCGCGACCGCCGGCTGCTGCCCGAAGGAAATGCCGAACCCGAACTGAAAATTACCGTCGATACCGCCGATCCGGAAATGACGGCGACCGTGGAAACAGACGCGGCCGGGCGGATCGTCTGCTCATGGGATGCGCGGGACGCAAATATCGACAAGGATACTTTTCGCATCCTGTATCAACCGGTTACAGCCCGGCCGGAAGCTACCGCGCAACAATGGTTGCAGGTTCCCTACGAGAGTACGGCCGTCGTCGGCAACGGGATCTTCAGCGATTCGATCGCCTGGTGGCCCGATACAGGATACGATTCTCTTAATATCAGAATCGAAGTGTCAGATTCCGCCGGCAATGTCGTCTCCGAGTCACGGCGTGTGAATGTGCCACAGGTTTCGTGGCGCCGCGCAGGTACAGGTACCGTCCATGGCGGACAGGTAATCAATCCAAGACATTCAGGAATGTACCCGCCGTCTGAGTACGACCAGTCTTCCTACCCGCCCGTCGGCTGGAACGGTGACGAATCGACTGACGTACCTCAACTCCAGACAAACCAGAATTCAACTTCCCCCGTCCGTGGACCTTATGGCTCTATTCAAAGCAGGGTCGAGAATGAACGGATTTCGGATGTCCGCCAGCGAGTATTGTCTCAAAACGGGGGATACGAGTTCACCGGAGGTGAAAAGCCGGACAATGTGATCTGCGAAAACGGAGTGTGCCGTAGAATAGAATCGGAGGATGTCGCCGAGGTAGTTCCGGGAAATGCCCGTCGAGGACCCGCGACGCCAGCGGATGGAAGTTCCGGAGTTCCTGCGCAGGTCACTTCTACTCGTCCACGTATCGGGTCACCACCGGAAGAGATAGCCCCTCCAGTTCCTCCGTCACTACTGCGCCGCCAGCCGATGCAGTCCCATCGCCCGGCCGCGCGCGATTTCGGAACAGAGGCCGGCCAGCCTTTGATGGCACAGTCGCCGGTCGCGCCTCCGGTTCAGCCGCAGAACATTCAGGAAAATAACGAACCGGGGGCACCTGCTGTACCCTGGGAAAGCACCACTCTTCGTGGTCCTGATCAACGAGCCGAAACAAGCGGGTCAACTTCTTTTCAATCCGGCGGAGGGTTCAACGGTGTTGCCGGTTCCTCGCAGCCGAACGCAGCAGGTGGCAACTATCGGAGCAACCCCGGTCCGGGGCCGCAGCCGGCCTCTCAACCGGCCACTCAGCTACCGGCGCCCGACGGAATGTTCGTAAGCGAATCAACAACTGCCAGACCGCGCCCCGGACAGGACTACTTCCCGGAACGGCAATTGAATAACAGGGCAGGGCAAGTCGCAGGAACGGGTGGGCAACCGCTTCGCGATACGCCTCTCCCGAACGCACAAGCAGTAATGCCTCAGGCTCCACCGGCCAACGGACAGTCTCCACGGACACAGCAGGTTTCTGATTCCGCCGGTCCGGTTTCTGTAATGCCGCCGTTTCACCAGCCAGCAGAATCCGACGTTATCCCGGTCAATACGAAACGATTCCGACTGAACTACAGCATTGACGCCATTGATCCATCCGGAGTCGAAAGAGTTGATCTATGGGTCACCTTTGACGGGGGACAAACATGGCAGACTTGGGGAACGGATCCCGATGGCATGAGTCCGTTTCCTGTCGAAGTCAGCAACGCGGGTCTCTACGCGTTTCGAATTGTCGTTCATTCCCGTGACGGGTTGACCGGTCGCGCGCCGATGCGCGGAGACAAACCGGACATGTGGATAAACGTTGATGTAGAAGCGCCGGTGGTTCAGATCACATCAGTTCCCTATGGACGCGGAACTGAAGCAGGGCGGTTGGTGATCAACTGGGAGGCGAGCGATCCGTACCTGACACTCCGACCGATCACCATTCGGTACAGCGTGGATCCCCGTGGACCATGGACAACTATCGAAACGGGATTACGCAACTCAGGCAGGTATCTATGGCGTCCCGGTCC
>JBCCFB010000146.1:0-15553 GCA_039029995.1 Planctomycetota bacterium
AAGGCAAGCTGCTGGATAATCGACCGGGATTATGGTCTACATAAATTATAGGATTTCTACGTCGCCGTTTTCCACCCGCAGCAGATTCCGGTGTCGATACTTCCTCAATCTTCACAACCCCAAGGTATCGGGAATACGAAATGTTGAAAGTCGGAATCACAGGCATGGGATTTATGGGCTGGATTCACTGGCTTGCCTACCAGAAAGTCGAAGGCGTTGAAGTCGCCGCTATTTGCACGACCGAGCCGGAACGACTTCAAGGTGATTGGACGGGGATCAAAGGCAATTTCGGCCCGCCCGGGGAGCAGGTGTATCTTTCGGGTATAGCAACGACGGCGGACTTTGACGAAATGCTGGCGATGCCGGAACTGGACTATGTGGACATTTGCCTGCCACCGGCACTTCACGCTCCATTCATCGAAAAAGCTGCTGCTGCGGGCAAACATGTTTTTTCCGAGAAGCCACTGGCACTTTCGGTGGATGATTGTGACCGCGCCGTGAATGCGTGCCGCGAACATGATCGTCTCTTGATGGTAGGGCAGGTCCTGCCGTTTTTCCCGGAATATGCCTTCGCAAGATCAGTGATTGATTCCGGCGAATACGGAAAAGCCATCGGCGGGACTTTCAAAAGGGTTATTTCCGATCCGGAGTGGCTGCCTGACTTTTATGATCCAAAAAAGATCGGAGGGCCGATGCTCGACCTCCATGTTCATGACGCTCACTTCATACGGTTGCTGTTCGGGCAACCGGCAACCGTTACCAGCGGTGGTCGTATGCGGGGTGAGGTAGTTGAATATTGCAACTCAATTTTCCGGTTTGATGACCCGCAGATCGTTGTCAGCTCCGTTGCAGGTGTGATCAACCAGCAAGGTAGACCGTTTACCCACGGATTCGAGCTTCATCTCGAACGCTGCACAATGCAATTCGAGTTTGCCGGCCTCGCAGATGGCGCTCAGGCGATGCCGCTAAAACTGCTCCACCCCGATGGCTCAGTGGAGTTACCGGAGACGGGCAGCGGTGATCCGGTGGACGCATTTGTAGCTGAAATCGAAACGGTCGTTGAATCGATGAAGGCAGGACAGGAGTCAGGCGTTCTGTCAGGTGGTCTAGCCAGAGATGCGATCGAAATCTGCCAGGCTCAAAGTCGCTCTGTCGTAGAGGGCCGCACGATCGAGTTGTAGATATCGAGTTGTAGATATCTAGCGGTAAATGCGGCGAAATCTCAGACTGGTTGCGGCCGGCCGCCCGTTACGGCCGTCTGTTTCAAACTTTCCGGATATTCCGGCTCTTCTAGAACACGCAAACTTTTACGACCGGGTTGTCGATGAATCCAACAGCTTCAGATAGATGCTGCGCGAATGAGTCGCGCTCCTTTCGCAATCTGATTTAGACTCTTTGCTGACGGACTGGCGGTGAGTCTCCATGAATATATGTGGGGATCCCAATGAGCCAACTTCTCGATCCGGTCATTCTGGTGGTCGATTCCGACCCGGTTGAGCTGGCCGGAACATTATCTGTTCTTGAACACGAATCGTATCAGGTATTCGGAGCCGGGGATCCTGCCACTGCCCTTCATCTGGCGCGTGAACTCGAGCTTGACCTGATCATCATGGAGATGCGCGTCGGTGAAACATCCGGACCGGGCATACTCGATCAGATTCGAAAAATCGAAGGACGTGAAGACGTACCTGCGATGTTTGTCACGCCTAATCAGGCATCCGATGTAATCCATCGCGTTCACCAGAGTGGACCTGCGTATCACCTTCGCAAGCCGTTCCAGACCCGGGTTCTGCTGGAACTGGTGGCAAGATCCATGTGGTTGCCGCACCTGGTCAGCAACCACATCGGAAATGTCTTCCGTGCTGAGCCGGCCGCAGATCAGACGGTTCGCAAACCCCATTTGCCGCTTCCGGGGACGACCGCCCCGACGTTATCCGGCCAAACGATCAACGCAGGCGGATAGGTCTCGCTACCCGTTCTTCACGGATTCTGAATACCAGATGACGCAATGACAAAGCCGGCTGCATGAGTCAGTCGGCTTGTCCCTTGCGCTCCGGCAATTTACGATCAAACCTTCCATTTCCCAACGATAGAGATCCATCGATGATTATCGGCGTTGTCAGAGAGGTCGCAGCCGGTGAATGCCGAGTCGCTGCGACTCCAGCGAGTGTCCGGAAGCTCGAAAAGCTTGGCTACGAAGTCCATGTCCAGTCGCGCGCCGGTGTTGCCGCTAACTTTCCTGATGACGCATATGAAGAGGCCGGCGCGAAAATAACAGATGGCGACACCGTCTGGGCGAACTCGGACATCGTGATCAAAGTCCAGTCGCCGACAGACGATGAAATCGGCCGGATGAAAGAGGGGGCAACCCTCGTCAGTTTTATCAGACCTGCTCAAAACGAAGAGCTCGTTGAAAAACTCAAGTCACACAAGATCAATACGCTGGCGATGGACTGCGTACCCAGGATTTCGCGTGCGCAGAAATTGGATGCCCTGTCGAGTATGGCGAACATCGCGGGCTATCGGGCAATCATCGAAGCCGCCAACGAATTCGGCAGCTTTTTCACCGGCCAGATCACGGCCGCCGGGAAGGTCCCACCGGCAAAGGTGCTGGTAATCGGAGCCGGCGTCGCAGGACTGTCGGCCATCGGAACCGCCAAAGGACTCGGCGCAATCGTCCGGGCGTTTGATACTCGCCTGGCCGTCCAGGATCAGGTCAAAAGCATGGGCGCTGACTTCCTCGTGCTGGACTTTGAAGAATCCGGCGAGGGCGAAGGCGGCTATGCGAAAGTGATGAGCAAAGAGTTCATCGAAGCCGAAATGGCCATGTTCGCTGAGCAAGCAAAAGAAGTGGACATCATCGTCACAACGGCGTTGATTCCCGGTAAACCTGCTCCCAAGCTGATCACAACCGAGATGGTCAAGAGCATGAAACCCGGCAGTGTAATCGTGGACCTCGCGGCAGAGAACGGCGGGAACTGCGAACTGACCAAACCACATGAACGGACCGTCGAACATGACGTGACCATCATCGGATACACCGACTTTCCAAGCCGTCTGCCGACCCAGTCTTCCAACCTCTACGGAAACAACATCGTCAATCTTTTGTCGGACATGACAAAAGAGAAAGACGGCAATCTGAATTTTGATTTCGAAGACGTGGTGGTTCGAGGATCGACGGTCACTCACGATGGTGAAGTGATGTGGCCGGCACCGAAGATCGAGGATCCCTCGCCCCCCAAGCCTGCTCCGTCTGCGGCAGTTGATTCAGCCGCTGCACTCGCGGAAGCCCGCAAGCCGACGATCTTTGAAAACCCCGTTTTCATGATCGCCTGCGCGGTTGTCGCCGCAGCGCTACTGCTGGTCATCGGAAAATATGCCGAGCCGGACTTCATATCGCATTTCACAGTATTTGTTCTGTCGATTTTCGTGGGCTGGCAACTGGTCTGGAATGTTACACCTGCACTGCACACTCCGTTGATGAGTGTCACCAATGCGGTGAGTGGAATTATCGTGATCGGGGGCATGCTGCAGCTAAACGGGCCGTGGTACGTCGCGGCACTTGCTTTCTTCGCGGTCTTTATTGCCACCATCAACGTTTCCGGCGGATTCCTCGTCACGCATCGGATGCTCGGTATGTTCCGCAAACAGGAATGACCGGCTACTGAGTTGCGCCTTACCGAAACGAATTTGAACTGCTTTCCTGAAAACAACGACTCATGCCTGATCTTTCACTTGGCCTAATACCCTTCGTTGCCTGGCTGGTTGCCGGAGTCTGCTTTATCCTTGCGATCGGCGGATTGAGCAAACACGAAACAGCGCGCCGCGGAAACATGTTCGGCATCATCGGGATCGTTATCGCGATTGTGGCGACGATTCTACGCATGACCCAGATTGATGCGCCGTACGAATTCGGAACGACGGCTTACATACTGCTGGTCGTTGCGATCGTAGGCGGTGGTGTCATCGGAGCCGTGATGGCGTCCAAGGTCGAAATGAAAGGCATGCCACAACTGGTGGCGATGCTTCACAGCTTTGTCGGACTTGCGGCAGTCTTTGTCGGGATTGCCGGATATCTGATGCCATCGGCGTTCGAAGTTTTCGAAGCAAACCTGCTTTCTGAACAAGGCCCCGAAATTGCAACAGCTGTCGCTTCCGGCAATGAGGGTACAGACGAGTTGATCGCGGAGATGAAATCACATCCGATCGGCGGGGATCTCACGCACAAGATTGAAATCATCCTCGGCGTATTTATCGGTGGACTGACGTTTACCGGTAGCGTCATCGCGTGGGGCAAGCTTGAAGGCAGAATCAAGAGCAAGCCGTTAATGCTGCCAGCCCGTCATCTGCTGAACCTGATCATGCTTCTTTCGTGCGTAGGACTTGCCGTCTGGTTCTGCTACGAATCGGAAAGCAGATCCATCGGCATGATTCCGTTGCTGCTAGTCACGATTATTTCTTTCGTGTTCGGCGTGCACATGGTCATGGCAATAGGTGGAGCCGACATGCCGGTCGTGGTTTCAATGCTCAACAGTTACAGCGGCTGGGCTGCGGCGGCGACCGGATTCATGCTGGGCAACGATCTCCTGATTATCACCGGCGCAATCGTAGGCAGCAGTGGTGCAATCCTCAGCTATATCATGTGCCATGCGATGAACCGCTCGTTCATCAGCGTAATCATGGGCGGCTTCGGAACCGACAGCGGGAACGTCATCGCCCGGGACGACGGTGAACAGAAGACTCACATCGCTGTAACCGCAGAAGAGGTCGCCGGCATGTTGAAGGATGCCAATGAAGTGATTGTCGTGCCAGGTTATGGAATGGCCGTTGCTCAGGCTCAGCATCCGATTCGTGAGATGACTGAAATTCTCAAAGAAGGCGGAACGCAGACGCGGTTCGCGATCCATCCTGTTGCCGGTCGTCTTCCCGGTCACATGAACGTCCTGCTTGCCGAAGCACGTGTTCCCTACGACCTCGTGCTCGAGATGGAAGAGATCAATGAAGACTTCCCCGAAACGGACGTTGTTCTGGTCATCGGGGCCAATGACATCGTGAACCCGGGTGCGCTGGATGATCCGTCCAGCCCGATTTACGGCATGCCGGTACTGGAAGCGTGGAAATCAACACAGGTCATTGTGTTTAAGCGTTCGATGGCCACTGGATACTCCGGGGTCGACAACCCGCTGTTCTATAATGAAAACACCGGCATGTTGTTCGGTGATGCAAAAGCCAGTACAGATGAAATCCTGAAACACCTGCGTGGCTAGTTTGCTTGCTGGTCAAACACGTCTCATCGATACCGAACCCGCGTGTATTTCGCGACCTTGCTCAGACTTGCGGTCTGGCAAAATCACCCGCGATTTCATCCAATGGACCTGTTCTAACCACGAATAGACTGACTGAATCATAGTCAGGAGTCCGGGATGTTTCGTCATATCTCATTTGCGATTGTGCTGTTCACCGCCTGCTGCGCAGCGGCGCAGCTGATCTTCTGGGCTGGAAAACTACCTCAGGAAGTGCCGATCCACTTTGACGCCGCAGGTGATCCTGACGGCTGGTCATCGCGGTCTGCACTTATCGGGCTTAACATCGGACTGCACGTATTCAGTCTGCTGTGCCTTCCGGCAGTTGGTTACTTCAGCCGCTTTCTTCCCGACTCGCTGATCAACATGCCGAACAAAGAGTACTGGCTGGCCGGAGACCGTCGCGAAGAGACATATCGCGTCATGGATTCGCTGCTGCTGCTGACTGGAGCCTTAACGAGTTGGCTGTTCATTTCGATCTTCCATCTTTCCGCGCTTGTTGGAATAGGAGATCGCCAGAACATTCTTCCCGAGTTCGGCTGGGCGATTGCTGTCTACGTTGGCTTGATACTCGGCGGCTGCGTCTGGATGATGTTACGATTTCAAGCTCCGCCCGAAGCGCCACGACAAAATTCTGAACAGGTAATGGAGAACTGATGTCCAACTCATTCCCGATCAATTCCAGTCAATACGTTGCGGTTTTCGCGGCCGCGCTGTTTGCCTGTGTACTTTGCGGATGTGACCAGATGGCCGGAGACGATTCTGAAAACGTCGCCGAAAACGGTGGACAGGTTGAGCCGCAATCAGATGATCCTGAGTCACCGCTACCCGAAGATGGGCCGACTCCCGAAGAGCAGGAGGCAACGCTTGAGTGGATGATGAACAAATTGCGGGATGCTCGCGATGCCGGAGGCGAGACAATCGACGGCACGTCTCAATGGGCAACCGACACGTTCGAGCGTCTACGAGACAACGGCCTGACGACCGCCGAAAATGCTACAGACTGGGTGACCCAGGACTTCAACAACATGTGGGCGTGGGAATATCGCGTTGTATCAGGGGACACCGATCCGGAAGCGATGGAAGTTCAACTCAATGAACTCGGCCAGAGCGGCTGGGAATGTTTTCATGTTCAAACGGACGAAAACGGAGCACCAGTTTTCTACTTCAAAAAGCATAAACGAAGCTATCTAAAGAGTATTCCGATGAAAGACCTGCTTCGCTTGTTGCCGGTGGGCGGCGGAGACGGTGGAGAATGACGGTGGAGAAGTAAGTGCATCGTTGAACTTCCGAGTCCCGAACATCGAAGCAGTAAAACACGGAGACCAGTACGTCTGGCCTCCGTGTTATGTTTTCCGCTCGGGAAAAGTGGCCTGAAAGGCGATCGAATCCTTATCTACCGGGCTTCAACCGGTCGCTCTACCTTTTGAGCTATCAAGCCAGTTCAGTCGCGTCCGCGGGGGTCGAACCCGCACCCTCGTGGTCCCAAACCACGCGTGCTCCCATCTGCACCTCGACGCGAGATATTGATTTTCAGGAAAAAAAAACCGATGTCAGCCATGACATCGGGCTTGTTGCTGAATTGAATCAGTCCCTGAATGTCACGTCATCCGGCTTGCACCGGCAAACACAGGCATGCAATGCGCGGTCGCAAAAACCATAGTCTCAAAAACCATAGCAGGGCGATGCGGCTGGATTGCCTGTGTCGAATTGAAGAGGTATGAGTTCATTCAGATGTAATTTCTGCGTTTGGATCGAGGACTTTTGTTCACTCGTTCAGGAATTGGACGCGGTATCGAGCCATAGGTTCGCACAGCGCCGTTGAATCCCGGCACTATTCCTGCCCAACAGTCCAAAATAGCTTTTGCTATTTGTCGCTCCTGGCTTCTTCTTCAGACTTTGTCTTATCCCAGAAGAGGGCGACGAAAATGACGAGGACGCCGGCTGCGAAAATCGCGGGAAACATCCAGAAATTCTGCCACTGGCCCATCGTCGTTGAAACCAGTTCGGCATCGACCCCCTCAGGAATCGGATTCCGGTTGAACATGTTCATCAGCGTTTCCATGAACGTCGGGGGATCGGCCTCTTCAGTCACTTCCTTTACGGCGTCGGTGAATTGCTGAAGGCTGGTCACCTGTTCGCCGTACTGCCCGAATGTGATGTCCAGTGGAATTCCGAACAGGTTTCCGGCGGCCATGATTCTGTAACCGAAGAACATACCGACACCCTGCGTGAGAAATACAAGCAGGCTTTGAGCTTGACCACGAATTTCTTTCGGAGCCTTCTCATCGGTATACATGAAGCCCGTGACAAAGAAGAAGTCGTAGCAAATGCCGTGCAGAATGACTGCCGCGAGCAGCATCCAGGTTACCTGATCAGGTGCACCGAACGAGAACAGCAGATAGCGGACGATCCATGCCGCCATTCCGATGATGATCATCCACTTGACCCCCATACGGCGGAAGAGCAACGGGATCATCAACATGAACAGAATCTCTGACATCTGGCCCAGCGTCATTGTTGCGCCGGCAGCGGCAAAACCAGTGGATCCAAGGAACTGGCTCGTGCTTCCGTAGTAGTACGCCAGCGGGATACAGATCAGCGTCGAGCAAACTGCAAAGATAAGAAAATTCCAGTCACCCAGCAGCTTGAACGCGTCAACCATAAACAAAGAGCGCAGGTCCATCGGCTTGTCTTTGAGTGGCGGCGGAGTGTTTGGCAGCATGAAGCAGAACGCACCAAGCAACAGCGAAGAGATGCCGCCGAGCCAGAAAATGAGGTATTGCCCGTCCCACCCGGTAAAACCAATGACCAGGCCGGCAACAATCCAGCCGATCGTGCCCCAGACACGAATCAACGGGAATTTATCCGAACTGGAAATATGAGTAAACGCAATCGTATTCCCAAGACCAAGGGTCGGCATGTAGCAAAGCATGTAGGCCAGAATCAGCCAGCCGAACTGAGTACCAGCAGTGTTCTCTGCCAGTTGCTGCTCCGTGAATTTTTCATTGAGTTCGGCTTCAGAATAAGCAGGCACGTTCTGTTTGAGTGTATCCATCGATTCGTTTGCAAACTCAGTCGCCGAGCCGGCAACGCCCGGCAGCAACAACATCAGCCCGCCACCAATCAACATCAAAGCTCCGAAGACTTTTTCCGAAGCAAAAAACCGGTCGGCAATCAAACCCAGGAAAAGCGGCGCAATGATTGCCGCGATCGGAGCAGCCTCGTAGGCGGCACCGATAAACGGGACGAGGTTGCCGTTGGTCATCGCCAGCCCCAACGTCGCAAACCAGGCTCCCCATGCAAAAAACTGGAGAAACATCATGATGCACAGGCGGCCGGTAGTATCTGGTTTGCCGTTGTTGGAAGGTCCCATCAGGTCATCCGCTGTATGGAGGTAGGTGTATGCGGTTTCGAATGTTGTTAATCATAAGCAAACCGGATTCGTTTCACAGTAACGGGCCGTTTTTTTTGCCGCGCTCAACTTTGTCAGACAATCCGCAAACCAGAAATGGAGTCAACAGGCACTGAAATTTCTCCCGACAATACAAGCCTCAGACGAATCGCGTCAGCGCCATTTACCGACTGCTGAAGCGATGACGATCGTTCCCGTGAGTGATCACTTCGACTCAACGGCTGTGGATGCAATGTGCACTCCCCCCTTCAATGCCGGGCAGCAGACTCGGAAATCACACCTATTCTTCAACGCCCGCTTGTTGCCAAACTGTCCACTCTTTAGCCTGACACGAATTGTTCCCCGCGATCACCCAGACTTTGAAATTGAACACGTCAGCTCAAACGACATCGTTCGGCCGGAACAGAATTAGCCTATACTGTCTTTAGAAGAGCACTCCATTCGGACCACCGGAACAGACCGGAGCAGATTTTGAAAAAACTCGAATGTCGACAGTGCGACACGAAATTCAAGTTCGTTAACACGGCCCAGGTAACCTGCCCTAAGTGCGGCCGAATTTTTGACAACTACTTCTTTGAACCCGGAAAAACAGAAAACCGCGCAATGCTCATGGCTGCGGTTGGCGGCATCGTTCTGTTGATTGCAGCGGTCGGTTACTTCCTGTTCTTTGCCGGCGGCGGCGGTATTCCCGACGGGGGCGACGGGTCACGACTTGCGGACAAGGGAATTACTCAGGGAACCGAAACCTACAACAGCGTTTTCGGTAGTGCCAGACCGGTCAAGGCAACGCTCGAAGGTAGCACGCTGACTCTGGAGTTCCCGATGCAGCAACAGTTCGCAAACTCGATGACGCGGTCCATGACCGAACGGGACTGCGTCAAACTGCTGAAACAAGTTCAAGGAATGGACGAAATTCGAGAGCTCAAGATTATCGGAATGCTGCCCAATGAAGGCCGGCAAGTGATTCCAGAAAAAGGCTTCGCGATCAAATATCTGATGAAGGACGTCAACAAGCTGGATCTCGCGGGCTCGTCAACCAACGATATTCTCTGGTCAGGCGATGCGATCTGGTGGCACTCGGACTACGGTTACGACTAAAGGCCCGTCAGCCAGACGGCGTCCAGAAGTTTTAAAGTTAAAAGAGAACCCACGACATAAGCCTGAACTCAATTGTTGTTGTTCTGGCGACGCCATTGCCACGGCGCTAGTGGTGTACCTTCCAGGCCCCAAAGCCCCCTCCCCTGCTCTTCCGCCTCCCGCTGCAGATCGGCCAGCGCAAGGTCGTTTGAGAACCGGCTGTAGTGCCAGGCATTTCCGTTGCGGATCATAAAGGCCGCCATGTTCCGGCCATCGATCATGATAAAGCCAAGTGTACGCCCGTAGTTGTCTTCACCGGTCTTCAACACATTTACCTGTTTTTCAAAGATCACCGCGCGCAGCGCGCGTTGTGATTCGGGCCCGTGTTCCTGTTTCCATTCCGGAGCGTCGATCGAGTCGATGTTCACGCTCAACACTTCTCCGTCTTCAGTTTCGAGCTCAATGGTGTCGCCATCGCGAACTCTCGTAACCCGCCCGGTAATTGTCTCAACGATCTCTTTTCCGAAGACAGTTGACTGGTTGCCACTGTCAGCCGGCTGCATTGCACCTGATTGACTGCCAGGCGCTGGATTGCCGGGCACTGGAGCTCCCGACTGACCGTTACCCGCCGGCATAGTACTGTTGCCTCGCGCAGCAGGCTCGTTTTGCTCTGCGCCGGCTATCTCAAGTGTGTCGCCACCATTCTCTGCGCCCGGTGTTTGTGCCGTCTGCGCTGTGGCAGGTAAATCATCGGGGGGCGTTCGCGATTGCGCACTTTCAGATTGCGCGTTGTCGGATTGCGCGTTATCGGTTTGAGTAGCAGTGCCAACCGGCGTCGACGCCTCCTCACCAACAAGCGCAGCGCTTCCCGGTTCAGGATCTCGATCCGTCGATCCGTTCGCGGACCTCGCCGATTCTGCCTGTGCGACCGGCGTATCTGAATTGCTGGCCAGACCGATCGCCGCGCCGATAAGAAAGGAAGCGACTGAAAGGAGAACCAGCAGCCCGATACCCAGATAAATGTAGTTGGCTTTCATTCGGCACCTTGGGCCGGATTGTGAAATAAGCGTTTAGTGGCCCGCACCGAACATTGCCGCATTGATGAACAGCCTCTGAAGCGACGGGTACATTGCGCGGAAATTCGGGTCATCCGTGAATGCAATAACATGGCCGCTGCCGAGGCTCCGGTAAACCACATAGGGAGTGCCAGCCAGCAGCTCCTGGCTTTCCGGCCAACAGAATCCACTCGTTAGAACTTTATCCTTCGTTTCAAAAGTAACAAGAGAGCGTCCGCCCGTTTCTCTGGTCGGCGAAAGAATCAAACGACCGGTGTAAAAGACATCCAGCGTCGGCTGGTAGCCGAACGTTACCCAGTGCCTGTCAAAAACGTTCCCGCGAAAAAAGGCACCGGGAACATTGTCGGGAGTTACTTCATCAGGCTCAGCGCCTGAGTCGGCTTCCTCTCCGGGTTTGACTGGCGCAGGAATCTCCCGTTTTACAACGTCGTTACCTATCAAACCGATGTCGTCGCCGGCAGCCCAACCGGTCGCGCCGCGCAGCGTAATCAATGTGCCTCCAGCAACCACCCAGTCGCTCAGTTCCTTTGCACGGGACTCACCGAATCCGCTGGACTCGCCGTACTGTCCGTCAGGCAGGACGATCGTATTGAAGCGGCTGAGATCCACTCGTCCAAAATCAATTCCGTTGACGCGAGTCGTCGGGTAGTTGAGCACCTGATCAAACAAATGCCATGTGTGGCCGGATGAATAATTGGTCGGACGGTTGACGACGATCAGAACTTCCGGCGGCCGTACCCATTTGACATCAGGCCCACCCATGTGGGAGCCACGATCAACAAAAGCTGAATCAGTTGGAAAGACGTCGATTCCGAATTCACTGCCGACAGCCTGAACGTGCGCAGCTAGATCATCCGGATTTCCTGCCGTCTTTACGATCAAAGTACCTCTGCCATAGTCGCGCCCGCCGATCGAGAAGGTTTCATCGCATACGTGTACACGGATACCTTTCTGAATCAGTGCAGCCATCGCCTGAACGGCACCGTCGGTTCCGGGAATCAGGTAGGCAATTTTTGCTTCGGCCAGTTCTGGCTGAACTTCCGGCTGCGCGTCCCAGCGTTCGCTGTTCACTTCGATAGCCTCACCAGTGCCCAGGCAGGGAACGTCAAACGCCAGTGGCATGCTCCATGCAGTAACATCGTAGATTTCGTCCGGCAAACGCAGCTCATTACGCTCAAGCTGGCGGCGCAGGAACGACTCATCCATTTCCACTTTCCGGTCAAGCAACGCACGCAGCAATCTTCCACGAGGCTGTGCAACGTCAATATGGAAAGCCCCTGCGGGTATCGTTGTCGCGGACGAACCGTTGTTCTTGATATCAAAACAGTCTGCCGTAACCGGCTCATCGAGCACGTTGACTTCGATGCCGTTTCTCTCAAGCATTCGCATCAACCTGCGTGTCCGCTGAGGACGGCGGCCCTCAGGAAAGAAGTAATGACGGACAGAACCCTCTGCGCCGAGCCGGATGGCACTCGTGTTTGATTCATAGAAGCTCTTGAGTAGCTCGGCACGATTTGCAGCGGCAAATTCCAGAGTTGCGATTCCGCTGACGTAATGATTCCGGACTCCATCGTGGTAGGTCAATTGCGTTTCGTCATTCCGGTCAACGATCATTCCACGCGCGCTTGCCTGCTCCCAGAGAATCCCGATTCCACCTTGAAGCGTCGGCCACTCACTACCGTAACCCGGATAGAACGCGTCGAAGACTTCTCGCGTCATATAACCAAAACCGTGCTCGTCGAAACGACCGGCTTGATGCCGACCGAGTTTGTGAAGCCATTCTTCCTGTGTTGCGAGCAGGTACGGATTCTTTGGATCAGCGGGCGGCGGAAAATAGTACGAGCTATTGGCGCCCATTTCATGAGCATCGACGTAAAACTGTGGATGCCAGTCGAGGTAGGCGGCAACCTTGTGTTTCACTTCCTGCTGACTGTGGCGAAACCAGTCGCGATTCATGTCGAACCAGTAGTGGTTCGATCGTCCTCTCGGCCAGCGTTCGGCATGCTCGTTGGCCGAAGGGTTACTTTGAAAGAATGTGCCGCGCGTTTCACGAAAGACATTCACAAAACGGTCGCGCCCGTCCGGGTTCTGCAGCGGGTCGATAATCACCACAAGATTGTCCAGCATCTGCCGTGTCTCTTCACGCTGGTCCGCCAGCAGGTGATAAGCCGTCACCAGTGCGGCATCGCACGGCGATATTTCATTACCGTGGACAGCATAGGCGAGCCAGACGACCGCAGGCGCACCTTCAATAAGCGCGGCTGCTTCGACTTCGTCAATCATTCTTGGATCGGCAAGTTTTAAATTGCCTTCCTGAATTTCATCCAGGCGTTGGATGTTCTCGGCGGAGGAAATCACGAGGTAGTTGAGCGAGCGGCCTTCGTAGGAACTTCCATATTGAACCAGCCGGGTTCGATCGGGTGCGGCTTTCGCAAGCTCATGCAGATACGTTTCGATCTGGTAGTGGCTGGAGATTTCATCTCCCCACTTGTATCGAAGTGCGGCCTCGCTGTCGGGTATGGCTGGATCCGCATCCACCTCAGTCATCGGCAGAAGCCATTGAGGATCGTAATCGGATGCGGTCTGCGCGGAACCGACATTCGCGATGAGGATTACGAAACAGAAAAACGCAGTTGCCAATTCAAGAAGTCTCATCCGGTTCCCGGCCTTCAAAGGAATGCTGATATCCACCTTCAACTTTATGATAGTCGAATGTGGTCAGGGATGAGGCTGATTGGCAGGGCCGGCCGAGGTTCAGGACCGGGTATTCAAGTCAGGTTCCTGCGCCGGTAGCAGGGGCAACGGGAAGGTTTGTGTTTCCCGGAAGAATCAAAGTCTCCGCCAATTCAGGCACTTCGTTCTCTTTGGTCGATTCGCCCGATGTTTTTCGATTTACCGAAACCGACTGGCTCATTCCAGCCTGGGGCCTCGGCAGATATTCATTGAAATAGATTTCTTCGTACTGTTGCAGCAGTTCATCGAAATCATTGATTAAACGCATCAAATCGTCGGTGTCCAGTTTCTGCAGGCTCAGCATCCTCTGGATACGACGGTGTGTGGGCAGTACATGGCGATCCGGACGGTGCGGTGGCTCAATAACAACAACGTCCGAACTGGTCGAACCTTCATAGCAGGTCACACATGGGACCGCGTGGACGTTGTACCGCATCGGCTCAAACCGGATATCGTTCAGCAGAATCGTGTTTGCATCGCGCAGCACCCGCACGATGTGAGTCGGGCTTGAAACGAGAACGACTCTTTCAACTTCGTGCTTGAGGAAAAGATTGGCTGCGTTGTTTATTTCACCGACAGTATTAAGCGAATTCGTATCCATTACGATTCGCGAAAACAACTCTTTCTGTAATTCTTCCCAGGCTTTGTCGCACCGGGTTTCCGGAACACGTTCCGCCCATGGTTTGAAGTTGCGAAGGTTATCAAATTGTGCGCGCAGATATTCGACCGTGTATTCGCTTTCAACCAGTTCGTGATTGGTGCGAGGCGAGTTGCGGTAGCGGAAGAACTTGGACGAGGCACCGGAACCGAAAACAATCACTGGTGCATCCATCATGTAGGCAGTCAGCAGCCCCTGAGGAATTCGTCCCATTGATTTTGGAGGATCACCCCACGCAATATGGCGCCAGTTCTCGGCTCGCAAATTGCATCCGTGAATCAAGACTCCCGTTTTCACTATTCCCTCCTGCTCTACTCAACAGCTTTGTGTTCGGATTTTTTTTGACTTTGAACTCCGGTTCCCACCGGGCATCGTTTGCGCAGATGCCTTAACGCAGACACAGATCGAGTTTCGGTAGATCCATCATCTGAGCGAGTTCCAGCGACTCAACAATCATCTGACGTGCGTGAGCACTATCGTCCCAGCGTTTCACATCCACCCATTTGTTGCTCTCCAGATCCTTATAGTGCTCAAAGAAATACCTGATTCGAGCGACATCAATATCCGGAAGATCGGTATGCTCAATGATGTTGTTGAACTGACATGTAACTACAGCCGAGGGCACAGCTACGATCTTCTCATCAAGCCCGGCCTCGTCTTCCATCACAAGTACACCGATCGGACGACAGTTAATCACGACACCTGGAATCAACCTCGTCCGGTCCGCGATCAGTACGTCGATCGGATCACCGTCCCGGGATAGAGTCTCGGGGACAAATCCGTAGTTGCCGGGATAGGCCATCGGTGTACTCAGGTACCGATCAACTTCAAGAAGTCCGGTCCCCTTATCCAATTCGTATTTGACATTTGGACCGCCGCATGGAATCTCAACAATTACGTTGATGTCATAGGGAGGATTATTCCCCGCCTTGATGGCCGGTTTTTCGCCTGATTTCAAAAGTGACATTGGTCTGAATGTGTGGTTTTATGGCGCAGATAACTTCTGCCAAAAGCTAGTTTGCGACGCCGAAGGCAGCTGAAATAACTTCCAGATTCAAACTGGATATAGGGTCAACCCTATCTGGAATGGCTCCGACACCGGCAAACCATGATTTCCCGCCTGCTAAGGATCCGCCCACACACCGGCTGTGGCTTCTGTAGAATCACCATATGCGAATCGTCACCGGTTGTCCGAGAAGTGGTACCTCTTTTGTCTGTCACTTACTGCAAGAACTCGGCGGTGATTTCGGCGATCCGTCAGAACTGATCGTTGGCGATCGGCTCAACCGTG
>JBCCFB010000147.1:0-15418 GCA_039029995.1 Planctomycetota bacterium
CAGCCGGTCACTTTGAATGTCAATTGCAATTGAACTTGCCAGCAAACAAACCGGGAAGACAACGGCCGTTCTTCCGGGCCATAACTCTTCGGCTATTCTTCCCGCCTGCTCTTCCCGCCTACTCTTCCCGCCTACTCTTCCCGCCTACTCTTCCCGCCTACTCTTCATAGAGCTCAGGAAAAACGTCGTGCGACAGCCCCTGTCGTTTGATCAGAGTTCGAAGGCGCGCGAGAAAATCGAATTTGAAATTCGCAGTCTGCTGCTCTGTAATTCCCAGAATCTCTGCAGCCTTCTTGTTGGGCAGCCCTCTGACTATCAGCAGCTCGATACACTTGAGCTTGGTCCAGTCGCTGCCCTTCTGCCATTTTTGAATTTGCGCTTCCAGGGCTTCGATAATTGCGTCTTCCTCGATGCGGCGACGTTCCACACTTCGAGCGATGCTGCTGGCAGCCCGGGCGCTACCCATTACCTGCCAGTCCCCGCTGCTGTCACGGCCGGCGGAAAGAGGAATCGCAGGCCGACGGCCTTCGCGTCGCAGATGGTCAGTCAGCTTATAGGCGCAGATCGAAAAGAGGTAACTTTCGAGAGATCTACGTCCATCATAGTTAGGCAGACTGTTTAGAAAACCGACGAACGCTTCCTGAACGATATCCTCGCTTGCGCTGCGGTTGGAAAGCCGGCTGTCAACGAAAGCCAGAAGGCGGCCTTCATAGCGCTTGATTAACTCGCTCCATGCGTCGCTGTCGCCGCCACGGATGCGTTTGATGAGACTGCGATCAATTTCACTGGAACGTTTCATGTGCCGTTTTCTGCATTCAAACCGCCGATAACCGATTTGCAGATTCTCGCCGTTAGCCGGAGCGCAGAATCTGCGTGCGCATTTAAGTGTATAGAAAAGCGGCCTATCTGGGCAGATTTCGAATGAAGGATTCGAGACCTTTGTCATCGTCTTCATCCGTGCCTGAGCTGCTTTCTTCGCCGAGATCGAGCTGGACAGCTTCAACAACGCTCTCCGGATTTGCGGCCGATTCCTCGTCGACGATCTGAAAACCGGAAAAACTTGCCGCCGCTGCAGGAGCAGACGCGTCCTCAAGAGACCCCAGGCCGTCGAGAGAACTAAGTGAGATAGATTTCTGAGCGGAAGGTTGTTCGTCTAACTCAATCTCGATCGAAATCCGACTTTCGCCGTCACCGGTAAGCAGGCTTTTGTCGGTGTCTGAAGATTCAGAGGCAGTGTGACCCGAGTCGAGATCAACGACGGCATCAATTTTTTCAGCAGATTCACCTGCCGCAGAGTCATCTTCAGCCGTAGAGTCATCTTCAGAGGCGGCGTCTTCAGTTGCTGCTGGCTCGGGTTCTGTTCCCAATTCCACAGGCTCGTCTGCCGGCTCACGGTTCATTTCCGGTGGCGCAACGTTGACGGCTGGCTCAGCGGGTTCGACCTGCGCCTCAGGTTCAGCAATTCCGGTGGCATCGATCTGCTTGACTTCTTCGGCTGCCGGAGCCGCAGGGCTTGCATTCGCCTCTTGAACGACCGGCTGAGCCTCTACAGGCTGAACCTCCACGACGGGCTGAACATCAGCGATCGGTGCAGCCTCGACAATACGTTCGGGGGCACGCTCAGTCTTGCCGACGACCGGTGGCACCGGCTGGGTAGTCAGCATATCCAGTGCCGACAACCCCGAGGCATCTATTGCGGAGAGGCCGGACAGCCCTGCATCAGGAACCTCCGCGAAATCCGGAATGTCGGTTACCGGTGTGTCCGATGTATCCTGCTGATCTTCGCGAAGCGTTTCGGCAGGAACCGAGTCAGTCGCCTGAGCATCTTCTACTTCGTAAACCGCCCGGAAAGTCACGTTGCCGAGCGTCAGCAACTGGTTGGGTGCCAGCAACTGCTCGGTTTCAAGTCTCTCATTATTGAGGAAGGTCCCGTTCAGCGATCCAAGATCGCGGACCCATAGCTGGCCTTCTTTTTCGAACAACTCGGTATGTCGCCGGCTGACGAGCGGGTGGGGCAGAGTCAGGGTGGCTTCTTTCGCGCGACCAATGACACAGGGAAGCGACTTCAAATTCACTTCTCTCCGCTTGGCGTCGCCTCCGACAACAACGAGTTTCGCTTTCAGCATAGATTTCCTTTTCGGATTGTTGGCCCGGTTCTGCCGGAACGGTTGACGCTCCGCCGCTTCACCTTCTCTCGAGCAAGGCGTGTGACCGGTTCAAGCTTGTACGCCTGCCGTCAACGGGCGATCCCACGGATTGCCTACCCGCTCCGCTCCTCTTCAATCGGCCTGAGTCTTTTCGTGCTGGAGGAGCCTTTGACGGCATGCGTCTGATCCGGCTGGAAGGTAAGCCCGGAATTCAACGACTGAAATCGCCCCGGGGTCGGCGCTGAGCTGCTTTGATCCTGACTAGAAAGCAGTTCGCATTGTGCGGTCCGACTCCAGAAAACAGAGCAGATATTGCCACCAAAGATTGAAGCCAGTTTAGTGAAACGTCCGATCAAAATCAAACGCTCCGGTGGTAATCCAGTACCGTTAAAGGGGATGCAACGGCTCTTGCAAGCCCCATTGCGCCTCGTATAATCCGGATGTCATGACTGCAGGGGTTGTACTAAAGCAGGTTCAGGATGTAACCTACGTGGTTTGCGTCTCTGAGCATCTTTCCGGTGCACTTCGGCGTCTGAAAATGCGGCTGTAGCTCAGTGGCTAGAGCGTCACGTTGCCAACGTGAATGTCGAGGGTTCGAATCCCTTCAGCCGCTCTCAAACGATCCCGCTTGCATTGCAGGCGGGATTGTTTTTTTGCGCCCTTACCGGGAACCGGAAATAGGAGATCTGACAGCATCTCGCGTTGTCAAGGGATGCGGCTTGCGCGGTCGGCCCCCGTCCTGATACCATTTCCGTCCAACCGCAAATTTGAAAATGAAAGCCGTGGAACCCGGACGGTTGTAACCGTAAGATATCGGGTTCTGAAAAGACTGATTTTCGCAATCGATCAACCGCATAGAAATGCTGCCGGCGACAGGGCGTTTTCGCTCAGCAGCAAGGCTACTGTCTGAGGCCGGGACAAATTCAAGCCCGACGGACCGTATCAATCAGAGATCACGTCAATCATTTACAGGCAAGTTAACTGAACGGGCACCGCGTCAGATACTGCAGCCCGGAAAAGCAGCCCAAAACAACGAGCAGGATAAAGAAGTGAATACCGAGACAGAAACTCCGGCAGAAGAACAAACCCCGGAAATGAACCTCAACGTTGACGTAGAGGAAACAAGCGCCTGCCAGCGTAAGGTAACCGTCACGATTCCACGGGAAGAAATCGAACGGTACTTCAAAGACAAGTTCGATGACCTTGTGCCCAAAGCAGAAGTTCCCGGATTTCGCCACGGTCGCGCACCGCGTGAGCTGGTTGAAAAGAAGTTCCGCGCTCAGGTGGCCGACCAGGTCAAAGGCACGTTGCTGATGGACTCGCTTGCCCAGGTAAGCGACAACCAGGACTTCTCGGCCATCAGCGAACCGGACCTCGACTACGAAGAGGTTACGATTCCTGAAGACGGCGACATGACCTACACCTTCACCATTGAGGTCCGCCCCGAATTCGATATGCCGGAATGGAAAGGCCTTTCTCTTGAACGGCCCGAACACGAGTTCACCGATGATGATATCGACCAGCACATCGGCAAACTGGCTCTACGCTTCTCGGAACTTGCCCCCGTGGATGAGCAGGTTGCCGCAGAGGACTATATCGTTTGCAACATCACCAGCCGCCATGACGGCAAAGTGGTCTCGTCCGATGAGGAAGTAACGGTTCAGGTGATGCCTACGCTGAGCATGGCCGACGCTTCGATTGAAGGTTTTGACAAGCTGATCGTCGGGGCTGCTGCGGAAGAAACGAAAACCACAAACGTTACGGTCAGCGAGTTTGCGGAGAATGAAGAACTCCAGGGTCAGGAAGTCGAAGTCAGCTTTGAAATTCTCGATGTAAAACGCGTTGAGGCGATGTCTTCGGATGATGTTGCTTCCAAGCTGGGAATCGAATCCACAGGAGATCTTCGCGAACTGATCAAGACTTCGATGGAAGAGCGGCTGCATTACTCACAACGCGAGATGATTCGCGAGCAGATCAGCACGCTCCTCACCGAATCAGCCAACTGGGAACTTCCGCAGGATCTTCTCAAGCGTCAATCCGGTCGCGAACTTGAGCGCAAGAAGATTGAGATGCGTTCGAGCGGTTTCTCGGAGCAGGAAATTATCTCCAGAGAGAACGGATTGAGAACGAACATCCTCGAAAAGACGGAAATCCTGCTCAAGGAACACTTCATACTCGAGCGAATTGCCGAGGACGAGAGCATTGAGGATGAACCGCAGGATTACGACATGGAAATCATGCGGATCGCAGCTCAGCGGAACGACTCTCCACGCCGTGTTCGTGCACGCCTCGAACGCACCGGCCAGATGGACGCGCTTCGCAACATGATTATTGAACGCAAGGTTATTGACCTGATCACGGAAAACGCTTCCTTCAAAGCGTTGCCCTATGAGACTGATGAGCAAAGCGATTCTTCAGCTGTCAACTTCTTCGTTGCGGGGGGCACAACGCAGATCCCCGAAGCCAAGTATGACGATGATGGCTCAGCGAACGCTCCAACGGGAGCGGTAAAGGAAACAGACTAGCAGCATTGATCAGGTCAGCCTCTTTTCGACGGGACGGGCTGATCAGATCAACGTTGAAATTCGATAACAGCCGGATCGGTCACTTGGCCGATCCGGCTTTTTTCGTGGGCGGGTTTTTTCTGATACGTGAATCTACCGTTACGCGGGTTTTCGGATCTGCGGGCTTGCCGATCCGCGGGAACCGGGATGCTTTGAGCTCTTCCGTAAGACAGCGCCGGGTGGACACTCCGTCCCTTGCAACGGAGTGTCAAAACGAGTGTGTTTTGCCTGCATGTTCGCTAAACAACCGGCGTTACCACCTGCAATCCATCCCGTCTTGTCTACCTTCATCAATCTCGGTACGGTTTGGAATATCAACACACGGAAACTCAGGCGTCTACAGTCTTATCGTACGTCACAAAGGACCTTTGCCTTGAACGACCAATCAGGCCCACGCAACGAAATAGAATCTACACAGTCCAGCGGAATGTTCGGCTTCGGTGAATTCCAGACACCCGGTCTGCCTCCCGAACTGGCTGGAGCCATTCAGAACTCATATGCACAGGCATACCAGCGTCAGCGACAAATGACACTGGGCGACCTGCTGCTGGAAAACCGGATCGTCTTTCTCCAGGGTGAGATTTACACCGGCAATGCCAACGAACTGGTGATGAAGCTGCTGTATCTGCAAAGCGAGAACAAGAAAAAGCCGATTCACTTCTACCTCAATTCGCCCGGCGGCGACGTTATTGCAACCCTCGCCATCTATGACGTCATGCAGATCATGAGTTGCCCCGTCGCAACTTATTGTGTCGGTCAGGCGGCCAGTGGAGCAGCAGTTCTGCTGGCAGGCGGGACCAAGGGCAAGCGATTCTGCCTGCCGCATTCACGCGTAATGATCCACCAGCCTTTCGGTGGAGTCGGGGGCCAGGTCAGCGACATCGAAATTCAAGCTGACGAAATCCTCCGGAACCGTCAGGTCCTCAACGAAATTCTGGCCTACCACACCGGAAAAGACGCTGACACGATCAAAACAGACATGGACCGTGACTTCTTCCTGACCGCCGAAATGGCGAGGGATTACGGACTGGTCGACGAAATAACCGAGAAGCCGAAGCTAGAAGAAGACGATTAATCACCCTTTCAGCCGCGCGATCAGTACAACTCATCAACATTGAATCTGTGAACTGCACGATTCAACGACGGAGATAGAATTCATGCCATACGTTCCATACGTTGTCGACAATACGGGCCGCGAAGAACGCGTCTACGACATCTACAGCCGGCTTCTCAAAGACCGGATCCTGTTCCTCGGAACACAGGTCACCGCGGATCTTGCGAACTCGCTAGTCGCTCAAATGCTCTACCTGCAGTCTGAAGATCCGAAAAAAGACATCCACCTCTACATCAATTCGCCCGGTGGTAGTGTCACCGCCGGACTGGCAATCTACGACACCATGCAGTTCGTCAGCTGTGATGTGGCTACATACTGCCTTGGTCAGGCGGCATCCATGGGCGCACTTCTGCTGACAGCCGGTGCCGAGGGAAAGCGATTTGCACTTCCAAATGCGAGCATCATGATCCACCAGCCACTTGCCGGAATGCAGGGTACTGCAGAAGAGATCATGATCCATCGTGAGGAACTGCGTCGTGTCAAAGACAGGCTCAATGACATCCTGACCAAACACACGGGCAAGCCCAAGGATCAAATCGTCGTTGATACCGATCGCGACAATTTCATGACAGCACAGGAATCGCTTGAGTACGGCCTGATCGACCGTGTTGTCGAAGCCGTTTCTGACATCAGCGAATAACCTGACGACCAACTTCAGCTCGCCTGCTTGCATTCGCTTTGCGAAAGAGCAGGCGATTGCTTTGCGCTGTCCAGCATCTGAACATTCAAGAAAGTAGACGACGATGAGCCATCAATACACCGCAACAGCTTCTGCTTCGCCTGAAGGAAACGTGTCCCTGACCAGCGAAGGACTTAGTGAAATACACTCGCATGCTCCCAGGGAATTCGGGGGCCCCGGGGATCAATGGTCACCGGAAGACCTGCTGGTAGCTGCCGTCGCCGACTGCTTTGTGCTGTCTTTTCGAGCCATTGCCGGAATGTCCAAGTACGAATGGACGGCTTTGCGGTGTGAAGTCAGTGGAACACTCGACAAAGTCGAGCGTGCAATGCAATTCACAGGCTTTGAAGTGAAAGCCCATTTGACGATTCCCGAGGGAGCAGATGAAGGGCGAGCACAACGCCTCCTTGAAAAAGCAGAGGCCACCTGCTTCATCACCAACTCACTGAAGGCCGATCCACACCTGGAAACAACCATCGAATCCGCCTAGCAAGCGATTCGGCTTCGAAAACGCATCTCCCCGGAAGTTCAGGTTCAAGGATGCCGGAGCCGGGCAAGCCTGGTTTTTGACTTGGCCTGGTTTTTGACTTACTTAGATCCCGGTGTCGCAGTTTGTGTGGCACCGGATTTTTGTGCGCATAGAACCAACCTGCGCATATGAACAACCTGCGCATATGAACAACCTGCGCGAATGACCAGCCTTAGCGCGGATGAATCGCCCCGGTCCAGGTCAGCCTCGCCGCTTCGCTAGCATCCGCTGATTTCGCCTGCCAGCTTCTTTGGCATTGCCTGCGAAGGCTGAAATCCCGTAAACGTTTGCGCGAAATCCGGCGCAGGCTGCGCGCGATCATTTGTAGCCACGTGCAACGCCGGCATTCTCCCTGTCTCCCCCCACAGGCTGAGTGATGAATAGTTCATCAAACGGAATTCCGAGATCGTCAACCGGACAACCTGGTTCCGGCCGGATCTGCAGAGTCATTGTCGTTGCGGCGATTCTATTTTCTGTTGCAATCTCAACCGGCTGTCGTACAAGAAACGCGAGCTACCGTCGCGAGACAGCTCTGTTGCGCGCGGAAATCCTTGATCTTGAAGACCAGTTGTACGCCCTCAAAGCGCAGATGCACGTTGTTCCCGCGACGGCGGAAATGGACACGTTTTACGCCCCCGGTTTAGACGGCGTGTTTGCAGGTGGTGTTGTTGAGATGGGCGACTGCTGCTCGCCCGACGACATTGTTTACGATTCTCACGTCTATCCGGCTGACATTTTTGTCGATGGCCAGATCATTGACGGGCAGATCATTGACAGCCAGCCAGTATATGGCGGTGTTGTACAACCCGAAGGCATGGCACCTCGCAACGTCGCCCCGCTGGTCGAACCGGAAGAAATTCAAGGGCGCCCTCAGGCACCCACACCGATCAGACAGCCACTGAGCCCTCCCGATGGCCGGGCTCCGGAACAAACCCGTCTTCCGGGATGGGAACCGAATGACAATTCAAATTACCTCGACGACTTTAATCAGGATGTCTTTCTCGATCCCGTCGAATCAGCACGCCGCACTCCAGCCTATCAAAGACCGGTCGCGCGGAACTATGAGCAGAACCCTGTTGACGTCAGCTACCAGCGCAACGAGCGACCGAACGCAGATCGCGTCAGTCAACGAGTTGCCGGCATCGGAGTCGATCCACAGGTTACGCGAGGTGCAAACGTAGACGGCAGCGCCGGTGACGAAGGCGTCGAGCTACTGATTCAACCACGTAATGTGCAAGGCGCCGTAGTTGCTCAGCCCGGAAGAATGACCGTCAGTCTTATCGATCCCGGTGCACCACCGATCGCTCAGCGGTTGGGAATGTGGGAATTCTCATCAGATGAAATTGATCTGTTTGCCGTCAAGAGTCCCGGGGATGGTCGCGGTTATCTGCTTCATCTGCCATGGGAGTTGAATACCCCGTCAAATCGAAGGCTTCTTGTATTTGTCCGATACATCACGTCGGACGGCCGAAGACTTGAAACATCTCATGAGATGCAAATTGTCCCGCCACCTGCCGGCTATTCGCCACGTGATCCTGAGGTTGAGGCATGGAGCAGGCGGGACTCAAGATGGCAGGACGGTTCCTCACAATCGAGCGACGATCTTGTGGCCGAACGGGAAAATGATGCCGGATGGTCGCAATCGAGCGAAGGTGTGCCTGCCCGTCCTGCATCAACTTCCGATGGGATCCAGCGACCTCGCTGGCGACCGGTCAGATAATTCTGCTCACGACAGATTAACGATTCGAGTAAATCACTCGTCGATCAGGATCGGATTCCGCTGGACGACGTGTCGTTCTTGAATCCGGATAATCCCGAATCTGTTGAGGACTGACCACGGGAGGTTGGTGCGGAACCAGATCAGCAAACGCAATGCCGATCCAGCCATCTTCAAGGTGAAGGGCTGCGATTCCCAGCTGCGGACTGTTAATCCGGGCCAGTGATTCGGCATTAAGCGTTCCGATCTCATAGCGCTCTTGAAACAGCACTCTGAATACAGTGCGCAAAGCCAGTTGCTCGCGAAGCTTCAGTCTTCTTCCACCGCCCTGAAGGCTGATTCCGGGATCCTTCTGAACGAGGACTATGGTCGTTCCATGAACTTCGGGTATGTAGGTCGCTTTGATCTGCAAATTCCGCCACTTCTTTCGCGGCCCGACTTGTAGATCACTGAGGTTGAGTGAGATAACAATTTCGCCGTTATCAAGATCAACACGCATCGGATCCAGGGGTGCAAACACAAACTGCGCGTCCGAATCGTCGCCGGCCACTTCCAACTCGCTTGTGCCGAAAACCTCGCGAAGATGTTCAGCAAGTTCCTCGATAGTAAACCGAGTTCCATTGAGTCCCTGGCGGGCCAGCAGGTTGTTGATCGTTGATTGATGCATCTGCAGATTCAGTAGCGCGCCGGGCAGGTCATCCGGACGACTGGTGTCCGCCGCCATCTGGTCGTATCCGGCGATGCGGTACCGGGCAACCATGAGCTCATCTGTCGTCGCGAGTTGAAACGGCTGAGGTTCCAGATCCATCGCAACCAGCGGCTGCAGAATATTTTCCTGCAGAAACTGTTTTGCCCCGGCCATCTGTTGTTCGACCTGCTGCTGCATGATCTCCTCAGCTTCAACCGCAACCCTTTGCTCTAACATCTCGTTGGTTGCAGGAGTCTGCTCGGCAATTTTCTGACGCGCGATATTGCGGGCGATCCGGCCGACGAGCGGAATCGGGTCGTAGTCAGAACGCAGACCCACGATTTGCTGATTTGCATCTGCCCAGGATACCGGAAGATCAGAGACGATTCCGTTAATGCCGATTTGCAATCGTTTGAAAACCCGGAATCTGGCGACTCCCTGATTCTGGACGGTGACGCCGCTTGAAGAAGCTGTTGTGTCACTGTGGACGCTGCCATCGGTTTCGACATTGAAGTGAATGTGGTTCGGATCAGGAACAAGCTGGACAAACAACCTGTTTCGAATCTGGCTTTGTCCCGATACCCTCGCGCCCATGACGTTTTCAGAAACCGGTTCGGTCGTCGCAGGCATTTGCGGGACCATCCGGTTGAGGAGTTGTTCGTGAATCGACATCCGGAAATTTGCGTTGCGGTAGTGAACGTTTATTTTCGCTGCGAGATGATGCAGTCTCTCATCATCGCTCCAGATCAAGCTCTGCCAGACATCATTCAGGCGGTAGTCAACGTATCCCGAAGGCTTGCTTTCGATGTCATGCATCAATTGAACGATGGATTCCAGATCCGGCTCACCGGTAGCCAGATCCAGCAGCAGCTCGATCGCTTCTTCGCTGTAACTGTTGAGAACAAAGCTGCGTTGCTGCTGATCGAGAGCCGAAGATGTGATTCGGGCCAGAATCCGCCTGGCAAGTTGTTGCTGCCTGCGCCGATCAGGGTTGAGGCTTGAGAACTCGCGGTCTGCTTCCTCGACGAGCAGGAACTCATGCCACGATGGATCGATTCCAGCAAAAGAAATCCGCCGCGCTGACGCGGTCAACATCGGATTTCGTGGCTGTTGTTCACCGGGACGGTAGCCCGATGCCGCAAGCTCATAAACATCCTGCCAGATGTCGAGGGTGCGCTGAAACTTGTAATTCAACTTTTTCAAACGAGCAAGAAACTGTTGCTGCTCGAGAGCTAATCCTTCAACAGCCGTCGATTTGTTTATGTAGTCTTCGATTTGAACGAGGCGCGCGTCCAGTTGCGCGAATATCGGCTCTGCTTCACGATTGCCGACATCGTCTATTGCCGAGAGCAGATCCAGTAGCTGGTGCACACTGTCCGCCCAGGAACCGGTCAACTCGTGATTCCGGAAGTACTCTATTTCTCCCAGAAGAGTTGGTGAAACCATCCACGCTGGCTCAGCCTCTTCGACAGGTTCGACAACCGCTTGCTCTTCGACTGCCTGCACGGGCTCGGAGTTGTCCGCGATTTGAGCTTCTACAGCAGGCGGCTGTTCGCGCAAAACAGGCTGACTGAACTCGCTTGCGAACAGCGGGGATTCTGCTGGAGTTGGTTGAATGGCGTCTGAATGGCGTTCCGCATCCAGTAGAGGCCGGAACGTCTGCTGCTGGACGACGTCAGTTTGGTTCGACTCTACGTCATGCTGGTTCGACTCTCCGGACAACGTTGTTCCGTCGGCACTGCTTCCGGATTCTGTCGGATCCCAGTCGTACGATGGCTCGCTGGAACTGGATAGATTTGCTGATACCTGAAGAGTAGGTACGACTACTGAATTGACGAACGAGTCCTCTTCAAAGGGCGGGTTGACCGGGGCAAATGCATCTTCGATCGCCTCGTCGTGAATTCTTATCTGGCCGGCAGGCCCTTGCATGAGCCCCGCAAACAAAGCCGACAGATCGGCGCTGCTATTGATACTGTCGATCCCGACAGCCGGATCGATACCAGAATTTGCGAAGGGCATTACAGGGTTGGGCCGCGGCTGGATCGCCAGAGCCTGACTGATGGCAGTCGCCTCGATCTCGGGAACCGGATCGGCAAACGGGTCCGGCAGATTGGAGTACGGCACTTCGGCGTACGGATCAACGAACTGCTCCTCTTCGCGATCCGACGCAATATGTTCTGCAACGCGAAGTGGGGGGCCTTCCATTTTTTCCGCAAGCGAAACCGGTTCGACTTCCGTCTGCCATTGGTCCGGCACTACATCAGACTGGCTGATCTCAGGCTGAACCGGTTCGGGAATTAAGAAGCCGGTAGATTGATAACTGGAAGTCTGAAAAACATGGCCGCCATTTGATGATCCGCTGGAGGCAAGGGCAAAGGGAGAAACCTGATTGACAGAGCGCAGGGGTTCAACGCGTAGCGGTTCAGCGTTCCCCCTGATCTCTTCGACCGGGCTCAAAACGCCGGTTGATCTCGTGATCAGTGACATCGACGGGCTTTCGGACATCGCCAGTCGCTCTTTTGCGGCCGGCGGAACCGGCGCGCGAGTCAATGTTACAGCCCGACCTGGAAGAACCGGCTCCTCGAACACGCGAATCGACACAAGGGTCAAACCGCATACGAGAACGATTCCAACAATCGAAGACCAACCAGTTCGCGATAGCATCAAGCGCGGACTCCTGCCTGAATGGCCAGAAAATGCATGCAACTACAAAGAGATTGCCCTGAATCTTCATCGGAACCCGGAAAAGCCCGGGTCAATTCTGAAACGGCAATACGCAGCTGGAATTCCGCTACCAACCGGGCAACTTGTTAAGAGATCCGGATCATGAGGGCTATCCGGTAGATCGGATAACTGACGTAAAGGATTCGGGCAATCAGCGCCTATTCAGCATCCGCCTCGACCGGATCGGGCCGAAGGACCGAAATCAACGCCGGCGCATACTGCCTGACGCGCCAGCGCGTGGGTTCGGGCAACAGCGCCGGATCAAATCTGTCGTCCGATTCAACAACCACAATCGAGTCTGCCGGAGCTGCCTCGATCAACGCTTCGATCATCTGCAGCAGCTCATCGCGCCGTTCAACAAAAAAGTCATAAGGGGGGCAGCAGAAGATCGCCCACGGCTCTGCGGGGTGCCGTTCCGGATCAGCAAGGAATTCGCGAGCCCAGAAAAAAGTGTCTGAAGGACACACTTCGACCGGCACCTCAGGTTCGATCGTACGAACATTTCCACGGATAATACGTACAGTAGGAAAGTGCCTTTCGATCAGAAAAGCCCGGGTTGCGCCGCGGCTGACAGCCTCCAGACCCATTGCTCCAGTTCCAGCGAAAAGGTCAATTGCTGCTTTTCCGCTGACCCAGCCACCGATCAGATTAAACAGTGCTTCGCGGATATTGTCCTTCATCGGTCGAGTAACCGGGTCACCGGAATACTCGATCTGGCGCCCCCGGTATTTTCCCCCGACAATCCGGAGCTTTCCGCCTTCTGCAGGGGGCCGGTTGGACTTCCAGCGCTTCAGATTTCTTCCCCGTTGGAAATTCGGCACGCGTTACCTGCATTACTGAAGATTAGGTCACCTGCGTTTTGCAGGACAAAATGCAGAAGTGCAAGTTACAAACTCCCCTCTGCGAACGTTATATTATGGTTTCACTGCCGGATTATCCAACCGGCGCTTTATGAATGACGCGGATCTCCAATGACTTTTATTACTGACCTGTTTCGTCGTACCGTACTTGTACCGGTTGTTGCTGCATCGCTGGTTATCGCCATCGTGCTTCTTCCGGCCGTTTTTTCCAGTGCTAGTCACGCACTCTGGCAGGAGGAAGACGGCGACGGTGCTCCGGAAACAGCCTACGTCGATGAAGAAAACAGTGGGCCCGAACTGGCCGCTCTCCGGAAGGAGTTCAACCAGACACGCGATCGCTGGGTCGAGGCTCTGAAAGAGCTTAGACTGGCCAGCACAATGTACTTTGCGCTGCCACGCGATGAGGCCGCCCCCTGGAAAGATCGTTACGAAGCAGCAACCCAAACAGGCAATATCGAACGGGAGAAATTTGAAGAACTCGCCGTTGAGCTATTTGACAGACTGGATGAACCGGATGCAGACCTTCTTCAGATCATCCTCCGTGTGGTAAAAGCACGGTACGATCGCGGGCAGTACACACAGAGCCTCGAACTGAATAAGAAGCTGCTGCCGTTTATGCTGGATGACGATCGTGCCTACATGCTGTACCTCAGCTCACTGGCAATGCTCGATCGCTATGACGAGACGCGTGAGTTCGTCACCCGGAACCCCCGCATTCTCAATGATGAGTTGATCGAAAGCGTTCATGAGGATGCCCGCGACAACTACTATGCAATCCAGTATCTGCATGAAGGCTGGATTCGCGAACAGGAACTACGCGAACAGGAGCAGGAAGCTGATGATCTGCCTCGGGTGCAGATCAAAACCAGCAAAGGAACGATCACTGTCGAGCTGTTCGAAAACGAAGCCCCCCTGGCAGTAAACAACTTCGTCGCTCTCTGTGAGAGCGGATTCTATGACGGCCTGATTTTTCATCGGGTCATCAATCACTTCATGGCTCAGACTGGCGGCTATGACGACCAGCAGCAACACCGTCAACTCGGTTACACAATCGAAGACGAATTCAGTCGCGAGGATGCAAGACATCATTTCCGCGGCAGCCTGGCCATGGCACGGACCAACGCTGAACACAGTGGATCTTCAGAGTTCTACTTCACTTTCGCCCCGAAACCGGGACTCGACGGCTCGCCGCTGCCGGAAAGAAGAGGCAGGGGCTACACCGTGTTCGGGCGGGTGATCGCCGGCTGGGATGTTCTCGACAGTCTGACCAGAACCTTCGAGGTTCTCAAAGGCGAAGAAGACGAGCGCAAAGAGGTGCCCATCATTGACGCCGTCCCGGATCACATCATTTCAACGACGGTGATCCGCAAGCGGGATCATGAGTATGCACCGACACCCTTTGCCGGTTCTATTCAGATGCCCGCGCATCACGGACATGATCATTAGACTTACCCGGCCGGTTCATCCGGTCGCGATCCAATTTTAAAGCGGACCGAACTATGCGAACCAACCGTTGCCTCGCACCGGCCTTTGCTGTTGCGCTGATTTGTATTCTTCCGGGCATTTCGAACGGGCAGGACGAAACTCCCTCCGGGGCTCCGGCGGCGGACGGAAGTCAGGTCGCACAGCCTGAACCAAGCATTCTGGATCCCGATCCGGTCAGAGATGAAATCAATCAGATGATTCGTGCATCAGGCACGGCCGGTGGGGTTGAAGGTGCGTATCAAACCACCATTCCTCTGATTAGAAACTCGGTGCCCCAACCATTCGACTAGCTGCTTCCCTCTCTCCCTTATAACTTTATCATTTTAAGATTTTTCTACTTTGTATTTCTATTTTATAGGAGGTGTTATCAGTCTATCTTCAAAACTATTCTGACAGGTAATAGCTAGCTCTTGTCTGTGACGTTCTGCTCGATCGTGACACTGTGATGTTCCATGCGATTCAAGGGGTACTGTTACAGGGCTCAGGCAGATCCTGGAAAACATGGAAAAGGGATCAATTTTGAAAAATATCAGGGAAACCACGCGATTCAAAGGGCACATACGTCCATTTTTGTAAAATCCTTATTTTTTCCATATCCGTCATCTACGTCTGTAAAACGCGGATTATTGTAGTACTTTATAGTGCTGGAATGCTTATTGAATGTTTGGAATTTAGGGGTTCTAATTAGAGAGAAGGCTTACTTAAAAAGCACCTTCCTTCTTTCGAACCGCTAAATAGATAATATGGATACAAATTACACAATAGAAATGTTTATCCTTTCTTTCAGTGCTGTTGCAATAAATTTAAAAGCATGTAATCATTTCAAATTATACAATGGGAAAGCAGCAGAGGTTTGTTTTTAACTTCTCCCTGTATTTATTATCTTTTCAGTACTGAACTGTGAAAAACAC
>JBCCFB010000148.1:0-15376 GCA_039029995.1 Planctomycetota bacterium
CGTATTCGTTTGACCTATGAAGCCCTCGCTGATGGCTATACCGGGCCCGGCGTATTGCAGGATATTCTTACAGGGCAAAGCCTGCACGGATAATCTCGAGGGCTTCATAGGTCAAACGAATACGGTGCAGAATCACATCTTCCGCAAGTGCGTAGAGGTCATCGGGTACAACGTACCCGCGTCCGCGAATAAGCGCTCTAGCGCGCGATGCCTTGATGAGTGCGATTCCGGCGCGCGGGCTGCAACCCAGTTCAAGCAATGGATGATTCCGTGTCCGATTTACAATTTCAACGCAGTGTTCGATGAAGGCATCACTGACGTAAACATCCTGAACGGCCCGCATGGCTTTTACGATCTCATCGGCGGAGCCGACAGGCTCTTTTTCAAGCACGTCAAACTCGGTAATGGCGACCGCACCTTTGTCCTCTTCGCGGATTCCAAGGGCCGCATTGCGACGAAGAATGTCCCGTTCTTCTTCGGGGGCGGGATAAGTCAGCCGGTGCAGCAACATGAACCGGTCAAGTTGAGCTTCGGGTAGTTCAAACGTGCCCGCCTGCTCAACGGGGTTTTGAGTAGCAATGACGAGGAAGGGGGCCGGAAGCTTGAAGTTCTCCCCGCCAATTGTCACTTTCCTTTCCTGCATCGCTTCCAGCAACGCTCCCTGGACTTTGGGTGCCGCCCGGTTGATTTCATCGGCGAGCAGAAGGTTGGTGAAAACCGGCCCTTTGTGGACACGGAATTCGTTGGTCCGCTGGTCGAGAATTTCAGATCCGAGAATATCTGAAGGGAGCAGGTCGATGGTGAACTGAACTCGTGCAAAATCAAGCGCGATCGTTTTCGACAATACCGAAACGAGCAGAGTCTTCGCCAGACCCGGAACGCCTTGCAACAGGAGGTGGCCGCCGGTCAGCAGTGCGATAAGTAGCCGTTCCACGACAATATCCTGGCCGACGACAACAGTTCCCACTCGTTTCCTGACCGCGTCAATGAAATTGACAACATCCTGATTGGGCTCGTGTCCGGTAGAACCGGATGGCGTCTCTGCTGTTGAACTCATATGAAGAGTACTGCGGCGTGAGCAGTAGTGAAATTATTGTGTTTGATGAATGCCGTGCAGTTGCCCGAATGACCGCATATCAGGGTTCTATGACTGGTAGCGGCATTTCCGGGCCGGGGCAATTCCCAGTATAGCTAACGCACTGTCATTACACCCGGTTTCGAGGTCGGGTCGGTGAAATCGGTGGCCGGTTGTGACTGATGTGCTTGAAAATACGCGCATTGTCTTTGTGTCGGCTGAGAAAAATCCGCAGGCGAAAGACTGCTGTTGTGTTCGATACATTCATCAGCGTCCACCAAGGACCAATCTGTACACCTTCCTTCCTACTGCAATTGCGATTGCGCAGATAAGACGGCCTCAAATATGGATAACGGAACACAGTCCCCGGGCGCAACAGAAACCAGTGCCGATGCGAAACTCGATCAACTGCTGAACCGGATCAGTTCATTGACTGGAGGCGGGAAAAAGCAGGCAGCACCCGAACCTCCCGTAGTTCCACAGGTACCAGCAGAACCAGCCGTTTCCAATGTGATCCGCCCTGAGTCTCTGGTTGTACATGACCAGCTGACGAGCGACCCTGCCGCCGAAAAGAAATCCGGCGGCCCGTCGATCGAAATGCCGTCTGACAGTGGCCCCAAAGAAGAGTTCGTACCGAAAGCTCCACGCACTCTGGCAGAAGCCGGAGTGTCAGCGGCACTAGTTGAAGAATTGATCTGTAAGTTCCTGCTTGCGGCCGGTGAAGCCTCGGTGCGCAAGATCTCAGATCAGGTCGCGTTGCCGATGCATCTGATCGAAGAGCAGGTTGCCTATTTGAAGAACGAGCAGGTGCTCGGATACATCGGACAGGCGGCTATGAATGACTATATCTGTAAATTGACAGAAGCCGGTCGTGATCGCGCTCGCGTGTACAACAACCACTGCACCTACTTCGGTGCTGCACCGGTTTCATTTGACGCCTACGTTCAGAGTGTGAACAAGCAGACGATCAACGATCAGAATCCGACTCAGGAGGATCTGGAGCGGGCGTTTTCTGATCTTCTGATTGATCCGGCAATGATGACCAAACTCGGGCCGGCGGTAAACAGTGGTAAGGGTATGTTCCTGTTCGGTTTTCCCGGAAACGGTAAGACCAGTATCGCGGAACGAATTACCGCGGCGTTTGGACCGACTGTCTGGGTTCCAAGATCCATGACTGTCGATCGCGATATCATCCGGATCTTCGATGCGATGAATCACATCGAGTGTCCGTTGGAAGAGCAGGGCGGAATCCTCACCAATGATCAGGTCGATCGCCGGTGGGTGAGAATTCGCCGGCCGACCATCGTCGTCGGTGGCGAGCTTACGATGGAGCATCTCGAATTGCAATACAACCCGGAAACGGGGATCAGTGAAGCTCCTGTTCAAATGAAAAGTAACACGGGCCTGTTGCTGATTGATGACTTCGGTCGTCAGAGAATGTCGGTTGACGAACTGCTCAACCGATGGATCGTACCTCTTGAAAAGCGATACGACTTCCTGAACACCAGTAATGGTAAGAAGATTCAAGTCCCGTTTGATCAACTCGTTGTGTTCTCGACGAACCTTGAGCCGAAAGACCTTGTTGACGATGCCTTCCTGCGTCGTATTCCTTACAAGATCGAAGTTCCAAATCCATCGCTGGAAAACTTCATCAAGCTGTTTGAAATCATGTGTCGCATCTACAAGTTCGATTGGCGACCGGATCTGGTCAAGCAGTTGATCGAGAAACATTACATTCCGTTGAACCGCCCGCTAAGGAACTGCCATCCGAGGGATTTGCTACTGCAGGTCCGTAACTGGTGCAAATATCTGAAAAGGCCGCACGAGTTGTCTGAAGAAGGCTTTGACTTCGCCTGCGATAACTACTTCTCAATTATGTAGTCTGCCGGGGAGTAGGCGCGGTTCACCATTGAGGAAGTCGTCAATTGCGGGGCCCTACTGATCTGAAGGCTGCGCTGCCGGTTCAAATTCCCCAATGCAGACGCGTATATCATCGCCGGAAAAAGCTGAGTTGGTGCTCTGTTCGCCATAGGTGACGCCTCCGGAGTCGATTCCGTCAACGCCGATGCTGTAAAGCAGATAGCCGGATGGAGTTGTGCTGTATCTCAGGCTGGCACCTGATTCATCGAAACGATCGCCGATTTGTTCAGCTATGCGGTCTTCAATATCTTCAAGGCGGTCAGGATAGCTGCCGTGCTGGTTTTTATGGGTCTCCAGTTCCAGTGCAATAAGGATCAGTTCTGCCTGAACGGCAGACCGTTTATAGGCATCGGCGACTGAATCTACGGCCGGCAGAAGCATTGCCATCATGACTTCCGTCGTCATTTTCGTGCGACCAGGTCTGCCGCCGAACAATCCGGACATTACGAAACCGGCCGCCGAACGATCCTCGATTTCAGCCAGTCGCTGTTCTATCCATTGTTGAGCCGCGGGATCAGGCGGGTCTTGAGCGGCTGCAGCAAGCTTGTCATAAAACTCGTTAGCGATCGAAAGGGCGAGATTGAGATCGAAATTCTGCTTGTCCGCATATTGTTGCTGAATCGCTGACAGCCCCATTGTTCGTTCATCAATATGCACGTTTCGAGCAAGTGTCCCACCGGCAGGTAGACCGGCAACCAGGTCTAGATAATCCTGAATCTGTTCCGGGCTCAACTGGCCAAGTTGCAGCATTGCAGTTTCACTCTGAAATGCGATGCCTTGAATAGCCAGGCCTACCAGAGACTGGACCAGTGAACCCCGTTCGGTTAACAGGAGTCCTAGTCTTCGCGTAGCAATCAGATCGGATTGGGCTGCTTCGACATCTCCCTCTGCAAGAGAGCGCATTGCCCGTGCGACGAGACAGCGTGCAGCTTCGCGCATCTTTTGTATTTCAGATAGATCGCATTCGATGAGTGAGGCTACGGTGTTTCCAGTGGGAACGGTCAGCGGAACTGCCGGAGCCCAGAAGTCAGGCTTGCCGGTACCTTCGATCACAAGCTCAAGGCTCTCCCGATTAGCATCAATCCACGCATCAATGATCGGATAGTCACTCCCCGCCCAGGGTTTCTCGTAGCATTCGTCGAGCCGCTCAAAGGTGTAGAATGCCTTGTCGCCGTCGTATTGCTCAAGGATCTCAGCGTCAATCTCAGGATCTGATTCATTTACAAAGTTGTCCAGAGATTGAAGAAAGCGATGGTCAGCCGGAATTTGTCCAAGCGGATCTTCAGGATCAAGGTCGGCGGTAAGGATCTGCCATCGAAGCTTGAAGTTTTCAGTCATTTCCGAGGCCTCGGGACCTACGGCCAGAAGAAGCTGATAGGCGGCGTTGTCTTCCGGTTTGATCTGTTCATGTTGGTAGTCGTTGTAAGCCGCGTAGAAGTCGAGATACCCGTTCGAATCAACGGGGCCGTCATAGAACGTCGTTGCCTTGCCGGGTGTTGCCGGACCTCTATGGCCTCGGAACGCGTAGTTCCAGGAAAAGCCGGCAATAGCAACGGCCAGAATGATCCCTGAAAGTATCAGCAGTCGTTTGAAGCTCATGCGTCATTCAATTGAGTTAACGTTCAACGAGTCCCAGGTCAGCGAGGTCCAATTCGTCACCGGCCGAAAACGATCGGATATCCAATTCTCCATCGACGATTCGCACCGTTACAACGTAGCTTGATCCGACAACGGTTGCTTTGCCATCTTCAACGCAGAGGCTGGTGCGTTCATCAATACCAATGCCTGTTCGATCCGGATGCAACTTTATTGCCTCGATAAGCCGGTTTATCCGTGATCGCCTCAGGAAGTGTTGATCGAGAATTGAATTGGGTAGCAGATCGAGACCGTTGCTGATCTCAGGCTGATCTCTACCTCGCGCGATCATCACTTTTGACTGGATGGCGGCGCCGGCCGAACTGCCGCCGACGACGGCACCTCTGTGCACTGCATCCAGCAGAGCCTTTTCTACGAGTGTATCCGCGTAGGCGTCGGCCAGTCGTTGCTGGCTTCCTCCGCTTATCCAGATTGCATCCGCCTCTGATAGAACTTTTACAAACTGTTCATCGTTGGCTTGTTCACGGGAACGTGTGTGGAACAACTGGATATCGGTGATGCCTGTGTTGGCCCAGATTTCCTTTGTCCTTTCCAGAGATGGCAGATTCTCGTCACTGGTTGCTGTCGGGATGACCACCAGAGTCGCATCTGTTCCTCCTGCGAGCCTTAAAAATTCTGCGTCGCATTCGTCAGATACCCCGCCGCCACCGTGGATGAACAGCTTGAATGACGGTACAGCCGGCGGCTGTGACGTCTGTGCAAAACCAGGCTGGACAACAAAGGAGGTCACCAGGAGTGCAACTGCAATATGCACCAGAAGTCGGGAAGAGCGCGTCACAGGTCACTCCGACAGGTAGGCTGCGAGGCGGGCCACTGTTTCAGGATCTCTCAGTGCTGCTTTTCCGAACCCTTCGACTGCACCAGCAGAAACGGCTTCCCTTTGTGCATCTTGGAAGTTTGAAACCAGCATTACGGGAACTTGCGAGGTCGAAGCATCGGTCAGCAACGTCGTGACGATGTTCATTCCTGCAGATCCGTCTTTGTCAAGCAAACGATTTACCATGACGAGATCAAATTTCTCATCCCGTGCGGCTTGCACCGCATCTTCGTAATGATGGGCAATGACAATTTCGACCTTGAAATTCTCGTTCAACAAACCGGAGATACTTGAATTGTCGGCGTCACATTGTCCAACGCTGAGAACGCGTTTACTCATTGGAGGCTCACGATGAATCGAATGGAAAGTTGCGAAGCAGCTATCCTTGCACATCGTTCGTCTTGTAACAACTTCACACCTGCCATCAGGCGTGAACGGATGAGTCCGTCGGCAGCGATTTGCGCATTAAGGAGCTCGGCCAACAGGGAATGGCTGAGTTTGAAATTCTGCTTGGACGCAGATAGTCCATCTGGTCTTCGATTGTTTTCAATAGTGACAACGGCTTGGTTTTCATGAACGCAGGAAGCGGCCGTGATCACTCCGGATTTCGATTTCAGTTGGTTTCCAGCCCTGGCAGGCCCTCGCGGATGGTTGCAGGCCGGTTAAGTGCGACTGGCAGATTCGTGCAATTCGTTCGAAATTACAAGTTGATACACCTATCCGATGTGAACCCGTTGTACAGTTGTTTCGATGCTCCGGTCAGCATCATGTTCCATTGGCGATTAAATTGCGGCTAGCTATCTGAGTTCCACATACTGGGGAAGCCAGCCCTTCGTTCCTTGCGGGGGAACAGAATCAGAAACACTGGAGCCGTCTGCGAGGCGGAACGTGACGGCTAACGGAAACTCTCCGTCCGGTGGATCCGGTGTATACCATCCGTGGCCAAAATGCTTGCCAAGTGCAACGATGTCAAAACGGGAAAGCCTGCCGTCTTCAAATTCGACGTGGCCTCGCAAAGCGACGCGGTAATGGCGTTTGCCATCGTCAGTTTCCAGATACGCGTTGCCGGTAATCAATCCGTCACTGAGTGAAATTTCCAGTTCTTTGACTTGATCGGCTCTCCACATGACAGGCTCACCGCGGGTATTGTCCACCAGGTGAAAGCGCGCGATTCGCGTCGCCAGCGCGACCGGAAACTCACCTCGTGAAAGTGATTCAATTTCACCCGAAAGTATCCAGAGGTTGTCACGGCTGACTGCGTTCTGGAATATTTCATCCCATTGAGATTCAGGTTCGTCATATCCACCGAGGATTTTTGCGTTGACGCGGACAGTGACCGTTCCTTCGGGTACGACTCTTGTATATCTTTCGTCAGCTATGTCTTGAACGATTGGCTCAAACGTCTCGTTTTCATTGAAGCTGTTTGCCGTCTGGATCAGTAGACGCTTTAGCGGTGTACCATGCCGGTTGTTGTTGTAGCCCAGTAAGTTGCCGGCAGCGTCGGCGAGGTAGAAGCCCTGAGTCGTCTGCTCAAAATCGGTTCTAGGACCCTGGGCGGCGATTCGTCGGTAGAATTCGCCTTCTGCGTCTTCCTGGCTGCGAGTGTACCACTGGTCAATGGCAACAGGAATAAACTCATCCCGAATGAGTTCAACAGTTTTTTCATCACCGAATGTCGACACACGGTCGAGTACGCCGTTGTTTCACGTACATCCTAGAGGGTGTCCATCCATCGCCCAGATGAAAATGGGCTTCTGTTCAGCAACCGCGATCTGTTGTGCGGCGAGGAGATCAGTCTGCCATGGTATTGTCAGCCAAAGTTCTTCCGGCCGAATCACCTCCGCATGCAATTCCTCGAATTGTTCTTCAGTCAATTCTTCACTGACCTGAGGCATCGCGGCGGCGTTGTCGTCATTGCTGCAGCCAGCGAATGCTGCTGATACTAAACAAAACATCCACAACCATTGCATCTCACTCTCCTTACAATTTGTGTTCAATTGCCTTAAGTGTGCCGGCTACGTTGTAGAAAACATGGAGGGTTTCAAATACGACTCTGGCCCAGCATAGGATTACGAAGATTCCGACGACCGTCAAAGTATAAGTCACCATCGCGATCAGAAATCCGAGTATTCCGCCGACGGCCAGCACGTCAGAGACGTTCTGTTCGAAGTCGTTTGTGAAGTCATCTCCGCCTATTCCGTCATTAAGTTGTGGTTCAGGTGTTGCAAAAGCGAGGTTGCCGGTAACAAGAGCAGGCGGAACGTCATTGAGCGTATTCTGTGCAGAACCAGCAGCCGTCAGCGAACCGACAACAGTGACGAACATTACAAATGTTGCGAAGCAGAACCAGAGAAACAACGCGACCATTAAAAGAATCCAGAGCATGCGCAGGATACGTGGTGCTAGAAATCTGCGGAACCGGAAATCAAACAATGCCATCCAGCTTCTTGCCTCAATGAGGCTCATTCCATCTATTCCCTGCCTGTCCCGTTGATACATCGCTTCGGCATGCGAAATGTCTTCCAGAGTTCCACCAGCCATTGGTGCACCGGCAAACGCGGTTTTCACCGGCGGTGAATAAATAGGAGCCGGCTGTGCCTCCCCCATGTCCGGCTGGGTCGTCTGCGGTGGCGCAGTCATCGGTACCGGAGTATTGAGCGCCGGCTTCGGAGGGGTTGCGACCGGAGTGGGTTCGGTGGGGGGAGCCGCGGGCAATGTGGCCGCAGGAATTTCCTGCGGATCCGGGGCAACCACGGTTTGCTGTTCGGCAATGGCCTGTGCGTCGGGAAGCACAAATATCCCGTTGCAACTTTTGCAGTTAACCTGTCTGCCTGCGTATTTTTCAGGAGCCGATAGCTTTCTTGAACAATGGGGGCACTCTACGTGGATCATAAACGACACCTTTCGCAAGCAGTAAAACGTCGTAAGCGCCGCGCAGAAAAGACTTCATCGTCTTAAACGTTCCAGTCTTCGATTCCCGAATAGTCTGCCTCAGCGTACTCATCAGCAACATTCTAACCCGGTCCAATTCACGATTCATTCCGTCGCATTGCCGCGTACGCTGTGTCATCAGGTTTTCTACGCCTTGGTCAAGGTCGTTGAACGTAGAAGGCCTGGATTGTCCGGACGATATTTTGCAAGGTTTAATTCCTTGTCAGGCAAGGATCGAAGCGTTAATTTACTTGCTTCGCCGACACGGGCTGCCCGCCCCGACCGTTCAGCATCAACGATGCTTTCTTTACAGAGACCGCCGGAAATTGCTCACCTGCAAGGCGCGGAAATGAACGGCGAACAAAGTGGAAATCAGATCCGGCTACGTCCGGATGGACTTATAAGGAGATACACACGTGACTTTCGAGAATTCCGAGTCGAAGGGCCTCTTCGTAACCATTGACGCCAATATCGGTGCTGGAAAAACAAATGCCTGTCATGCGATCGCATCCGCCGCGATCGCATCCGGTCGCCAGGCGAGAGTTCTGGAGGAACCTACGCACCACCCGAAGTTTGCTCACTTTCTGTCGCGATACTATGACGACCTGAAGACCGGCAAAAACACCGGCGGTGCATTTGCGATGCAGATGTTCATGTGGACCCAACGTTACGAGCAGCATCGTCTGGCCGTTGAACAGGCATGGGGAGATCAGGGGATTGTTGTTGGGCAGTACCGCCCGATCTATGGCGATACGGTTTTTGCGACGACCGCCATGGAACGCGGATTCATGACGCGTGAAGAGTATGATCTCTACACACACGTTTATCGCAACATGAGTCGCGATGTGATGCCTCCGGATATCTTTATCTTCCTGGATGTATCACCGGAGGAATGCCACGAAAGAATGGCGATGAGAGGCCGCAATGAGGAGGACGGAGTTCCTTTGGACTACCTACAGCAACTCTATGACAACTACCAGAAGTTGATCGGAGAGATGCGCCGAAGAGGCGTCAGAGTTCTGACGATTGACTGGCGAGAGTTCGGTCCGCCGGTTGAAATCTGGAAAAACATCCGCCAGATGGTCACCTCTCATGACAAGTGGTACGAGCAACTTTCGTTCTCGTTTAACAAGGCGCCTAGAATGCCACTGATGCCCGGCAGCAGTCAGGAAGAAGAGGCAAAGCCTCGCAAAAAACGTCGGACAACCAAGGCGCGGTAGTCAAGGCGCGGTAACCAAGGCGAGTTGGCCGGTCGATTCCGGCGCAGGTGTCGTAGAAAAAGACGGGCAGGTATTGCAAGTGCAACGCCTGCTCTTTTTTTTGCAGCGGACGCATTCTTTCGGATCTACCGGAACTTTATCGGCCAGTCGGTATCCAATTGGTTCAACGCCTTAAAGGAATTCGGGAGATTGTCGATGAAAACGGCCGATTTTGCTCTGATCATTCCAGTTGCCGCCGCTCTGGTTTTATCGTTCGCTGCAAGCAGTGAAGCGGACATTACCCCCGACGGCCATCGCGATATCAGGCACCGGATTGTGTTCGAAGATTCACCTGCTCTTGAAGAACACACTTTGATTGCTTCACCTCAGGCCGGATTCAACGGTGTTGTCGAAATCAAACCGGGAGAAGCGTTTGACTTTTCCTCAAAGTACGGAACCCGTTTCTATGTTGTGCCGCCTGGAACTGCGGTACCGACGGAATTCGACCGTGAACTCCTGGATCAATGGCCCTCGACCAGACCGCCTCGCGGTGAGATCCGTTCAGTGGTTATTGCCAGTCCCGTCGCTTCTGCACTGACGACTGTCAAGCTTGTTGAAGTAAACGAAGACGGTCCGGTGGTAGAAGAAGTAGGCCATGTAGAATTCAACCGATCGGGTAGCGAATTGACGCCGACAAAGAAGGCGGTTCACTACACGACACCGATTGCTGTACTGGCGGCAACAATTTTTGTCGCAGCAGTTCTTTGGAGAAAATACCGGAACGTGGATGCCGGTGAATCAAAAGGCAGCACCGCGTAGGTATCCACGATTGAACGAGCGATTATTCTTCAATTGCGGTCCAGACGCCTACGTGATTTCCGTTCGGGTCGACGAAGAGGAATCTGCGACCTCCGGGAAACGAAACCTCACGAGCGATTTCACAACCTGCATCCCTAAGCTCCTGAAGTTTCCCATCCAGATCATCAGAATACATGACAATCAACGGGCCATTGTCCAGTCCGGTTGTCGACAAAGCAGAATTAAAGCCTCCGGTGACTCCCGCACCTGAGAAGCTGATATAGTCGGCTCCCCAATCTTCAAACTCCCAGTCGAAGTGAGTTGCATAGAACTGCTTAGTTGCCTCAGGATCAGTCATCGGGAGTTCGACGTAGTCGATAGAGTCGTTTTCGGGAACGGCCGGAACAGCCTCACCTTCAAGCGGGTTTCCGTTCTCGTCAATAGGCACCATTCTCTCAACATCCGGAAGAGCTGAAGAATGTTCAGAAACGATTTTCCAGATGCCGTCGAGTTTCTGCATGACGATCGTCGTTTGGACGTGGCCCTGTAGCCGTGTATCTTCTTCAGTCACGTTCGCAACGAATCGGTGTTCAAATGTGAAAACCGAAACTTCATCGGTTAGTTGGCGTTCGTGAACATCTTCAATCCTGGAATCTGAAAATGTGACGAACTGGAAATCGGTCCTTACTACGGACTCGAAAGATTCGAGACCACTCACCAGTGTTCCGCTGGAGACAACCACTACCGTCTCATTGGAGTTGTCATAGAACTCAAGCAGAACTTCGGAATCGTTTGAGTTAAACGCCGCGGCCCACGCTTCCAGAGCGTCGCGGGCTGACTCTGAACGTGTCATGGCCTCGAGGTTGGAGATCGGCAGTATGGCAATGATTAACAAGATGAATTGAGTTCTCACGGGTACATCCATTCGGTCGGGTGCTAAATTCAGAAGGTCGGAAAGAGTGGCTTGTCGGATCAAGCGACGTTATGCGAGCGACATCAGAAAGGGTTACTGCGAAGGGCTATTGCTTAGAGCGCAATTGAATATCCAGTTGATTCCGTAACGGTCTTTGCACATTCCGAAATAGGAGCCCCAGAATGTTTCTTGAAGCGGCATCGTAACCGTTCCATCAACCGCTAGTTTCTCAAAACGCCCTTCCGCTTCTTCGATTGTCGCCGGCTTATACATCACGGCAAAATTGTTGCACTCAACAAGAGGTGAATCCGGACAGGGAACGCGATCGGCTCCCATTAACGTCGAATCGCCCAGCATTATCGAAGTGTGCATGATCCATTCAGGTCTGGCGTTTTCGAAAAGCTCCGCTGGTCCGTCAGAATAGAACTGCCGGCAGATTTCAGCGGCTTCGAATGTTTGAAGGTAATGATCGAATGCGGCAGCACAATTGCCCTCGAAATACAGGTAAGTTGCAAATGACATTCGACTGACTCCGGGTTTTCCGGCTGGATTAGGTCAATGAGGCGGACATCGGATGACTACTGTTGTGCCTTCCGAATATTTGCCCACCGTTTGAAGTTGAACTCGCCCGATTGGTTTTGCGCTTCCCGATTGTATTCGATGCCCGATGATGTTTCGCAAATCTCAACGACTGCATCGAGATTTTCGAGTACATCAGACAGTCCTTCAATGTTGAGTCCATCACGTTGAAGTTGATCGCGGGTCAAATACTTCTGGCCGGATTCATCTTCATAGACAATGCCTTCAGTTTCTTCGAAGAGCCCGACCCAGTCCTGGTGATCAAAAAACGTCAGGCTCACCTCAATTCCATCAACGGCCACAGAAAAGCCGCAATCCTCAAGCGTCATGTCCTGGTGCTGCCAGTGACTTTTGATTTCCAGCCCCTCAACAGCTTCCAGTCGGTTTCTCACGCCGTTGAATTCCTCGTAGTAGAACCATGGTAGAAAACTCCTCATCGGAGCCGTGAGCACAAGCGCAATCGCTACTAGCGCAGTAGCGAGCAGGAGAAACCGAATATTGAACCGAAAAGCCGGTTGTTCTTTCGTGGAATGAATAGAGTTCTGCATCGGCTTTGTTAGCTACCAATTGGAGGAGCGTTGAGAATTAGAAAGCGTTGAGAATTAGAATTCGCGTGGCGCAAGCCAGTGGTCAGCCCTGAATGAAATCCTGATAAATTGACTGGATAGCAAAAAAGCCGCATGAATGCAGTTCAAGTTCTGAGTTGAACTGAGCAGCATTCTGCGGCTATTTCAAATCTGCGTTTTTAGACTAGCAGGGATCCGAAAATTCCACTTTTCCAGTGATCAGGTTGTAGTAGCCAGCAACGATTTTCACGCCACGAGCTTTCGCGATGATCGGAGATCGGGTTCTCAATTCATCAGCGGTCAGACGTGCGTTTTCTTTTACGGTTGTTGCAAGCGGATCTTTCTTGAAACTGCGCTTCTTTTTTGCCGCCGCGATGGCCGGGTTGATATGCGCAACCAGTGTGTTCAGGTTGTAACCGAGGTCCATCGTTTCCTCGTCATTTGCAAGTGCGGCCCCGACGGCCCCGCAACTTTCATGTCCGAGAACGAGAATAAGCTTGGTCCCCAGATGGGCTACCGCGTATTCGATACTCGCAATAGACGTAGTGTCAGCGATATTGCCTGCGACACGGATGACAAACAATTCATCCATGCCCGCGTTAAACATGATTTCGGGGCTGACCCGACTGTCAGCACACGACAGGATTGCGACGTAGGGTTTCTGGCCGTTTTTGAAATCGTCACGTTCGTGTTCCGTCTGGTAGTTGACGGGATCATGACCGAGGTAACGCTCGTTACCTTCTTTCAGTTTCTTAAGTGCAGATGCAGCCGAAAGCTTGTTCTTCTTACCCGCCATTTATTCCTCCATCAATGTACGCAACCGGTAAAAGAAAGACGGCGACATTCTAGCTGGGCTTCGATGGAGAATAAACCGCAGCACGGCAAACCGATGGCTCCCCGGCTGGTTGATTGGAGGTCCTTTGTGCCGCATTTATCCGTCAGCCGGCTCCAAGTCCAGCAGGAGTGCCTCAATGAGTTGCTCCAATCCTGTTCTGAACTCTGACGAAGAACTGGTCTGTGTGAGTATTATCCCGATGATGTCGTGTTCGAAGTCGATCCAGACGGTTGTTCCTGTTGATCCGGTGTGTTTGTATTTGACCGGATTATTGTCTTCATCGCGGCGTCGAACGAATAATCCGCCTTGCGCGTTGTAACTGCCCTCAACCGGCGTCAGCATCAACTCGAGATTTTCATCAGTAAGGAAGCTCGTTCCATCGGGTAGCTTCCCGCCTGCTCGAAGCATCATCAGCCACTTTGCAAGATCAGGTGCGGTTGATACGACGCCTCCGCCCGATGCGTTGTAATGCCCGTCCTGCGGAGGCACGCGTCGTCGCCCTGTGCGAAGTTCGCCGGTATCCTTGTCGTGATAGTACCGTGTCGGCAGTGCCAATTCCCGCGCTGCAAAGCCCTGCGCTGTCGCGTAGAAAGTGTTGGCCATTCCAAGGGGTGATGCCAGTTGTTCGTCCAGCAACTGATTGCGTGCAAGTCCGGAGACGACTTCCCCGACGCGAGCTGCAACATCTGTTCCGATGCCACTGTATGCGTAGCGAGTTCCGGGCTGCGCTTTGAAAGGAAACTCGGAAGCGATATGACTGACCACCGCGTCCAGAGATTGACCTTGTGTCCAGCTCAGATACCAGATTCGCCCTTTGTCAGCGCGGTCATACCTGATGCCGGAAATATGGGTCAGCAGTTCAGTCGTCGTCGGAGCGCGTTCGAGTGCTTCACCCGATTCGAGGCGGCAATCTGCAAATTCCGGAAGATACTCTGATACAGGCAGATCAACGTCCAGTTGCTGAGCGTCTACGAGCCGGTAGAGAGCTGTGCCCAGTAACGGTTTGCTGATCGAGGCAACAGCAAATGGTGATTCGGCGTGAAACTGAGTTCCGGATTCGATGTTCTCGAACCCGAACTCCGTTGAGAATATCTGTTCTCCCCTATGGATGACCAGAACCACTCCTCCGGCAACCATCTCTTTTTCGACAGCTTGATCAATGTACTGTTGAAGTGATTGCTGGATATCCTGTTGCCCATGCACTAACGAGCAAAGGCACGATAGCAGAACAAAGGCGAACGGTAGCCGCGTTGTCAGGCGATGATTCATCTCAAGGCAATCCTGCAGACTGGTTCAATGGCAGACCTAAACGGGAGCTACCAGTCTACCGAATCCATCTGAGCCGTTTGCAAGATCAAACCTCTGCCGTGAATTATCCGCATTTGCGAACGCTGACAGCAGGCTGACTCGAACGAGGAATCCATCAGTATTGTGAAGGGACAGGGATTCAACACGCGAATCCGGATCGTTCATGTTTCGAATGCGAATGGAATCCGCGTTTCTGTTCGCATCGCCGTCCCACTCAAGGCGGACGAGCAAATCATCGCCGAGCCTTTGGAAGGTCAGATCATCGGGTAGCGAATCCAGATTTTCTGTTCCTTCAAAACGAATGGTGTCGTGACCGCCGGCAGATCTTTCGATGATCGTGTCACGTCCATGACCGGGGCGTATGACGTAAAGGTCGTTTCCGCTGCCGCCATCGAGATAGTCACGACCGACTCCACCGATCAGAATATCGTTTCCACTTTTACCGAGTAACACGTTGTCTATGTGATTGCCCGTTAACCGGTCGTCAGAATCGCCACCGGTACCGTTGACAGGAAGTGAAAACGGTGAATTCAGCCAAGTGAACTGGCTGGTCAGCCTGTCACCGACAAAACTAGCCTGCTCCGGCCGCAGATCTATGGTCACTGATTCGGTCACGCCTTCAGCCGTAATCGTCTCATCGTTTCCGGCATCGACAATGGTTCCGTAAACTGGCTCCGCGTTCAGAGGGAACATTGTGGGTCCGGGCTGGACTCCGTAATGCGGAAAGAAGTTGTCATCAGATCGGACCGCGCGAATATCCATCGGAGTCGGATACGAAG